>JAOARW010000103.1 GCA_025210475.1 Carboxylicivirga sp. | reverse complement strand
GTTTTCCTTTCATTATTTCTGCAAGGTTTTACTCTAAGTTACTAAAAACCTTGCAATTAAGAATGTTAAAAAGCCATTAATTATTCAGATTAACAGCTGATAATTAATGACTTGTATTGTTGTTAAGGATTAACTAATTATCGAAAGCTGAATACAATGCGTACAAGCCATTATAACAGTTTTTCCATTTTTAGTATCTTTGCCCCGGTTTAATCAAACCAACAAATTTCGAATAGCAAAACAGAATTACAGATATGGCTCAAAAACCTGGCATACCAAAGGGAACAAGGGATTTTTCACCAGTGGAAATGGTGAAACGCAATTACATTTTTGATACGGTAAAATCAGTCTTTCAAAAATATGGCTATTTGCCAATTGAAACACCTGCCATGGAAAACCTGAGCACTTTGCTGGGTAAATATGGCGAAGAAGGTGATAAGCTGTTATTCAAAATTCTAAACTCGGGCGATTACCTTAAGAAGGCAGATGAAAGCTTGCTGGCCGAAAAAGCTTCGAACAAGGTGATGTCGCAGATAAGTGAAAAAGGATTGCGTTATGATTTAACTGTGCCTTTTGCGCGCTTTGTGGTGCAACACCAGAATGAAATCAGTTTCCCGTTTAAGCGTTACCAAATTCAGCCGGTTTGGCGTGCCGACCGTCCTCAAAAAGGGCGTTATCGTGAATTTTTCCAGTGCGATGTAGATGTGGTGGGCAGCAACTCTTTGTTAAACGAAGTGGAGTTAATCCAAATTGTTGACGAAGTGTATCGTTTGCTTAACATCAATGTGGCTTTATTGCTTAACAACCGTAAAGTATTATCGGGTATTGCCGAAATTATTGATGCCTCGGATAAGATTGTAGACATCACCGTTGCCATTGACAAGCTGGATAAAATTGGCCTGGACAAGGTAAATGAAGAGCTGGCATCCAAAGGTTTGTCACAGGAAAAGATTGACACCATCCAGCCCATTATCATGCTAAGTGGTTCGAACCGCGATAAAATTGCTAAGCTGCGCGAAGTACTGGCCACTTCAGAAGTGGGCCTAAAAGGGGTAGACGAATTAGAAGTAGTACTTAACTACCTGGATACTTTAAACCTTGATTTGGAAGTTGAGTTGGACTTAACATTAGCCCGCGGCTTAAACTATTACACCGGAGCCATTTTTGAAGTGAAAGCCAAAGATGTAAAAATAGGCAGTATCACCGGTGGTGGCCGTTACGACGACCTGACTGGTATTTTCGGACTGAAAGACGTTTCGGGTGTTGGCATCTCGTTTGGTGCCGATCGCATTTACGATGTGATGAACCAGCTGGAGCTATTCCCCAAAGCCGATGGTGCTAAAACACGTGCGATGTTCGTTAATTTTGGTGGCGAAGATGAATTGTATGCCTTACGCATCCTAAAAGAAGTACGAAAAACAGGTATCAATGCCGAGCTATTCCCCGATTCGGTGAAGATGAAAAAGCAGATGAATTACGCTAATAAAAAGGAAATTCCGTTTGTGTTGCTGGCTGGCGAAGAAGAGCGCAATGCCAATGTGGTTACCGTTAAGAATATGGAAAGCGGCGAACAAAGCAAAGTAAGTGTTGAAGAATTGATTAAAGTCATCAACATTTAATAAAGAAATTATCTATGTTTGCGGGGTAGGCATCAAATTGCTTACCCCGCTTTTTTATGGGCAGAATTCTAAAAAACAGAGACCACGTTTTTATCTCCTTTGGCGGCGACATCCGCTGTCCCTGAAGGTCGCAGACCTTTTTGTTATGACGCCATATCGTAGTGATATTCGTTATAACTTCCCTGCTAGCGCAGATTTTCAATCTGTGCTTATCGAATCGCAGGCACGAATAACAATTTCGTGCCAGCTACAAGAATTCCGTTTTCTAATCAAGCTGCCAATAGCCCCGATAGTTATCAAGGCTAAAAGCCAGCAGCTAAAAGCTTTAAAAAATGCAAAAGATATTTGAAATTTCACCAGCTCCTCTATCATACGAAATCATTGAAACCATATTAACCGAAGGCTATCACCTGAAACTTTCTGAAGAGTCGATTAAACGTATTGAACATTGTAAGCAATACCTCGACAATAAGGTAGCCAACAACGATGGCCCGGTTTACGGTATCAACACCGGTTTTGGTTCTTTGTGTAACATTTCAATTTCGTCGGATGACTTAAGTAAATTACAAGAGAATTTGGTTAAGAGTCATGCCTGTGGCATTGGCCGCGAAGTGCCCCGCGATGTAGTTAAATTGATGTTGATGTTGAAGATTCATGCCTTGAGTATTGGTAACTCAGGCGTACAGGTACAAACTGTTCAGCGCCTGTGCGATTTCTTCAACAATGGTGTTTATCCAATCGTATTCGAACAAGGTTCATTAGGAGCATCGGGCGATTTAGCTCCATTAGCGCACTTGTTTTTACCACTAATTGCCGAAGGCGAAGTACATTACAAAGGCGAATTGCGCCAGGCTGCTGATGTATTAAAAGAAAACAATTGGGAACCGATCAAGTTAGGTGCTAAAGAAGGTTTGGCTTTATTGAACGGCACGCAATTTATGAGTTCACACGCTGTTTATACCTTACTAAAAGCTTTCCGCCTATCAAAATATGCCGATATTATTGCGGCCACTTCGCTGGATGCTTTTGATGGTCGTATTGAGCCTTTCTTCCCGCAACTGCACACGGTTCGTCCTCACAAGGGCCAGATTGAAACAGCTCGAAATGTAAAAGCCATACTTGAAGGCAGTGAATTAATTACGCGCGAGAAAAAACACGTTCAGGATCCTTATTCATTCCGATGTGTGCCACAGGTACATGGCGCGATTAAAGATGCCATTAATTACGTGGCCAATGTGGTATTAACCGAAATCAACTCGGTAACCGATAATCCAATGGTATTCCCTGAGGACGACTTAATCGTGTCAGGGGGTAACTTCCATGGTGAGCCATTGGCATTGGCAATGGATTTCTTATCGATTGCCATGAGTGAGATAGGAAGTATTTCTGAGCGTCGTACCTATCGCTTAATCTCCGGCGAGCGCGGATTACCTGAATTCCTTGTGGCTAATCCTGGATTGAACAGCGGTTTTATGATTCCACAGTATTCTGCGGCTTCTATAGTGAGTTTGAATAAGCAGATGGCAACACCATCGTCGGTTGATAGTATTCCATCGTCCAACGAGCAGGAAGACCACGTGAGTATGGGTGGAAACGCAGCTACTAAAGCACTGAAGATTGCACAGAATGTAGAACGCGTGTTGGCAATAGAGCTATTCAATGCTTCACAGGCAATGGACTTCCGTCGTCCGGCAAAAACATCTCCTTTCCTTGAAGATTTCTTAACTCAATACCGCGAGTATGTGGGCTTTGTGAAAGAAGACAAAATCATGTACAAGGAAATCGAGAAGAGCGTTGAATTCCTTCAAAATGGAGAGTTCGGCGAGTTTGGTGAATAAAAAATACAGCTGATAGCTCCAAGCTAACAGCCTCTAGCATTAAGGATCGCATTTTTAAGCCTACCTGGTCATAAAGATGCGATCCTTTTTATTTAGAAGATGTTAATCATCTTGATACTCACTACTTACATCTTGATACTTTATAAAAAAAAACTACTACTTTTGCAGCTCGAAAACAATCGAGTAACGAATTAAGACATAATATAATGGCATTACAGTGCGGTATCGTTGGCTTGCCCAACGTAGGAAAATCAACTTTATTTAATTGCTTATCAAATGCAAAAGCTCAATCGGCTAACTTCCCTTTTTGTACCATTGAGCCAAACGTTGGTGTAATAACAGTACCTGACGAGCGATTGGTGAAACTGGAGGAATTAGTTAAGCCAGAGCGTGTGGTACCAACAACGGTTGAAATTGTTGATATTGCAGGATTGGTAAAAGGCGCCAGTAAAGGCGAAGGTTTAGGAAACAAATTTCTGGCTAACATTCGCGAAACAGACGCTATCATCCACGTTTTGCGCTGCTTCGACGACGATAACGTAACGCACGTTGATGGATCGGTTAATCCGGTGAGAGATAAAGAGATTATCGATCTGGAGCTTCAATTTAAAGATTTAGAAACGGTAGAAGCCCGTCTACAAAAAACGGAGAAAGCAGCTAAATCATCAAAAGATGTGGATGCCAAGAAATTGGTTGAAGTACTTTACCGCTACAAAGAGGCTTTTGAGAATGGCAAATCGGCCCGTACAGTAGAACTGAGCGAACACGAGGAAAAAGTTACCAAAGACCTTTATTTGCTTACCAACAAACCGGTAATGTACGTTTGTAATGTGGATGAAGATTCTGTTATTGATGGCAACCAACATGTTGAAGCGGTTCGCGAAGCTGTTAAGGATGAAAATGCTGAAATATTAATGATTGCTGCCAAGACCGAATCAGAAATTGCTGAATTGGAAACATTCGAAGAGCGTCAGGAATTTTTGGAAGATATGGGCTTAAAAGAATCTGGTGTAGCAAAATTGATTCGTTCGGCCTATAGCCTACTTGAGCTTCAAACCTACTTCACTGCGGGTGTAAAAGAAGTACGTGCCTGGACTTTCCACAAAGGTTATTTTGCTCCTCAGGCTGCCGGTGTTATCCACACTGATTTTGAAAAAGGATTTATCCGTGCCGAAGTAATTAAATACGATGTTTTTGCTGAATTAGGTTCAGAACAAGCTTGTAAAGAAGCCGGTAAAATGAATGTTGAAGGTAAAGAATACGTTGTTCAGGACGGAGATATCATGCACTTCCGTTTTAATGTGTAAGAGAGATACTAGAATGTAGAACGCGAACAAGTTCGCTTATAGAAGCTAGACAAAAGAAATACAAAAGCCCGGCAAACGCCAGGCTTTTGTTGTATATAATAAACTTTTCAACTTCTAAACTCATCAACCGATTCTGATTTCATCAGTTCACCAATTCGGCCGTTTTACAATTTAGCGATCTAACACTTTACAACCTGAATCCCATCAATAGAATATCATCCACCTGCTCGTATTCTGTACCCATCCATTCTTCCATTTTCTGATGCAGAATGGCCTTCTGATCATCAATTGGAAGCTTATGAATATTCAGCAATAAATGACGGAAACGACGGTATTTAAACTTCTTTCCTTCCGGACCACCAAACTGATCGGCAAACCCATCGGAGAACATATATATTACATCGTTCGGGTAAACTTTAATATCCTGTCGCGAGTAGGAAAGTTCCCTTTCAGCATCCGAATAGCCTATTGGGAATCGATCGCCTTTAAAGGTCATTATCTCATTATCGCGAATAATGTACAGTGGATTCATTGCTCCCGAGAAATGCAACATCTGCTGCTCTTCATCAAGCATAACCAATGAAATATCCATTCCATCATCGATACTTTGCTTATTCAGCATACCATCCTGTCCGTTCTTTTGAAAAGTAAGCGCTACCTCATGGCTTAATTTATTGAGTATCCGCTCTGGATAATGCTCTTTCTGAACCTCTACAATATTCTTCAACAAATCGTAACCTATAATTGACATAAAAGCACCGGGAACACCGTGTCCGGTACAATCAACTGCAGCAAGAAATACTTTTTTCTGAGTTCGGTAAATCCAGTAAAAATCACCACTTACAATGTCTTTCGGTCGATAGTAAACGAATGACTCCGGCACAATCATTTTAACGGCTTCCTCCGATGGAATCATGGCTTCCTGTATTCGCTTGGCATAGCTAATACTATCCGTCAGGCTCTGGTGTACTTGTGATAAACGCTCTTTCTGCACCTCTATCTTCTTCTTATCCAATGCTTTTTCATTCAATGCCTTATAAGCCTTACGATAATTTCTGATTCGGTAATTGATTAAGGTTTGTATTAATAAAACACCAAATATTATATAAAAGGCATAAGCATAACCCGACATCCACAATGGTGGCTCAACGTTAATTACCAACTCTGCCTTTTTTTCACCCTTCACACCATCATTATTCATGCCTTCAATCTTAAGGGTATATTCACCGGGCGATAAATTTGAGAAATTAACAAAGTTCTGGTAGGTAACATCGCGCCATTCATCATCATCCCCTTCTAGCTTAACACGATAAGTATTGGCAGCCGGATAGGTAAATTCTAAGGCTGAGAATGATACCTGAATCATCGTGTTTCGTCGGTAAATGATCTTTATTTCCTTTCGATCACCCTGGTAATCGGCAATCTCTTTCCCTTTTCTGAATACTTTAACGCCGGTAACTGCTACCTTGGGCTTGTTAATGTTGGTTGGCACATCCTGCGAATTAATAATTGTCAGTCCTTTATCGCCTCCAAAAAACAACTCGCTTTCGCCATACTTGCATGATGCCCCTATATTAAAATTATACTCGGGAACGCCATCATTAATGTTATAATGGAAAGGTGGTGTTCCAGGTATTATTGATGAAATGCCAATTCCACTACTAATCCATATACGATTGTAATTATCAATCTCAACAGCGTAAATCTTGCCATTGATCAATTCATCGTGTTCCCAAAATGAAGTGGTTCTCGTACTCTTATCAAAATAGGATAATCCGGAATGAGTACCAATCACAATCTTGTCATGATCCTCTGCAAATGCCGATATAATATTATGACTTAAAATCTTTTTCTGACCATTCACATTTCGATAGGTCTCAAATTCTTCCGAAGCAAGATTATAAGTATTTATTCCATTGTTAGTTCCAATCCACAATAAGCCATCCTTATCTTCAAATAAAACATTAACTTCATCGTCACACAAACCGTTTTCTGTATCAGCATCGGCCCAATAACTTGTAATCTTAGTCCCATCGTAGCGATATAAACCAAATTGGGTAGCAAACCACATGTGTCCTAAACGGTCTTCAATGATATCCTTGATAACATTGGTTTTTAGCAGGTATCTAAAATCACTGCTATTGCTGTAATCAAATTCCCTCACCTGACGATTACCTGCGTATAAAACAAAAACACCTTCGTCCGTTCCAATCCAAATATTCTCTTTAGAATCCTTATAAAGCGAATTAACAGACGGATCATCTTTGCCAAGATAAGCAGGGTAAATCCGATAATGTTTTAGCTCCTTTGTATCACGGTTAATTTTGTAAATCCCATTTTGAGATGTCCCTAACCAGAGATAATTATCCTTGTCGATAAACACCTCTTGAAAGTCGTAACAGTTTATTGTATAGTCCTCGTTATTTCTGAATGATATGGACGAAAACTTAGATGGTTTCTGATCCAGTTTAAATAAACCATCCTGCTTTGTACCCACCCAAAGCAAGCCGCTTGCATCAACCAGTATGGTTGATATCTTTTGAAAAGCATGTTCAAGATCAGGGCCAACATCAAATGCTGAATATTCCTCGTAAGGTTCATGCATATACATCAATCCATGCGAAGTGGCCAACCAAATAATTTCGTCTGATGTGGCAAGAATGGTATTAATGGATTCCGTTTTAAAACGATCATTGCTCTTATAAATTTGCTGTGCCGATTCATCAAACAAATTATATTTGAACAAACCATTCTCCGATCCGGCCAATAAGCTGCTATCGCCAGCGACAGCCAAACTACTTACTTCTAATTGTTTCTTTCCATTTGAAGGTTCAACGCGTTTAATGATTCCTTCATTTCCTTCGATGTATTGTATCCCATCTTTAGAGCCAAACCAAACACGTCCCCTTTTGGTAACAACCGGATACGATTCGCTAATCCCTTTTTTTAGGACAGATGAGTAATGATCATACTTTTTAAATTCTTTGGTGTTATAATTGATTTTTGCAATAGCGTTTCGAGTTTTAATCCATACATTGTTACCCTCCACATGCATACCAAATACGCCATATTCGCGCAAAGACCTAAATAGCTCTGATTCTTTATCAATGTTTAAGAATTTACCGGTATTTTTTTGCCAAATCGCAATCCCACTATTTCGCGTACCTATCCAAATATCGCCATCGGGTGTTTCTGTGATGGTTTGTATGTAATTACCCACAATGGTGCTGTCCACAAGCGGGTGATGTCGGTACACAACAAAATTATAGCCATCGTAGCGATTAAGTCCATCGGTTGTTCCGACCCAAATATAGCCCCGGCTATCCTGAAATAATGTAGTTATATGACTGTTAGATAAACCATCTTTAATGGTGAATTGCTCCATCGACAAGTGACTAATCTGACTTATGGACGCAACTAGCCCATTGGTAATTAACACAGTAACCACCAGCCAAATCCTTAGTACTCTACGATTAAATATCCTTCGAATCAACACACTCATTGCTGATAAAAGTAATAAAAAACCTTCGATCATTTGTCAATGAAAATAAGAAAGAAATATCTTCTTTGACTTTTAGAGCAATCTAAACTATCATTCAGTACTTTTAACGAACAAAAAAGAGAGGCAAACAGCTCTCTCTTTCACTGGCTACTGTTGATAGTTGACTTTATCGACAAACCACTTTAAATTTTGCGATTTCGGACGTTCAATTGGTAATCCGTATAATCTATCCCATATCAACTGCGTTAATACACCTAAGGCCCTTGAAACGCCAAATAAGACCGTATAAATTGGATACTCAGTTATACCAAATGTTGATAGTAGTGATCCGCTTATAGCATCAACATTAGGATATGGGTTTTTAACCTTACCTGTTTTACCTAAAATATCGGGCACAACGTTGTAAATCTTATCCACTAACTGAATTAAATGGGCATCAGGGGCGTACTTCTTGGCAAACTCCAGTTGAACCGTAAAGCGAGGATCCGTTTTACGCAATACCGCGTGGCCGTACCCTGGTATCACCTGACCAGCTTTTAAAGTCATTTCAGCATAATCACGGATTTGTGATTCACTTGGATTTTCATCTCCCAATTCACGTAACATTTTGTGGATCCAGTGCATCACGTTTTGATTAGCCATTCCATGCAATGGTCCTGCCAAGCCGTTCATTCCCGCTGAGAAACTATAATATGGATTTGATAAAGCCGATCCGACCAGGTGAGTGGCATGCGCTGAAACATTCCCTCCTTCATGATCGGCGTGTATAACCATATATAATCGCATCAGGCGATGCACCTCTGTTGTATCATGCCCCATCATATGCGCCAGGTTAGCGGCCCAGTCATGATTCGGATCAATATCGATGTACTCTTCATTGTGGAATACTCTTCGATAAATATAGGCAGCAATCACAGGTAATCTTGAAATCAAATCCATTACCCCTTCATAGGTCGGTCCCCAATAATCCTTTTTCTCCATACCTGTGAGGTAGGCTTTTCTAAATTGTGATTCGGTCGACATGGCCAGGATTGCCGTATTAAACTGAATCATTGGGTGAGCATCTTTTGGTAAAGCATTAATCACATCGAAAACATGTGGTGGTATACCTTGTGCCCGTTGCGCCCATTGCTCGCTAATATGATTCACATCTTGCTTGGTCGGCAATTCGCCTGTAAGCATCAGATAAAAAAGTCCTTCAGGCAAGGGCTCACCATCTTCCTGCATTTTAGGCAGTAACTCCTGTAACTGCGGTATTGAGTAACCTCTGAATCGAATTCCTTCTTCCGGATCTAGTTTAGACGTACAGGTTAGAAGCGACACCATGCCTTTCATACCTGTTAGCACTTGTCCTAAAGTAACATCCTGTATAACGTCATCGCCGTGCTTTTTAATGAGGTCTTTAACCATCTCGGCCTTGGGGCGACCAATTTCAATAATACGTTGTTTGATATAATCCATATTGAGTGAGCTGATAGAATTAATAAAAAAATGCCTTGGTGTGAGTCAAAGGCATTATTAGAACAGATAATATGGATAAATGTTTTATGCGACTGAATGATAACAAAAAAGGCTGACAAAATTGCCAGCCTTTATATCTCTAAAGAAATAGTTATTATTTCTTCTGAACTTTAGCATAACCATAAACAGCACGCTCACCTAATTCCTCCTCGATGCGAAGTAATTGGTTGTATTTAGCCATACGGTCTGAACGGCTTAATGAACCAGTCTTAATCTGACCTGAGTTAGTAGCCACAGCGATGTCAGCAATAGTAGCATCTTCAGTTTCACCTGAACGGTGAGATGTTACTGAAGTATAACCAGCGCGGTGAGCCATTTCAATAGCATTCAATGTTTCAGTTAATGAACCAATCTGGTTTACTTTGATAAGAATTGAGTTAGCAGCTCCTAATTCAATACCTTTCTTCAAGTAATCAACGTTAGTTACGAACAAGTCGTCACCAACTAACTGGCACTTATCACCGATAGCAGCGTTTAAAGCTACCCATCCGTCCCAGTCATTCTCATCCATACCATCTTCGATCGAATCGATTGGGTATTTAGCAACCAACTCAGCTAAATAAGCAGCTTGCTCTTGTGAGTTACGCTTAACACCATTTGGCTCGAAAATGCTGTAGTCATATACACCATCCTTGAAGAACTCTGAAGAAGCACAGTCCATAGCGATAGAAACATCACCACCATCTTCTTTACGACCAGCTTTGTAACCAGCATTTTCGATAGCAGTTAAGATGCAGTCGATAGCCTCTTCTGTACCACCTAACATAGGAGCGAAACCACCTTCGTCACCAACAGCAGTAGAAAGACCTTTTCCTTTAAGAACTTTTGCAAGTGCATGGAATACCTCAGCACCCATACGTAAACCTTCGCGGAAAGACTCAGCACCTACAGGGCGAATCATGAATTCCTGGAAAGCGATAGTTGCATCAGAGTGAGAACCTCCATTGATGATGTTCATCATAGGAACAGGCAGAGTAACAGCGTTAGTACCACCAATGTAACGATACAATGGCATACCTAAGTACTCAGCAGCTGCTTTTGCAGAAGCTAAAGAAACACCTAAAATAGCGTTAGCACCTAATTTGCTTTTAGTTTTAGTACCGTCAAGCTCCAACATTTTATTATCGATCGCAACTTGCTCAAGTACGCTCATTCCTACTAACTCAGGAGCGATAACATCGTTTACGTTTTTAACAGCGTTTAAAACACCTTTACCTAAGTAACGGCCTTTATCACCATCACGCAATTCTAAAGCTTCGTGCTCACCAGTAGAAGCACCTGAAGGTACAGCTGCGCGACCTACAAAACCACTTTCTAATGTTACTTCAACTTCGATAGTTGGGTTACCGCGTGAATCAAGGATCTCACGTGCATGAATGTTTGCAATTTGTCCCATAATAATATTTGTTTATGTATTGATTGATAATCTTTTAAACAAAAAAAGGATAATGCTTTCAATCATTATCCTCCTTTTAAGCAATTTCACGAAAAAAAAGGAAAAACGAAAGTCTTTCCTTTTCAATCACTGATTTATTCTTTTGATTCAGCTTCAGTAGATTCAGAAGCCTGCTCTTGAACTTCTTCGTTAGCAGGAGCTTCAGCAGCAACAGCTTGTTCAGCAGTTGATTTTCTACGTCCACGTCGTGTTCTTTTACCAGCTGAAGAGGACTTCTTAGTCTCTAACATGTTTTCGTTGTAGTCAACCAACTCGATTAAACACATTTCTGCGTTATCACCTAATCGGTTACCTAACTTAAGAATACGTGTATATCCTCCTGGGCGGTCAGCAACTTTACCAGCTACCTCTTCGAATAATTCTTTTACAGCGTGCTTATCTTTTAAGTAGGCAAATACAGTTCTGTGAGCATGCATTTTTGCTTCTACTGTATCTAAATCTTTTGTCTTAGTGATAAGAGGCTCTACATACATACGTAATGCTTTAGCCTTAGCCACCGTAGTCTTGATTCTTTTGTGAAGAATCAATGAGGAAGCCATGTTAGCCAACATCGCTTTGCGATGTGCGCTCTTACGACCTAAATGATTAAATTTCTTTCTATGTCTCATCGCTATTATTCCTTGTCTAATTTATACTTTGCGGTATCCATTCCGAAAGTAAGTCCCATATTGAGTAGAAGATCATCTAACTCAGTAAGTGACTTCTTACCGAAGTTACGGAACTTAAGTAAGTCGTTACGGTTGAATGTTACAAGCTCACCTAATGTTTCCACATCAGCTGCCTTTAAACAGTTCAATGCACGTACTGATAAGTCCATATCAACCAGCTTAGTTTTCAGAAGCTGACGCATGTGCAATACTTCTTCATCAAATTCTTCGTTGCCAAACTTCTCATCTGAATCAAGAGTAATCTTTTCGTCAGAGAATAGCATGAAGTGATAAATCAATATCTTAGCCGCTTCTTTCAACGCGTCTTTTGGATGGATTGAACCATCCGATTCAATTTCTAAAACTAACTTTTCGTAGTCAGTCTTTTGCTCTACACGATAGTTTTCGATCGCATACTTAACGTTGCGAATAGGAGTAAAGATTGAATCGATAGCAATTAACCCAAATTCTGCCTCTGCCGGTTTGTTTTCCTCAGAAGGAACGTAACCTCTTCCTTTTTCAATGGTCAATACCATCTGCAGATTTACTTCCGGGTTCATCTTAGCAATTACAAGCTCAGGGTTTAATACTTCAAAACCTGTCATGAATTGGTTAAGATCACCGGCTGTAAACTCTTCTTTACCTGAAATACTTACAGTTACAGTTTCCTGCTCTGTATCTTCTACCAGATTTTTGAAGCGAACCTGCTTAAGATTAAGAACGATTTCGGTAACATCATTAATTACACCAGGGATGCTGGTAAACTCATGATCTACGCCTTCGATCTTTACAGTGGTGATTGCATATCCCTCTAATGAGGACAACAATATTCTTCTTAAGGCATTTCCAACGGTAATACCATACCCTGGTTCAAGCGGACGAAATTCAAATTTGCCGAATTTTTCGTCGGCTTCCAGCATAATTACTTTATCTGGTTTTTGGAATGCTAATATTGCCATAAGAATTAATTATTTAGAATACAATTCAACGATCAACTGTTCTTTAATATTTTCAGGAATATCACTTCTTTCAGGTACATTCAAGAATTTACCTGCAAATGAATCTTGATCCCATTCTAACCAGGAATATTTATGCACACCTGTATTTGCCAAGGCAGTTGAAATAACTTCAAGCGATTTTGACTTTTCGCGAATACCTACTACCATATCAGCTTTAACCTGAAATGATGCAATATTTACGATTCCACCATCAACAGTGATGTGACGGTGAGATACAAGTTGTCTTGCAGCTGCTCTTGTAGGAGCAATTCCCATGCGATAAACAACATTATCTAAACGAGATTCCAGAAGACCAAGTAACACCTCACCTGTAATACCTTTGCTTCGAGAAGCTTTTTTGAACAGGTTACGGAATTGCTTTTCCAATACACCGTAGGTATACTTAGCTTTTTGCTTTTCTTTCAATTGTAAGCCGTATTCGCTTGTTTTGCGTCTACGGTTGTTACCATGTTGCCCTGGAGGAAAATTTCTTCTTTCGAAATTTTTATCCGGACCGTAAATCGCTTCACCAAATTTACGAGCGATTTTTGTTTTTGGACCAATATATCTAGCCATTCTTCTAAATTTTTGACTTTAAATTTTTGATTTTAAATATTGAATATGGCAGCCGCTAGATTATAGAGAGGAGAAATAATCATATAACCAATTCTTATTCAAAATTTGCCATCAAAAACCTATGGTTAACAACTAGTCGAGTAATTAAACTCTTCTTCTTTTTGGAGGACGACATCCGTTGTGTGGTAGTGGTGTAACATCAACAATTTCTGTTACCTCAATACCTGCAGCATGGATCGAACGAATCGCAGACTCGCGACCATTACCCGGTCCTTTCACATAAACTTTTACCTTTCTTAGTCCTAAGTCGAATGCTACTTTTGAACAATCAGTAGCAGCCATCTGTGCAGCATAAGGTGTGTTCTTTTTAGAACCACGGAAACCCATTTTACCTGCACTAGACCAAGAAATCACCTGACCATTCTGATTGGCCAATGAGATGATAATGTTATTGAAAGACGAATGGATATTAGCCTGTCCAACAGCCTCCACCTTAACAACTCTCTTTTTTTGAGATCCTGACTTCTTTGCCATATCTTACTTATTATTTAGTGGCTTTCTTTTTATTTGCAACAGTCTTCTTCTTACCCTTACGAGTACGTGCATTGTTCTTAGTAGATTGTCCGCGCAATGGTAAACCGATACGGTGACGAATACCACGGTAACATCCAATATCCATCAATCGCTTGATGTTTAATTGAACTTCTGAACGCAACTCACCTTCAATTTTGTAATTGTCAGCGATGTTTTCACGAACAGCTTTAATCTGTGCGTCGGTCCACTCCGAAACTTTAATATTAGCGTCAACGCCAACATTCTGAAGAATCTCTTGTGCCCTGCTTCTACCTATTCCGAAGATATAAGTCAAAGCAATTTCACCTCTTTTGTTTGAGGGTATATCAACTCCAGCAATCCTTGCCATAATCTTATAATTTATCCTTGACGTTGTTTAAACTTTGGATTCTTTTTATTAATCACGTACAAGCGCCCTTTGCGTTTTACGATTTTGCAATCGGCACTTCTTTTCTTTACAGATGCTCTAACCTTCATGATCGGTCACTTTATTATTTGTATCTATAGGAAATTCTTCCTTTTGTCAAATCATACGGCGACATCTCTACTTTTACTTTATCTCCTGGTAAAATTTTAATGTAATGCATTCGCATTTTACCTGAGATATGCGCAGTAATGATGTGACCGTTTTCCAATTCCACTCTAAACATGGCATTGGATAAGGCTTCAATGATTGTTCCGTCTTGTTCTATAGAGGCTTGTTTCGCCATAATTTCTATAACTTTTTATTTTTCAGACTGCAAATGTAATACTTCTTCTACAAATTTAAAACTAGAAAGTATATCAGCTTTACCTTTTCTTACTGCTACAGTATGTTCATAATGAGCAGATACCTTCTTGTCGATGGTCCGAATCGTCCATCCATCGTCCTCTTGAACGATTTGTCGCTTGCCAAGATTAATCATTGGCTCGATGGCAATAACCATCCCCGACTTCAATTTGGTACCATTTCCTTTCCTACCATAATTTGCTACTTCTGGTGCTTCGTGGAGGTTTTTGCCAATTCCGTGCCCAACCATTTCGCGTACTACGGTGTAGCCACGCTCTTCGGTATAGGTTTGTATGGCATTACCAACATCTCCTAAACGATTGTTTTCAACCGCTTGTTCAATGCCTCTGTATAAAGATTCTTTGGTGGCATCTAACAATGCTTTAACTTCCGGCGCCACTTCACCAATTGGGAAAGTATAAGCCGAATCACCGTAGAAATCATTTAACAGCACTCCACAGTCTACAGAAACAACATCACCTTCTTTTAAAGGTGTATTATTAGGTATTCCATGAACAACCTGTTCGTTAACAGATGTACAAAGGGTATTTGGAAAACCCTGATAATTTAAAAAGGCAGGAGTACCTCCATTATCCCTAATGAAGGCCTCTGCTATTTTATCCAGCTCTAACGTCGAAACCCCAGGCTTAACAGCCTTTGCAACTTCACCAAGCGTTTTAGCAACCAATTGATTGCTTATACGCATCAATTCTATTTCTTCGTCAGTCTTTAAATAAATCATGTCAATGATTGTTCCTTAATTAAATTGCAGCAGCTCCACCGCCAGATCTACCCATAATTCTACCAGACTTTGTTAATCCGTCGTAATGACGCATCAACAAGTGACTCTCGATTTGCTGTAAAGTATCCAGTACTACACCTACTAAAATTAGTAGAGAAGTACCACCATAAAACTGTGCAAATCCCTGGTCAACACCTGCCATCATCGCAAAGGCCGGCAAAATAGCTACCAATGCAAGGAAAACAGAACCCGGAAGAGTAATTTTAGACATCACTGAGTCCAAGAACTCAACTGTCTTTCTTCCTGGCTTAACACCTGGTATAAATCCACCATTACGCTTCATATCCTCTGCCATTTGCGTTGGATTAATTGTAATGGCTGTATAGAAATAGGTGAATGCAATAATCATTAAGGCAAAAATTACGTTGTACCACACTCCAGTAAAGTTTGCAAAGATCGATGCAAAACCACTCATGCTTTCACCACCAAACTTAGAGAAAGTTACCGGGATAAACATGATTGCCTGTGCAAAGATAATAGGCATTACACCTGCTGCATTAACTTTTAAAGGAATGTATTGACGAACGCCTCCATATTGCTTATTACCAACAATTCGCTTTGCATACTGAACAGGAATACGACGAGTACCCTGTACCAAAGCAATGGTAGCAGCAAAAATGAAGAACAACACTACAAACTCGATTAGTAACATAACCAAACCACCGCTTCCACTAGCAGCTTCCATTCTTGATATAAACTCGGCCAACATTGACTGTGGCAAGCGAGCAATAATACCAATCATGATGATCAGTGAGATTCCGTTTCCAATACCTTTATCAGTGATACGCTCACCTAACCACATCACGAACATCGTTCCGGCAGTTAAGATAATTGTACTGGTTACTAAAAATCCAAATCCATCGTTAATAATGGCATCTCCAGCTTGAGCACGAAGATTAGCTATAAAACCTGGTGCCTGAACAACCAAAATCAAAACAGTCAAATAACGAGTTATTTGATTGATCTTTCTACGTCCACTTTCACCTTCCCTTTGAAGACGTTGAAAGTAAGGTACAGCAATACCCATCAATTGAATAACGATGGAAGCTGAGATGTAAGGCATGATACCCAATGCAAAGATGGATGCGTTGGAAAACGCTCCCCCTGAGAACATATCGAGCAGGCCTAATACACCGTCCCTTGTTTGACTTTTTAGCGCACTTAGTTGCGTCGGATCTATACCTGGAAGTACAACAAATGATCCCAGTCTGTAAATCAGTAACAGACCTAAGGTTGTTGTAATTCTGGATTTAAGATCCTCAATTTTCCAGATGTTGCGGATGGTTTCGAATAGTTTCATTCAATTACAATTTTACTACGGTTCCTTCAGCTGCTTCAATCGCCTTCGTTGCAGACTCAGAGAATGCATGAGCTTTCACTTCTAATTTAGCTTTTAGCTCACCATTTCCTAAAATCTTTACCAAGTCATTTTTGCTAACTAAACCGGCTTGTCTTAAAACTTCAGGATCAATAACACTAATGTCTTTCTTTTCAGCTAAAACTTGTAACAACTCAATGTTTACAGCTTTATACTCAACACGATTAATGTTTTTGAATCCGAATTTAGGAACACGTCGCTGCAAAGGCATCTGACCGCCCTCAAAACCAAACTTACGTGAGTAACCAGAACGTGACTTGGCACCTTTATGACCACGAGTAGAAGTTCCACCGCGACCGGATCCTTGTCCACGACCGATACGTTTTGAGGCCTTTACCGAACCTTTTGCAGGTCTTAAGTTATTTAAATTCATATTAATTTCCTCTAATTCGTTCGACCAAATTATCTTTCTACTGACACTAGGTGCAGTACTTTTTGAACCATTCCTTCAATTTGAGGTGTGGCTTCATGTTCAACGGTTTGCTGAAGCTTCTTCAGCCCAAGGGCAGCCAGAGTATTTTTTTGTCTGGTTGTGGCCCCGATCTTACTCTTAACCTGAGTTACTTTTATCTTAGCCATTTTCTCCTTAATTATCCGTTAAAAACTTTATCCATTGATACACCACGTTGCTCAGCAATTGTTGCAGCATCGCGCAATTCTGTTAAAGCGAGGATAGTTGCTTTAACCAAGTTGTGAGAGTTTGAAGAACCCTTCGACTTAGCCAATACATCTGTTACACCAACACTCTCCAGTACTGCACGCATCGCACCACCAGCTTTTACTCCGGTACCGTGTGATGCAGGCTTCATAAATACGCTTGCTCCACCAAAACGAGCCAATTGCTCGTGAGGAATCGTACCATTGATAATCGGTACTTTAACTAGATTCTTTTTGGCAGCTTCAACACCTTTTGCAATAGCTGTTGTTACTTCGCCTGCTTTACCAAGGCCCCAGCCAACAACGCCGTTCTCATTTCCAACCACAACAATGGCAGAGAATGAGAAAGTTCTACCACCCTTGGTTACTTTAGTTACCCTGTTGATAGCAACCAAACGATCCTTTAATTCAAGGTCGTTATTGTTTCTGATTCTTTTGTTATTTCCAGCCATCGTTTGTTAGAATTTAAGCCCTGCTTCGCGAGCAGCATCGGCTAATTGTTTAACTCTACCATGATAAAGGTATCCATTTCTATCGAATACAACAGCAGTAATACCAGCCTTTTGTGCTACTTCGGCAATACTTTTACCTACTAACGCAGCTACTTCTGACTTTGTACCTTTCTGATCTGCAATTTCTTTTAATAAAGAAGAAGATGCTGCTAAGGTTTTACCATTAACATCATCAATTAACTGAACAGAAATCTGCTTATTGCTTCTAAATACTGACATTCTTGGACGTTCTGCGGTTCCGCTGATGTTTTTGCGAACGCGCATTTTAATTTTTCGTCTTCTCTCTATTTTCGAAAAAGCCATAATTCCTAATTTAATTCAGATTAAACTTTAGCAGATTTACCGGCCTTACGACGAATTTCTTCACCTTTGAAACGTACACCTTTACCTTTATAAGGCTCTGGCTTACGTAACGACCTGATTTTTGCACATACTTGTCCAAGTAATTGCTTATCTGCTGATTCAAGCGTAATAATAGGATTGCTTTTTCTGTCAGTAACAGCTTCCACTTTAATTTCTTTCGGCAACATTAGCTGAATAGGGTGAGAGTATCCTAATGCTAAATCAAGTAATTGACCTTGATTAGTAGCACGGTAACCAACACCTACTAATTCTAATTGCTTTTTGTAACCTTCTGAAACTCCTACCACCATGTTGTTAATCAACGAGCGGTACAATCCGTGCTGTGCACGTGTTTCTTTCTCTTCGTTAGGACGTACAATCGTAACTGTTCCATCCTCAACTTTCACTTCCATTTCAGGGTGAATATCCTGTGACAATTCGCCTTTTGGACCTTTCACTGTCACCGTATTGTCTTTTACAGTTACGTTCACTCCTGAAGGTATGCTAATCGGTGCTTTTCCAATTCTTGACATAGTTCTTCTTTTTTAATAAACGTAACACAATACTTCACCACCTAATTTCTGTACTCGGGCTTCTTTATCCGTCATTACACCATGCGAAGTTGACACGATAGCGATACCAAGACCGTTAAGAACACGTGGTAAATTACGATACCCGGAATACGAGCGTAAACCAGGTGTACTCACGCGCTTAAGCGCTTTGATAGCCGGAGTTTTAGTTTGAGGATCGTACTTAAGTGCGATCTTCACTACTCCTTGCTTGTCATCATCGATGAACTTGTAATTAAGGATGTACCCTTTCTCGAAAAGAATTTTGGTCATCTCTCTTTTAAGGTTTGAAGCTGGAACTTCAACAACCCTATGACCCGCCATAATGGCGTTCCTGATACGTGTCAGGAAATCTGCTATTGGATCTGTCATTTTATAAAGATTAAATTGATCCCGGCGTAATTATACACCGGGACAATATTTAACACTCTTACCAACTTGCTTTTTTAACACCAGGTATTAAACCAGCTGAAGCCATTTCGCGGAACTGAATCCTTGATAGGCCAAACTGTCGCATGTAACCTTTCGGACGTCCGGTTATCTTGCAACGGTTGTGCATACGCACTGGTGAAGCATTCTTAGGTAGCTTTTGTAAACCTACATAATCGCCTTCTTCCAGTAATCTGGCACGCTTTTCAGCATATTTGGCAACAAGCTTAGCCCTTTTTACCTCACGGGCTTTCATTGATTCCTTTGCCATATAACTAGTTCTTTTTCACGTTTTTAAATGGTAACCCAAACTCCTTTAAAAGAGCAAAAGCTTCCTCATCGGTTTTTCCCGAGGTCACAAAGGTAATATTCATACCCAATATTTTTGACACATTGTCAATATTTATTTCAGGAAAAATGATTTGTTCTTCAATACCTAAGGTATAGTTTCCGCGTCCGTCGAGCTTGCTGTTGATACCTTTGAAGTCACGAATTCGAGGCAGAGCCACACGAATTAAACGTTCAAGGAATTCATACATGTTCTCACGACGAAGTGTTACACGTACACCAATTGGCATTTTTTTACGAAGCTTAAAGTTCGAAATATCTTTTTTCGAAAGTGTAGCTACGGCCTTTTGACCGGTGATCGTCGTTAGTTCTTTGATTGCGTTTTCAATCATTTTCTTGTCAGCAGTAGCCGAACCAAGACCCTGATTGATTACAATCTTTTCTAACTTAGGAACCTGCATGATTGACTTAAACCCGAATTCTTTCATCAAGTTTGGTACAATCTCGTCCTTATACTGTTTTCTTAAACTAGGTGTATAACTCATTACTTGATCTCCTCCCCTGATTTTTTAGCAATTCGAACCAGTTTACCATCATCGTTCAACTTACGACCAATACGAGTTGGTTTTCCTGTTGAAGGATCTTTCACATTTAAGTTTGAAATGTGAATAGGAGCCTCTTTCTTAACTATACCTCCTTGCGGACTCTCAGCATTAGGCTTTGTATGCTTGCTCACCATGTTAACACCTTCAACAATGGCACGTTGTTTAGCAGGGAATACCTCTAGGACTTTCCCTTCCTGGCCTTTGCTGACTCCAGCGTTAACAATAACGATGTCGCCTTTTTTAATATGCAATTTACCCATTGTTCTAATCTCTTTGATGATTAAAGTACTTCAGGCGCCAATGAAACGATTTTCATATATCCTTCGCGAACCTCACGGGCTACAGGACCGAAAATACGTGTTCCTCTCATTTCTCCGGCCTGGTTCAAAAGTACACAGGCATTTTCATCAAAGCGGATGTAGGAACCATCTTGACGTCTAACTTCTTTTTTAGTGCGCACTACTACAGCCTTTGTTACGGTTCCTTTTTTCAATTCACCGCCTGGCGTGGCGCTTTTCACAGTTACCACGATACGATCGCCTACTCCGGCATAACGTTTCCTTGTTCCACCAAGAACACGGATACATAATACTTCTTTGGCTCCACTGTTATCAGCAACTGCAAGTCTAGATTCTTGTTGTATCATGATTACTTAGCTCTTTCTAGAATTTCAACTAATCTCCAACGTTTAGTCTTGCTCAAGGGACGTGTTTCCATGATTTTCACAGTATCCCCGATATTGCAGGTGTTGTCTTCATCGTGCGCGTGAAACTTCTTGGTCTTTTTCACGAACTTACCGTAGATGGGGTGCTTTTCGCGGATCTCTACAGAAACAACGATAGACTTCTCCATCTTGTTGCTTGCCACAACACCAATACGCTCTTTTCTAAGATTTCTATCCATCTCCTAAATTATTTTTCAGTTTGTTGCTTTTGACCTAAAATAGTCTTCAAGCGCGCAATGTTTCTACGAGTATGTCTAATCTGCATTGGGTTTTCCAATGGCGAAGTTGTGTGGTTCAACTCTAACTGCTGCAAAGCTGCAGTTTCAGTTTCGATACGCTCAGCAATTTCGCTAACACTTAATTCTTTGATTTCTTCTACTTTCATGTCCTTAAGCATTTGTTGATTCTACATAGTCTCTTCTCACAACGAATTTAGTAGTTACAGGAAGCTTTTGAGCGGCAAGGCGCAAGGCTTCTTTAGCTACTTCGTAAGGTACTCCTTCACATTCTAAAATGATGCGACCTGGAGTAACAGGGGCCACAAATCCTTCCGGACTACCTTTACCTTTACCCATACGTACTTCGGCTGGCTTCTTAGTAATCGGTTTGTCAGGAAATATTCTAATCCAGATCTGTCCTTGACGCTGCATGTAACGCGTTACCGCGATACGGGCAGATTCAATCTGACGACCTGTAATCCATTTGCTTTGTAAGGCTTTGATACCGAAAGATCCGAAAGCTAGTTCCTGCCCGCGTTGAGCATCACCTTTCATCCGGCCTTTCTGCCTTCTTCTAAATTTTACTTTCTTTGGTTGTAACATCGTTCCTAATCAATTAATGTGAAAGGAGAATTACTTCTTATTATTTCTTCTTCTCGGACCTCTACCGCCTCCACGGTTTCCACCACCTTTTTCTTTGGTGTTGAAAGCAGGTGATAAATCTGGCTTACCATAAATCTCACCTTTACAGATCCAAACTTTGATACCAATCAGACCCATTTTTGTCAAGGCTTCTTCTTGAGCATAGTCGATATTGGCGCGTAATGTATGAAGTGGCGTACGGCCTTCTTTGTACATTTCGCTACGGGCCATTTCAGCACCGTTCAAACGTCCAGAAATCTGAATTTTGATACCTTCAGCACCCATTCTCATGGTAGAAGCGATAGCCATTTTAATGGCACGACGATATGCGATACGTCCTTCCACCTGACGAGCGATGTTTTTCGCTACGATAATAGCGTCCAACTCTGGTCTCTTTACCTCAAAGATGTTAATCTGAACCTCTTTGTCGGTAATTTTCTTAAGCTCCTCTTTCAGTTTATCTACTTCTTGTCCTCCCTTACCAATGATGATACCAGGACGTGCAGTGAAAACGGTGATAGTAACCAATTTCAAAGTACGTTCGATAATGATACGAGAGATACTTGCTTTAGCTAAACGTGCATTGAGGTACTTTCTGATTTTGGAGTCTTCCAATAGCTTGTCGCCATAGTTCTTTCCTCCATACCAGTTAGAATCCCACCCTTTGATGATTCCTAACCTGTTACTAATTGGATTAACTTTTTGTCCCATCTAGCTATTAGTTTTCTTGTGTTTCACTTGATACTACTTTGCTTGCAACGCGCAACGTTACGTGGTTAGAACGCTTTCTGATACGGTGCGCACGACCCTGTGGAGCCGGACGTAAACGTTTCAAAATACGGCCTGAATCAACCGCGATCTCACTCACATAAAGGTTAGCGTCTTCGATGCGAACACCTTCGTTCTTTTCTTTCCAATTAGCGATAGCAGAAAGCAACAGTTTCTCAACCCTTCTGGAAGCCTCTTTCGATGAGAATTTCAGCATATCCAGAGCAAGGTTCACCTCTTTACCTCGGATCATGTCGGCAACAAGACGCATTTTCCTAGGTGAAGTCGGTACATTGTTAAGCTTTGCGAAGAAATCGCTCTTCTTAGCTTCCTTTATTTTTTCAGCTCTTATTCTTTTTCTTGCACCCATTTTTTACTGTTTAAAGAATTTAAATATTGGCAGGCCAATTACTTTTTCTTATTACCACCATGACCGCGATAAGTACGGGTTGGGGCAAATTCGCCTAATTTGTGTCCTACCATATTCTCAGTAACATAAACCGGGATAAACTTATTACCGTTGTGCACAGCAATAGTGTGACCTACAAATTCCGGAGAAATCATAGACGCACGTGCCCAAGTTTTAATAACTGTTTTCTTACCTGACTCATTCTGTGTAAGAACTTTCTTTTCCAGTTTAAAGTCGATAAATGGGCCTTTTTTTAATGATCTGCTCATAATTCGTTTAATTTAACCGGTTATTTTTTTCTTCTTTCAATGATATATTGATTAGAAGCCTTCTTAGGATGACGGGTTTTGAAACCTTTAGCCAATACCCCTGTACGAGATCTTGGGTGTCCTCCTGACGAACGACCTTCACCACCACCCATTGGGTGATCAACTGGGTTCATTGCCACACCACGTACTCGTGGACGACGACCCAACCAACGGCTACGTCCAGCTTTTCCTGAACGCTCAAGAGCGTGGTCTGAGTTACCAACCGCACCTAAAGTAGCACGACATGTAACCAATACCATTCTTGTTTCACCTGAAGGTAATTTAACAACCGCGTATTTTCCCTCACGAGCAGCCAATTGTGCGAAAGTACCAGCACTACGTGCCATTGTACCTCCCTGGCCCGGACGCAATTCGATGTTGTGAATAATGGAACCTAAAGGAATCTCGCTTAATGGCAAGCTATTACCAATCTCAGGAGCAACCCCTGGTCCTGAAGCAATAGCTTGTCCTACCTGCAACCCATTAGGTGCAAGAATGTACCTTTTTTCTCCATCAGCGTAAGCTAGCAATGCAATACGAGCACTTCGGTTAGGATCGTACTGAATTGACTCAACTGTTGCGTTAACACCGTCTTTATTACGCTTAAAATCGATTACCCTGTATCTCTTCTTGTGACCACCACCGATATTTCTAACGGTCATTTTACCAGAGTTATTTCTACCTCCGGATTTCTTTAATGGCCTCAATAAGGACTTTTCTGGTGTCGCCGATGTAATCGTATCAAACGCACCAATAATTTTGTGTCTCTGCCCCGGTGTTGTGGGCTTTAGTTTTCTTACTGCCATTTTTATTAGATATTGCTATAAAAATCAATAGTATCACCTTCTGCAAGCGTTACAATCGCTTTTTTGAAGGAATTTGTTCTACCAACAATAACTCCACTTTTCGTGTAACGCGACTTTGATTTACCCGCGTATACCATTGTATTGACAGACTCTACGTTTACGTTGTACAACTCTTCCACAGCGTCTTTGATCTGAAGCTTGTTAGCTCCTTTATCAACAACAAATGCGAAACGGTTCAACTTTTCACCAAGTTCTGTCATCTTTTCAGTTACAATCGGTTTAATAATAACTTTCATGACGAGCCTCCTTATGCGTTAAACAGTTTACCGAATTCTTCTACTGAACTTTCAACTAACACCAGGTTCTTAGCCTTCATGATGTCGTAAGTATTCAATTCAGACAATGTTACTACCTCTGCACGCTGAATATTGCGAGCTGAGCGGTAGATATTATCGTTAGCTTCTTTCAACACTAACAACGAACGCTGACCATTTAGCTTCAGGCTGTTCACCATTGCAGCATAGTCTTTTGTTTTAGGCGCTTCGAAACTGAAGTCTTCCAAAACAGTGATGGTTTGCTGTTGTGCTTTATAAGCTAACGCAGATTTACGAGCTAACTGCTTAAGTTTTTTATTCAACTTAAAACGATAGTTACGTGGACGAGGACCGAATGCACGACCTCCACCTACGAATACAGGAGACTTGATGCTACCAGCACGAGCTGTACCAGTACCTTTTTGCTTTTTGATTTTACGAGTTGAACCCGTAATCTCAGCACGTTCCTTTGACTTATGAGTCCCTTGACGATTATTAGCCAAGTATTGTTTTACATCCAAGTAAATGGCGTGGTCGCTGGGCTCAATTCCGAACACCGCTTCAGGTAATGTTACCTTTCTTCCGGTTTCTTTTCCTTCAATTGTTAATACGTTCAGTTCCATTACTTTTCAATAATTAGATATGAGCCTTTTGCTCCTGGTACTGAACCTTTAACCAAAATAAGGTTGTTCTCAGGAATTACTTTAATCACTTTAAGGTTTTCAACCTTAACCCTATCGCCACCTGTACGACCTGCCATGCGCATACCTTTGAAAACCCTTGCTGGGTAAGATGCTGCACCAATAGATCCAGGAGCGCGTAAGCGGTTATGCTGACCGTGGGTAGCGTCACCCACACCTCTAAAGTTGTAACGCTTTACGACACCTTGAAAACCTTTACCTTTTGAGATACCTGTGATATCAACAAAAGCGTTTTCTTCGAAAAGATTCACATCAACCTCTTCACCTAGCTTCAATTCGTTCTCGAATTCGTGGAATTCAACAACTTTACGCTTAGGTGCTGAACCGGCCTTTTTAAAGTGACCTGCTTCAGGCTGATTTGTGCTCTTTTCTTTTTTGTCGTCAAACGCCAACTGTACAGCCTCGTAACCGTCAGTTTCCACAGTTTTAACCTGTGTAACTACGCAAGGGCCTGCTTCGATAACAGTGCATGGCACATTTTTACCATCGGCACTGAAAACGGATGTCATTCCGATTTTTTTTCCAATTAGTCCTGGCATTGTTTAAACATTTAAGATTATCACACTTTAATTTCTACTTCTACACCACTTGGCAATTCAAGCTTCATCAAAGCATCGATCGTTTTAGCTGTAGAGCTATAGATATCGATCAAACGCTTGTAAGATGATAATTGAAACTGCTCACGTGATTTCTTGTTCACAAATGTGGAGCGCAACACAGTGAAGATACGCTTGTGAGTAGGAAGCGGAATAGGACCGCTTACTACTGCACCAGTGCTCTTAACTGTCTTTACAATCTTCTCAGCTGACTTGTCAACCAAGTTGTGATCGTAAGATTTAAGTTTTATTCTAATTTTCTGACTCATAGTGAGAACACTAATTGTGTTATAATAATTCTACTTTTCCTTTTGCTTCTTTTACTACTTCAATAGCAATCTGACGAGGTACACCTGCGTACTCTAAGAATTCCATTGATGAAGTAGCACGACCTGATGAAATGGTACGTAAAGCAGTTACATAACCAAACATCTCAGCCAAAGGCACCTTAGCTTTTACTACGCGAGCACCAGCTTTTGATTCCATACCTTCTACCTGACCACGACGCTTGTTGAAGTCACCAATGATATCACCCATGTACTCTTCAGGAGTAACAACTTCTACACGCATGATAGGCTCTAATAAAAGAGGCTTAGCTTGTGCTGATGCTGATTTAAATCCTTGACGGGCACAAATTTCGAATGATAACTGATCTGAATCGACCGCATGGAAAGAACCGTCAAACACAGTTACTTTCAATGCTTCTACTTCGCTACCGCAAAGAACACCATTTAACATAGCTTCTTTGAAACCTTTTTCGATAGATGGAATAAATTCTTTAGGAATGTTACCACCTTTAATGATGCTTTCGAATTGAAGACCAACCTTACCTTCGTCAGCAGGTCCCATGCGGAACTGAATATCGGCAAATTTACCACGACCACCAGACTGCTTCTTGAATACTTCGCGAAGCTCAACTTCCTGAGTAATGGTTTCCTTATAGGTAACCTGAGGCTGACCCTGGTTACATTCTACTTTAAACTCACGCTTCAAACGGTCGATCAGTACTTCAAGGTGAAGCTCACCCATACCAGAAATAACTGTCTGACCGGTATCTTCGTTAGTATTTACTTTAAATGTAGGATCCTCTTCAGCTAATTTACCAAGAGCAACACCTAATTTATCCATATCTTTTTGCGACAATGGCTCAACCGCAACACCAATTACTGGCTCTGGGAAATCCATTGATTCCAATACGATAGGGTGCTTCTCATCACAAAGTGTATCACCAGTACGGATATCTTTGAAACCTACACCGGCACAAATATCACCAGCACCAATCACCTCACGAGGCAACTGCTTATTCGATTTCATCTGATATAAACGAGAGATACGCTCTTTTTTATCAGTACGTGTATTTAATACGTATGAACCAGCATCAATTTTACCAGAGTATACACGCATAAATGCTAAACGACCAACGAATGGGTCAGTAGCAATTTTAAACGCTAAAGCTGATAAAGGCTGATCTTCATCCATTTCGTATACTACCTCTTCACCAGTCTTAGGATTAGTTCCTTCGATGGTTCCGATATCGCTTGGAGATGGCAAATACTGAATAACAGCATCCAATAAACGCTGAACACCTTTATTTTTAAAAGCTGAACCACACATCATTGGAGTAATCGTCTGGGCAATAGTTGCCTTACGAATAACTTCCAACATTTGCTCACGAGTGATTGAATCTGGATCTTCAAAATACATCTCCATCAACTCATCATCGTGCTCAGCTACTGCTTCTACTAATTTTCCTCTCCACTCTTCAGCTTCAGCTTTCAAGTTTTCTGGAATTTCTTGTAGCTCATAACGAGAACCCATTTGAGCATCGTCGAACCAAACAACAGCTTTATTTTCGATTAGGTCGATAACACCTTCGAAACTATCTTCAGCACCAATAGGAATTTGAAGAGGTACAGGATTTGCACCTAACATTTCGCGAACCTGACGTACTACTTCGAAGAAGTTAGCACCTGAACGGTCCATTTTGTTAACGAAACCAATACGAGGAACATTGTACTTGTTAGCCTGACGCCAAACCGTTTCAGACTGTGGCTCAACACCACCTACCGCACAAAATAATGCAACAGCACCATCTAACACACGCAATGAACGCTCTACCTCTACAGTAAAGTCAACGTGACCCGGGGTGTCGATGATGTTGATTTTATTTTCAACACCTTCGTAAATCCAGTTGGTGGTAACAGCAGCAGAAGTAATGGTAATACCACGCTCTTGCTCTTGCTCCATCCAGTCCATAGTAGCCGCACCATCGTGTACCTCACCAATTTTGTGAGTGATACCAGTATAAAACAAGATACGCTCAGTAGTCGTTGTTTTACCAGCATCGATGTGGGCCATAATCCCAATATTTCTGGTCTTTTTAAGATCTGCCTTTCCCATGACAATAATTTCTTAACTATTTAGATTAAAACCTGAAGTGAGCAAATGCACGGTTGGCTTCTGCCATTTTATGCATGTCTTCTTTCTTTTTGAAGGCACCGCCTTCTAAATTATATGCAGCAACAATTTCAGCAGATAATTTTTCTGCCATTGATTTTCCACTACGCTTACGAGCGAATAAAATCATGTGCTTCATGCCGATAGATACTTTTCGGGATGGACGAATTTCAGTTGGAACCTGAAAAGTAGCGCCACCAACACGACGGCTTTTAACCTCCACCGATGGAGTAATGTTTTCAAGTGCTTTTTTGAAAATTTCCAATACTGGCTTTCCTTCTTTCTCTGCTTTATCGGCCATACGGTCCATAGCATCGTAAAAGATTTTGAAAGCGATTGATTTCTTACCGTCCAACATCATGTTATTCACAAACTGAGTAACTGTCTGATCGTTGAACTTTGGATCCGGAAGAAGGATCCTCTTTTTTGGTTTACTTTTTCTCATCTTCTCTTTTGTTTACTTTGTTATTCTTCTTGGCTGTTTCAACTAGTCTTCAATGCTATTTACATTTACTCATCCAGTGTATTAACCAAGTAAACAACGCACTTCACAATGTCTTAATTACTTTTTAGCAGCTTTTGGTTTTTTAGTACCATACTTTGAGCGGCGCTGCGTACGTCCGTCAACTCCTGATGCATCTAATGCTCCACGCACTAAGTGATAACGTACACCCGGAAGGTCTTTTACCCTACCACCGCGCACTAACACAATCGAGTGCTCTTGTAGGTTGTGTCCTTCTCCAGGGATGTAAGCGTTAATCTCCTTACCGTTGGTTAAACGCACCCTTGCTACCTTCCTCATGGCTGAGTTAGGTTTCTTTGGTGTAGTGGTATACACCCTCACACACACGCCTCGTCTTTGAGGACATGCATCTAAAGCACGTGACTTACTTTTTTCCACCTGCTTGTTTCGTCCTTTTCTAACTAACTGATGAATTGTTGGCATAAAATTTAAATATATTGCATTAAACAATTTCACTATAAACGGGCCGCAAAGATACATCAAACCCTTACAAAACCCTACTGATTTTCAGCCTTTTTGACAATTTTAGACAAAAAAGCGCTGCAAAAGTACTAATTTTCAATGGAAAAAGAGCATCCAAATTGTTATTTTTTTCTAAATCAATCTTTTTTTTCTCGCTAGTAAACAATTTGTTAGTCAGGTACTCTTCAAAACAATGAACATGACTCCCCCTTTATCTACAAGCACGCCCTTGCAAATAAAATAGGATCGCCTATTTTCGCAAGCCTAAAAACTTCTGTAACATGCACAAACAAATTATATCTTTAATAAGTGTCGTATTGATTTCTTCAAGCTTTATTACGGCGCAAGAGCATATCAACACAGCCCTGAATACCATCAACCGCAATACTTTAGAAGCTGAACTTGGTTTTATATCATCGGACTGGTTTGAAGGACGTGAGGCCACAAAAAAAGGAGCCTTTATGGCAGCTGATTATCTGGCATCTTTATATCAGGCGATGGGAATACAATACTTTAACGGAGGGTCCTATCTGCAAGATGTTCCCCTCTTGGTGGCCAAGCAACCAAAAGAAGCAAGTATTACCTACGAATCAAAAAATCGATCCAACACTTATACGTTTCCCACTCACTTCAGAGCCGAGAGGGTGCCACAATCATATAATATAGAAGGAAGCATTTTATGGGGAGGCTTTGGAATAAACAATGCCTCACTTCAGGAAATAAGTTTAAAGAACACGGAAGGGAAAATATTGATTCGCCTATCTGGCTTACCCGAAGCTATTGGTGGCAGTGATTTGGAAAAGCTTTTAAAAACAAAATCGGATCGGGAGTGGATGAGTGTTAAAAATGAGATGCTTCAAAATTCCGGTGTATTAGCCGTTTTAGAATATGACCTTAGCAACCCTTACTTAAAGGAGTCGTTCGAAACCAATCCAAACATTGAAGCAAACTCTGAAAAAAAATTAACAAAACGCTCTTCGGGCATCTATGACAAAAGTTTATTCTTACAAAAAGCTACCCCAAAACGCCCTTACTATTATAAAGTATCAAAACAAATGATGGAAGATCTGATTCCTGACTTTGAACAATCGCTGGATCATTACCTCGCTCATTTGCAAAATCTTTCAACCAAGAATAAGCCACAACTGAATTATACTTCCATCGAGCTAAACACCATAGCTGATGTTCAGTCGACAAAATGCCAAAATGTTATTGCCATGATTGAAGGCTCTGAAAAACCGAATGAAATAATTGTCGTTGGTGCGCATTACGATCACCTGGGTACTTACGATGGTTACATCTGGAACGGTGCAGATGACAATGGTTCAGGAGCCATTGGGGTAGTCGCCATTGCCCGGGCATTTATGGCAACCGGCATCCAGCCCAAACGAACTGTTATTTTTGCCAACTGGACGGCTGAGGAAAGAGGTTTGTTTGGATCACGCCACTTTGTCAATACCTTCAAAAACATCAAGCAGGTAAAATATTACCACAATTACGACATGATTGGCCGCAGTAACAATTATGAAAAACCCGATTCGGCTGTGGCCTTATTATATACCAAATCGTGGAAACAAGCCGAAGATTTGTGCCACCGCTACAATACAGACTATAAGCTTGGCTTAAAAATCAATTTTAGTGGCTGGGATAATCCGACCAGTGGTAGCGACAACGCACCGTTTGCCCAAAAAGGAATTCCCATTATGTGGTTTCATACAGGTGGACATGAATCGTATCACATGCCAAGCGATCATGTCGATAGAATTGACTGGCACAAGTTTGAAGCCATAGTAAAAACAAGCTTTCTGACACTTTGGAACTTAGCGAATGAATAGTCGAATATCCAATTGATGAGCTTTTTATTAGGAGCATAGCAATTTTATGCTTTATCTTTGTCGGGATAAATTAAAAGTATTAATGGCTCTCGTCAACCGTGAGCCTTTGTTGTTTGCAGCATAAGGCACCTAATACCGGGATGGGAATCATTAAAATTTAAATTATTAAGCAGGTCACAAAAACAACAATTAACGTTCTTAACAACACTTGTGACCTGCCTATTAAAAAATCAACTATGAAAGCATTTGTATTTCCGGGCCAGGGTGCCCAATACGTTGGAATGGGTAAAGATCTTTACGAAAACTCTCCAATGGCAAAGGAATTATTTGAAAAAGCAAATGAAATTTTAGGATTTCGTATTACTGACCTAATGTTTGAAGGTACAGATGAAGACCTAAAGCAAACTAAAGTAACACAGCCAGCTATTTTCTTACACTCGGTAATATTAGCCAAAACATTGGGTGATGCCTTTCAGCCAGAAATGACTGCAGGTCACTCATTGGGTGAATTTTCGGCATTGGTAGCTGCTGGTGCCATGAACTTCGAAGATGGTTTAAAATTGGTTTCGCAGCGCGCTCAGGCTATGCAAAAAGCATGTGAGATTGAGCCATCAACCATGGCTGCCATTGTAGGTTTGGAAGACGCCATCGTAGAAGAAGTATGTGAAAACGTTGAAGAAGTTGTGGTTGCTGCTAACTACAACTGTCCTGGACAATTAGTAATCTCTGGGTCAATCGCCGGTATTGATAAGGCTTGCGAACTATTAAAAGAAAAAGGTGCTAAGCGCGCTCTTAAATTACCTGTAGGTGGTGCTTTCCACTCTCCATTGATGGAGCCTGCCCGCACAGAATTAGCAGCTGCCATTGAAGCGACTGAATTCAGTACTCCTGTTTGTCCGGTTTATCAGAATGTAAATGCTCAGGCTGTTACTGATCCTGCTACAATCAAAGAAAATCTGGTAGCTCAGTTAACGGCACCTGTTCGTTGGACACAGACGGTTCAGAACATGATAGCTGACGGCGTATCTTCTTTCACTGAAGTTGGTCCGGGTAAAGTATTGCAAGGATTGGTTAAGAAAGTTGACCGCAAAATGGAAACTACAGGTTTTAGTACCTACCAGGGATAAGATTCCTTAAAGATTTTAATCAAAGGCCATTACCGATTTTGCAGTAATGGCCTTTCTTTTTATTTCTTCTTTTTCAACATTTTCGCGCCTACCACAACAACCACGGCACCCGCTATCCCAATAGCCACATAAATACCTGTACTGGACTTGGCCTCCTCTTCTTCCTCTTCCTCCTGATACAGAACTGGCGGCATATCATCAATCGATAAGGAATCGGTAACCTCTTCCTGTGCCTTCAATGAATTCAAGCCTAATCCACCTGCTAAAAGTATCAGGCATAACCCTAAATAAACAATCGCTTTTCTCATGATACTAATTTTTACTATTAATAATTGTTCCTTGTATAATTTCTAATTTCTCGGTTATCCATTTATCAAATGGTTTGTTTTTCAAACCCAGCTCTAATATTTCAATAGCGTCCTGTTCCTTCCCTTGCTGAAGGAATATATCAGCCAACGTCATATAGGCTTGCATATATCGGGTGTTGCTTTCGATGATTTCTTCAAGAATTTGTTTGCCCTTAGCAGCCTCACCTCGCTTTATATTAATGTTCGCCAGATATTCCAAGGCAGGTTCATAATGAGGCAGTATGTGCAAACAGCTGTTAAAAGCTTGCTCGGCCGGCTCCATTTGTTGCAAGTGGAAATAAGCTTTTCCTAAAGTTAGGTAGGCCGATAAATTGGATGGCGAATCCTTTAAAGCCCCTGTGGCTAGCTGGATCGCTAATTCATAGTCAGCTTTGACAATGGCTTGATGCGCCATATAATCGAGCTTACTCTTACGTTTAACACCAACGCAAATTGGTGTATGATTCACCTCAACCCTCACAATACTTTGGGATGGTGGCCAGTGCAAACTGTTTTGATGGTATCCAAAAATATGGGCTGGGACAAACAAGCCATAATCCCAATCTTTTTCGCCTCGCTTATAATAAGGCGTATAGATGGTTTTAATATAATCGCCCATCTCTTTATAAAACCAATCAATTTTAAAATTTGAAGCAATAATTATGGTATCATTTTCAGAAAAATCAATGTGTTTTGCTAATTGCTCAGCCCCCTTGCGAAGAGATGCATAATAATAATCCACCTCATATTTTCCGGCAGCTCCATCTATTCCGCCTACCATTGAATTAAAGTAAGCATATTGCAAAGGATGGTTTTGAATGATGAATTTGGCAGGCATATACAAAGCAGCTATTACTAATAACGAAAGTCCTGCTTTGAAAAATAAATGTTTATTAATACCATAAATCCTGTTAATCAATAAAGCAGATAACACACAAATAAAGGGGTAGATAAACATTAGGTGCCTGGCGCCACCGTATAGGTTGGATGATTGTAATAAAATAAAAATCAAAGGGAATAAGATGACAAAATACATGACAAACAAATGCCCCTTTGAAACAGATTTTTTTGAGGGAAGTATCTTCTCCAATGGACTCAACAGAAACAGAGCAATAATAAACAATGGCGAGGTGATGCCAATGTACTTTAATATATAATACCACGGAAGCTGATCGGACCAATATAAGGTTCCCTCAAATAATTGGCGCATGACCACCGGATAATTCGCCATCACAAAATGTGATTCGATGGGGTGCCAAAGTGGATTTTCCAGTGCATAGGGCCAAAACAGAAGTCCAAGAAAATAGGAGCAAAAGGCTATAAACGCGAGTAGCCCAATCATCTGTTTTATCCTCATTTCTTTTCGACGAGCCAAGCACCATAGGATTGAGAATAGTCCGAGGTAGCAGATCATCAGCAAACCGGCCGGTCTTATGCTAATTGCAAAAGCAATGCTGATGATTAATTTAAAACTGGATTTATTTCCCGGGCGAGGCAGTTGAGGAATCCATTGAATGGTGTAATAAACCGACATAAGATAGGCCAATGCAAAAGGTATATCTTTTAGATTATTGAAGGAATGCCCAATAAATCGCGGAGACAATAACAAAAACAAGGCTGCAATCACGCCAGTCCAGAGACCCCCAATCCGTTTGCCCAATGCAAAAACATACAAAACAATTAACCAGGCCGCCACGATATTTAAAGTATGACGTATGGTGAAAATATCATCGATCTCAAATACCCGAATTATGAGTGCTGCAAGATTGTCAAAACCCTGCCCGTAATATTTGAGATTGGTAACCGGGGTATGCAAGGCCGAACGATCCTGGCCAAAAGACAAATAATAATCCAGTACATCATTGGCATGATTCAAGTGAACATACTCGTCGCCCGATATACCAGCTTCAAGACCATGGTAAATCCATATGCCCAGAACACAAAGCGCAACAGCTGCTAACAGAAAATTATATGAGGTTCCCGATTTCATTTACTAATCGTAAGTTTTCCTTATAAAATACAATGGTCGGTTTTGCGATTCTTTGTAAATGCGAAACACATACTCCCCTAACACGCCTAAGAATGTTAACTGAATAGAACCCAGAAAATAAATACTAATGGTGGTAGATGACCATCCGAGTGGTGCCCATCCGAGCACCTTAGAAACCAAAACGTAAACACCGGCAATTAGAGATACAACAATACCAAGCAAACCCAGATACAGGCAAAAACGAAGCGGTAACTTAGAGAATGAAAACAAAGCATCGCCAGCTAATCGGAACAATTGCCTGATGGACATCTTTGACTCTCCCGAGAGGCGATCCTGTCGGGTATACTCAACCTGTGTTTGCCGGAATCCCATAAAACTACGCAAACCAGGCAAGTATCGGTTTTTCTCTTTCATTGATAGCAGAGCCATCAATGCCTGTCGGTTCATCATTGAAAAATGCCCTGTTTGCTCAATATCGTGCAAGCCACTGGCCTGGCTAAATAAGCGATGAAATGATTGGATTAAAAACCGCTTGCCTTCCTTCTCTTGCCGATCTGTTCTAAAGCCCGAAACCACATCATAATTCCCCATATTCAGTAAATCGTACATTTGCTCGAAGAGCTCAGGCGGATCTTGCAGATCACTATCAATTAATCCGATATAATCCCCTTTTGCATATTCCATTCCGGCTGTGATGGCTGCCTGATGACCAAAATTGCGAGACAGTGAAAGCACCTTAACATTTGCATTTTGCTCTCGCCTTTGCAGAATTTTATATACAGTATCATCCTCGCTGCCATCATCCACAAAAACCATCTCATAATCCTCCTTCAATACCACCAGAACAGCATCCAAACGCGTAATCATTTCGTCGATTAATTCGGATTCATTATAAACCGGAATAATAATGGAAATCATGTCATCTCGTTTATTAGTTTGTTAGTTAGAAGCAGAAGTTAGTAGTTTTTAAAATAAAAAGACCAATGACACTGCAAAGTCAATATCATCAGCCTTTAACTCCACTCTTTATAAATCAACCCAAGTATTATTCTCTTCATTCGATTTAACCACCGAATGAATAAATTTCATTCCTCTCACACCATCTTCAACTGTTGGGTATTCACCCTGATACACGTCATTGCCTCTAATCGATTTGGCAACACCCTTATAAATATTTGCCAGTGCCTCATATATTCCTTCGGGATGGCCCGATGGCATCACATGGCTGTTTTCCGCAAAATCAGAGTTATAGGCATGAGCAGGTTTATAAACCTTTGTAGGTTCTGAATCACTCAACATGTAAAGAAAGTTGGGATCTTCCTGGCTCCATTTCAAACTGGCATCAGACCCATAAACACCGATAGTAAGATTATTTTCTTCACCTGCTGCCACCTGACTGGAACGAATAACCCCTTTTACATTGTTTTTCAACCTTACCAGCACTGTGCCATCCAAATCAAGTGGTACATTGTCTTTTACCGGACTTAAGTCGGCCAGTACCTGGTCAATCTCCATTCCAGTTGTGTATTCGATCAGATTAAAGGCATGCACACCAATATCGCCCATGCAACTACTTACTCCGGCATATTCAGGATCCATTCGCCACACTCCGGTAATTCCAGAATCCTTTCCATTAATGATTGAATTAACCCAGCCCTGATAATATTGTGCATCCACCCGGTGAATTTTCCCAAGCGCTCCTGACTTGATGAGTTCTTTCATTTGCCTTACCATTGGATAGCCAGTGTAGGTATGTGCCAGCGCAAAAGTTAACCCCTTGTCACCAACCATATTTTTAAGATTCAATGCTTCCTCAACAGTTAATGTCATTGGTTTTTCACAAACCACATGAAAGCCAGAATTTAATAGTTTACTGGCAAATTCGTAATGCAAACAATTGGGGGTAACAATTGCCACTGCTTCTATCCGTTCGTTAGCAGATAAAGCCAGCTCCCCATTTATTAAATCGTCCACATTGGCATAACATCGCTTAAGATCCAAATCTTCCTGTTGGGCAAATTCTTTGCCTTTCTCGTAGTTTGAGGTAAATACGCCACCTACCAATTTAAAATCGTTGCAAATGCGCGATGCCCGGCGGTGAGCATCCCCTATGAAGGCACCAAATCCACCGCCTATCATTCCTAATTTTATCTTTTTCATGAGTCCGTGTTTAGTTTAAGGCATAAAATCCTGTTATTATTCTAATTGAAATACTACTGATTATCCTTATCAAATGCGGCATCAAAAGCCAGGTTGGATGATGGAAAATCCACCTGTCGTACAAACTGACAAGCCTCCTTAGCTCCATGCTCACGGTCCATACCGCCATCTTCCCATTCAACCGACAAAGGACCATTATAGCTGATGCGATTTAATGCACGTATTATTTCTTCAAAATTGATATTCCCCCTGCCCAAACTTCTGAAATCCCAGAATCGTCGTTGATCTCCAAAGGCAGTATGCCCACCAAATACACCGGCTTCTGTTGGTTTATCTGACCATGCTACATCCTTCATATGTACATGGAAAATTTTTGGTGCAAAGTTGTAAATGAAACGAACATAGTCCACCCCCTGATAACCAAAGTGAGATGGATCGTAATTAAAGCCAAATGCCGGATGATGGTTTATTGACTCCAGAGCTCTTTCAGCCGATGCAATGTCAAAAGCTATCTCGGTTGGGTGTACCTCAAGTGCGAATCGGATGCCTTGCTTTTGAAAGTGATCCAGGATAGGCGTCCAGCGGTTGGCAAAATCCTGAAATCCTTTCTCGATCAGCTCATCACTGGCCGGTGGAAAAGAATATAATAAATGCCAAATGGAACTACCCGTAAACCCATTTACCACATCCACACCCAACATTTTAGCCGCATCAGCTGTTTCCTTCAGCTCATCAGCTGCCCGTTGCCTCACACCATCGGGATCACCATCGCCCCAAATATAATCCGGTAATATTTCTTTATGACGCTCATCAATCTGATCACAAACAGCCTGTCCTACCAAATGGGTTGATATGGCAAAAACCTTTAAATCATATTTATCAAGGATCGCCAATTTCTGCTGGCAATACTCCGGTGTAGCTTTGTTCACCTCGAAGTGATCGCCCCAACAAGCTAATTCCAAACCATCGTAACCAAATGCCTTCGCTTTTTGGCAAATTGTTTCAAATGGCAAGTCGGCCCACTGGCCGGTAAATAATGTAACAGGTCTGCTCATAATTAATTGTTGTTTCAGGTTAAAAATTCATTACAATTCTCTTATCCAGATATTTCTGTATGAAACAGGATTGCCATGATCCTGCAATTTCAGGGGCAACTTAGCTTCATGGTGTTTATACTCAGGGGTCCCAACATATAAGGTTGGCCCTTGTAATTCCACATGATTCTGCACCAATACGCCGTTATGAATCACAGTAACATAAGCCGGTGATTTCAGTGTTTTATCCACATTAAAACGCGGTGCTGTAAAAATGATATCGTAAGATTGCCAGGTACCAGGCTTTTTACAGACATTTACCAAAGGAATATATTGCTTATAAACACTTGCTGCCTGACCATTGTAGTAGGTTTCATTATCATACGAATCCAATACCTGAACTTCATATTGCCCCATAAAAAACACACCGCTGTTTCCGCGCCCCTGACCATTGGCGCTAACCTTTCGAGGCGATCGCCATTCGAGGTGCAGCTGAACATCACCAAACGCTTGCTTCGTTTGGATATCGCCCGTTTTCGGCTCAACCGTTAAGGCTTTTCCGGTCTTCCAGCTTAAAGCCTCTCCATTAACATGTTCCCAATTTTCAGCATCCCCCTTTCCAGCGTAAAGTAAAATGGCATCCGACGGCACATTCTTGTTTACCAAATGTACCGCATTAGGTTTAACAGACCAGTCTTCCGTGTCTGCTGGTTGTTGGCCATTTAAATAAGCATTGCAACTAAAAAACAAGAAGCTTGCTATTAAAAAATATCTCATTTCTGACTCGTATACTGATTTGGGTAAAACTCCTTAATTACCTATTCAAGAGGATAATTAACGAATTCTACCCAAAGCTTTATTATTCACTAATTCGTTCAATGGCAAATTGAGCCATCTCTTTGGTTGCATCCTTTTTCGTTAGTTCCTCCAACACAGGCAATGATTCAGAACTCCCCATCCAGCTAAGCTCACGACACAAATAGTTTTTCGCATCGGCATTGGCATCTGACTTTAAAGTTTCAATGATTTTCGCTTCAAAGGCCTTTAGTTTTTTAACATCACCTTCGGCCAAACGAATGCGATTAGAAATCAAGTTCAGATACTTTTGTGATTTACCAAACTCATACTTTTTTGATCTGTTGAATAGTTCATCCAACCCGTATTGCTTGTAATTATGCAGAATCAAAGGCATGGAAATATTCGGCAAATCGGCTGGCATTTCCTGACTAACCATGCCTGTTGCAGCCCATTCAGCACCCCTCTGTAAGGTGATGATAAAACCGGCGCTCTGCGTCGCAATTGGTCGCTCTTCGCCAACATGCCCCATAGCCGTATGAAAAACTCTTCCCTTGCCGTATTTAATGGTCATCAGCATGGGTTCATGACGGCCGGTACCACCTTTTTTAGGATCGGCATATGCTGTTGCCAAAACAGTCATGTTTTCGGCTGGTCCTCTAAGTTCAGAGTACAATTCATCACGACTATGCATCCACCTGCTTGGCATTCCCTTCAAGATAGGATGCTCAGGCTGACGATGCTCAACAATGAACTCATGCTGCGGACCATGAGACCCCCCATTACCTGGTGAGTTATCCTTCACTTCTTTACCATCTTTGAAATAAACATATGGGCCTGATTGCTCATTGCGACCATTCCACCCGCCTATTCCAGCCATTTTATTAAACGCCTCCCATTGTGGGAAACTATTATTAGATGCATGATAAATAACCAATCCACCACCATTCTTCACAAATTGCTCAAACTTATTCTGAGTTTCATCGGTCCATTTGTCGCCATTGTAATCCAGAACCACCACATCATATTTCTCAAAATCCGGTTCGAAGGTCGACATATCCTCACCTTGTGCAGGACTAACAGCCACATCGCATTTAAAAACTTCACTGTTGACCAGAATCTTAGAAAGAATTTCGTGAGAAACCTCCCAGTTATGATTGTTTTGCCCGGTAACTATCAATGCCTTTAGCTTATCATCCTGACATGAACTAAAAAGGATCGTAGCAACAATGGACAAACTAAGAATATTCAATATATATTTCTTCATTGTTTTTGTTTTAGCGGTTAAAATTCAGGTAATTTCCATGGTGATCGGAATGGGCGTTGTAACAAACGGTTAGCATATTCGCTATTCGTAAAACGCTCCTTTTGATAATCCCACTTCAAGTGCTCGCCTGTTTGCATGGCGATTTCTCCAATTAAGGCTACACTTATCGATCGGTGCGCTGTTTCAGCAGGTGTTACTGTTGCCTGACGCGATTTAATACAATCAATGAAATTCTGAATATGATCGGTACTCTTATAGATTTTCTTTGTCAGATCCTTTTCATCGATCTTCAGGAACTCAGGATTACTTGCCCAAATACCATGACGATTAACGTGGATCCATCCTTTTTCGCCATACCAAACAGTTCCCATACCCAGAGCCCATGGTTTATTCCGTTCCCATCCTTTACCATGTCGTCGGTCAATAAAATACTTGGAGTTGGCAATGGTCATCTCCACTCCATTCTCGTATTTTGCTTCAATCAAGTATTCCACCGGTACATCATATATTCCATCTGCCGGATAAACACCTTTGGCCTTTACTTCGGTCGGTCCTATCTTATCAAAATCGAGTCCCCAATGAGCAATATCCACATGGTGTCCTGCCCAATCGGTTAGCTGACCTCCGGAGTAATCCATTATCCAGCGCCAGTCAAAATGCAACACACCTCGATACGGCACTTTAGGAGCAGGCCCTAACCACAGATCATAATCCACTTCGACCGGTGGTGTTTGAACTCCTTTTATACCAATGGATTGACGTCCATCAGGCAAACCAACTTCCACCTTCGAAATTTTACCCAATACTCCATTTTGAACCAGGGAGACAGCTTTATAAAAATTAGGTTGCGATCGCTGCCAACTTCCTGTTTGCCAAACAATGTCGTTTTTCTTAGCCGCATCAACAATGGCTCTTGATTCTACAATGGTTCGTGCCAGCGGTTTCTCGCCATATATGTCGATGCCTTTTTTGGCTGTTGCCACCCCAATAATTCCATGCCAATGATCCGGCAAGGCCATCATCACAGCATCCAGTTTCTCTTGCTCCAAAAACTCTGTAAACAGTCGGTAGCTTCTGGCATCCTTGTTCCCATAAATCTTGTTGATCATGTTTTTGGCCATGGTGTTGTGGCGTTCATCAACATCGCAAACAGCTACAAACTGTACCGCTTTTTTCTTAAGAAAACCAGCCATATTGCCTCGTCCCATGCCTCCAACACCAATCGCGCCCATCACAATGCGGTCGCTAGGTGCCACAAAGCCATTGCGGCCCATGGCAGAAGCAGGTATAATACTTGGAAACAATGCTGCACCCGCGGTAGCAGCTAATCCTTTCTTCAGAAAACTTCTTCGATTCAAAGGTTTTTTCTCCATTAGATATTTTGTTAGTTATGATTTAATTGCTGTGCCAGGTACCGGAGTGTCTGGTGCTTCATAGGTTGTATTCATTGTTAATTCTTCAGGGCCCATCTTTAGTTTCGAGCTCATCATTTCGTCCCAGGTAATTCGCTTACCGGTGTAAGCCGCTTCGCGTCCCATAATTGCAGTGAGGTTCGATAAAGCGGTGCGTTCAGCCTCATTTACATATATGTTGCTGCGTATGGCAGTTACCAGGTGAATATGCTCCTGGATATAAGGACTTACTTTTACTTTCGTGGTGGGATTACCTTCCTTATCCAGCGGATATTGATATTGCCAAATGATGTTGCCATCCAGATCATAAATTTTATCGCGACAATTCGTATAACCTTTCGTTCCCATTACCAATTCACCTACTCCATTGGCACAATTATCGATCTGCCGGCTCATGCTATGTGAGAAGGAACCATTACCATAATTAAAATCGATGCTGAAAAAGTCGAATTGATTACCAGTCTCGCGACGATGGCGGCCTCCATAACCAATAGCTGATACTGGTGTTTTACCTAAAAACCAATTGACAATATCGATGTTGTGAATATGGGTATCCAGAATGTGGTCACCGCTTAACCATGAAAAATTATTCCAGTTACGCAGCATGTATTCCATGTCCGTCCAACCTTCCTGACGTCTTCTGAACCAAACATGCTCCTGATTCCAAAATGCTTTGGCCGATAATGGTTTACCAATAGCACCATTGGCCACCTGTTCATAAGTGGCAATATAATCGCGTTGATGGCGGCGTTGAGTGCCGGTAACAACATTTAATCCCAATTGATCGGCTGCTCTGGCTGAGGCAATAACTGATCGGATACCAACAGGATCGACAGCAACCGGTTTCTCCATGAACACATGCTTTTTAGCCTGCACTGCTGCTTTAAAATGATCGGGTCTAAAGTACGGTGGTGTAGCTAACAATACCACATCCACATCCGTTTCCATTACTTTTTGGTAAGCATCCAGCCCTGTGAAACATTTGTCCTCAGGTACACTTAGTTTATATTTAGCCAAACGCTCTTTTACGGATGCCACTTTCTCTTGAAAAACATCGCCCAAAGCGCCTACCTCTAAGCCGGGTCCTGCACTTAAAAAGTTAAGCAAAGCACCCGTTCCTCGATGCCCACAACCAATTAATCCGGCTTTTAGCTTTTTACCTTTTGGTGCGGCCTTTTTGAGTGGCGGCAGTCCGAGTTCTTCTCTCGATTTAGTTTTACTACAAGAATTTAAAGCACCAATTGCAAGTGCCCCAACGGCACTCACCATTGAGGCATTTTGTATAAATTTTCTACGGTCTATATTTTTCTTCATCACTTCGATATTTTATTCACAGTTTTAGTTGGCTTCATTGCCTTCGGGAACTTCACAAACAACCCTGAATCCGACATGATTAGCATCAGAGTACCACCAAATACTTTTGGGCATTTGCGGATCTGTTTTTAACCAGTCTCGCGTTTGTGTTGAAGCTCTGGCAGCCGATCGCAATTCACTGGCATCACTTCTGAATGAACCACCTCTGATCACATGCTCCCAGCCTTTGGCTGGTCCCTTTGGATCAGTTAGTTGTTCGTCATTATATTTTTTATAGGTGTCTGGCGCGTACCAATCAGAGCAAAACTCGGCCACGTTACCATGCATATTTTTTAAGCCATAAGCATTGGCCAGTATCTGATCGGGCAATTGTGTTTTACCATCAGAGTTGGCTTTATAAGTTACATATCGACCAATTAGGGTTGTGTCTGCGCCTGTCCATTTATTCCAGAATGACAACTCCGAATAATCTTTTGGACTGCCTTTGAAGGGATAAGCTGTTTTTGATCCGGCCCGTGCTGCATACTCCCATTCAGCTTCGGTTGGCAGGCGATACGTTTTGCCTGTAACATGCGATAACCATCGACAATACTGAACAGCTGCATGGTGTGACATGGTAATCGCCGGTCGCTTACCTTTACCCCAACCCTGATCTGGTGCTCCCCATGGTGGAGTTGCCCCAGTGATGGCATCCACTTCGGCAGTACCAACTTCCAATTCTTTGCGTCCTTCACTGGCAGTTTGACCAAACCAAGCCAGAAACTCATCCCACGTCACTTCTACTTCAGCCATAAAAAACGGACTAATACTTACCTGTCGTTGCGGCCCTTCATCCGATCTGCGGTACGCTTCTTTTTCAGGGCTTCCCATCTTAAAGCTACCACCAGGTATTGCAACCATGTCAAAGCTTACAGAAGAGCCTGGTATCTGCTCGGTAAAATTCTCGAATGCATCAACCTGCGTTGCTGTTTGAAACATCTCCTTTGGTGCTTCTTCATCACCAAAAGATTGGTTTTGTGCATGCTGATAATTCGGATTAAAATGACCAGTATGCATGTGGCAATTCAAACAAGTCATTGTTTCGCGATGATTTTCGTAATGCATGTGCGAATCCGCCCCCTTGGTACTTATGGTTGCCGGATATAAATTGGAATGGCACTTAATACACGATTCTTCGTAAGTGAAATGATTGGCCTGTTCGGTGATTCTTTTAGACTCCCATTTATATTCGGAAGAATCTTTGAAACAATAGCCATATAAATCTTTTAAACCATGGTAAGCTTTGGCTTTTAAATAGCCATGTCCTTTGGGTGGTAAATGACAATCGACACAATGCACCACAACACCACTTTTATTATCCACATGTTTCGATAATCGCCAACTTTCCTCGGCATGATCATGAACATGACATGAATTACAATAAGCATCGGTACTTGTATAAGATATTGCTTTTTGATATGGATAAATTAATAACAGAGTTGTAATAAACCCTGCCAGAAAAATAAAAAGCGCTCTTTTACGCTTCACAAAGAGTATAATCCGTTTCATAAATTAATTGATCAAATGCAGTCCGAAAAGTACTCGGGTAGCATTAGCAATGACTTAAAAGGGATTAAAATGCTCCCTAAAAGCACATTAATATCACATTAATTTATCGCATACAACTCTAATATACTGAACATTACAAAGCCATGCCGGAACGATTCTAAATAAGAAAGAATGATGATGAAATTTAGAATAAAGGCGATTTCGCAAACATTAAAAAAATGAGGCACGATCTATCTCAGGCCAGGAAACTCTGCATTAAGGCTTTCTTTATATCGCGCAGCAAACTCATCAAGTGTGTATTTAGCTTTGTTATGCAAGCCCGATTGTTTTAAGGCATCAACTTTAAACTTTAGTGCTTCCTCGTTCAACGGGTCTGCTTCAAATATCCGGTCACAAAGTTTGACGATTAATTCGTACGTACAGTTTTTACCGGCATCTTCCATAAACCTGATAAAGGCATCAATAATTTCACTGGCAATGGCACCTTTGTAGGCATCTAACCAATCTAATTCGATATCGGGCAATAAACTACCTCTGTAAACAAGCTCGAATAAACGTTCAAAGTTACCTTCACTACTACTTACCTTTCGTGATTTTATGAGCGCCAAGCTTTCAGCATAATCGCAAAATACCTGGGGTGATAACACGAGTCTCCAATGCTCATGCTCATTTTCGATATTAACCCCATCCATGCGCAATAAAACCTGTCGTAACTTACTCATGGTAACACCACGGTTATTGGCAGCATTCTTGCGCGACAGACCAGGCCATATCATTTGGTCAAGCTCTTCGGATGATAATCCTTTCGAACTTTTAATGCTCTTCAACAAAATGGCTATAAACAAAAGTTCCACCTTAGGAGTAAACAATGTTGTTACATCGTTGCCATCTTTATCATATACCTGAAATCCACCAAACAACAGAATCGCATTTTTCTGAGGCAGCTTTGGCTCTGATAATGAAATTGTCAATTGATTTTTTTGACGCTTTGTTATTCGAAATAACCATAAAAGCAGCAAGATGACACCCACAGCAGATAATCCAGCATAGAGTTTCCACTTGTGTTTTAAACGATCTGTAAGAGACACCTTACTTAAATCATAAACATCCTGGTAAAGATTCCAGATTTCTTCATCTCCTAATGGTCGATTCCAGATCGCTAAATCATCGATCATCCCATTAAAGTAATTATGCTGGTCGATAGCTTTCCCAACCTTTAAATTTGAACGCCCCATAAAAGAAGGGTGTCCCTTGGACTTTGCATCGAGCCGACCGTTTACAAAGATGGCTTGTTCACCGGAATGCTTGCTATAGCGCCAAACCAAATGATACCATCGCCCTTTTTGAATTTGTGTATTTCCGTTCAGATCATTCGAAAAGAATCCGAAATACGGCCGTTTATCGCGAAATTGCATATGAAGCCCTTTCCGATAGTAGCCATCTTCGGTTCCAAGGATATTTAAATCCCGTAATGCAAAAGAGTCAACCTTAACCCAACTGCTTACTGTTAAATCGTTATTGTAAATACCTAACTTAACGGCAGATGGCAAATCAACATATTGGGAATCTTTTAACTGAATAACCTGGCCACGCTCTTCATCATCAATGAAAACCCCATTGGTGTAGGTTCCATTCCGGTTAGCAACACCGGCATCCTTAATATCTTTATCAAAAGGATAGAAAGCCTGCAGATCACTATTAATAGGAATTGATGTCGCTATGATATTCTGAACCATATTAACTTCCAGATTCTCACCTTTTATTTGATCAGGCACGAGGTGATAACCTGATTTCTCAGCTTGAAGCACAAAATCTTCACCTGCCAAAAAAGGAAACGAAAACGAGCCACTGGTATTGGCAATAAAATCGCCTTGCCACAATACATTATTCAGCAATTTCCCATTCTGGGTAATGGTTCCTCTTACCGATCGATGAAACAACACATTATTGGCTACCTGAATAATTTCATTTCTAAACTTATTGCATACCAGAAAATTAGGCTTCTTGCCCGTTTGCTTCCACAAATTGATTAAGTGAGCAACAAGAAAGGGATTCTCAATCACCCGAAAATTCTTAAATGGTATCTCAATATCCACCGTATCGCTTGGCAGGTTATATCCATTAAAAAAAAGGAACTCGTTGCCGGCGCGACCCTTCTTATAATCACCATCAAAAGTTGGGTTGATTTCAAAAGACTGATAAGGTTCAACAGCATAATCCCATACATAATGAAATCCGCGATAGTTGGCACCCCTGTTATTCATTGTAAACAAAACCACTTGCTTACCTGCCTCAGTCATTAATTTACGACCCGGCCATTGACCTTTTCCTTCCTCGATCCAGACTTTATGGTACAAACCTGAACTCTTCAACAAAGAAATGACCTTTTCAGTTGAAAAGTGATAGTCGAGAAAAAGAACCATTAACTGGTCGGGATTATTAAGCAAAAAATTTGAAATCGGTTTTAGTAGCGCTTTGGCCTTTACCAATGTCTCTTGGGGAGTGTGCGCATAAATACGGTTGGAATCTACTTCCAATTTAAAGATAAAACCACGCACACCCCGACGCATTAAATCATTAATCGACCGCGATTCTTTCTCCCATTTATTATCCACATTGGTATAATTTGAGATAACAAATAGTTCCTCACTAAAAGGATAATATGACAGTTTACGCTTTGCCATTGATGACAGCGAAAACAATAATAATAGTGTGAATAATAGAATTTTCTTCAGCATCATATGCTCAATTAAGGGCCGTTATTCGAAAATAGACATTCTCATTTATTTTTCAGAATATCAACACACATTCAAACAAAAATTACCCCAAAAAAAACGCAAGACCAACATAATCCTGCGTTTTTAACTCACTCTATTTATCTTCTAATCGTCAAGCGTACTCAAATCACCCTCATCCTCGCCCAATGCACGAGCCTTTAAAACACGACGCATGATTTTTCCACTGCGGGTTTTGGGTAAGGCATCCGCAAAAATAATTTCTTCAGGACGAGCAATTGGCCCCATCACCTTGGCAACATGATCAAGAAGCTCCTTGGCTAATTCTCGTGTGCCGTTAATTCCTGCTTTAAGGATGATGTAAACATGTATGCCGCTCCCCTTCAATTCATGGGGAAGAGCAATGGCAGCTGCTTCGGCAACATCCGGATGACTCACTGCAGCACTCTCTATTTCAGCCGTTCCCAATCGGTAACCGCTCACTTTAATCACATCATCACTTCGACCTATGATCCAGTAATAACCATCTTCATCCTTACGGGCTGAATCACCGGCGTGATAGTATTTTTGTTCTTCAAACTTAGCCCAATAGGTTTCTTTATAGCGTTCGTCATCGCCCATAATAGTTCGTGCCATGCCCGGCCATGGATTCTTTATAACCAAAGCACCTACATCGTTGGCATTAACATCGTTCCCTTTCTCATCAACCACTCCTATCTCATGACCAAAGAAAGGTTTGGTTGCCGATCCTGGTTTAAGTGGCGTAATTGGAAGCGGCGAAATCACGAAACCTCCTGTCTCAGTCTGCCACCAGGTATCCATTATGGGGCATTCTTTGTTGCCCACCACCTCATGATACCAACGCCAGGCCTCGGGATTGATTGGTTCGCCAACAGACCCCAATAATCGTAATGAGCTGATGTCGTGTCGATTCACCCACGATTCTCCATAACGCATTAATCCACGAATTGCTGTTGGCGAAGTGTACAACACTGTAATACCATACTTATCAACCATTCGCCACCAACGATCGGGATACGGATGATTGGGTGCTCCTTCGTACATAAAGATGGTAGAGCCGTTAATCAAAGGTCCGTAAACCATGTAACTATGCCCGGTAATCCATCCCGGATCGGCGGCACACCACCAACGATCCTCCGGTTTGATATCAAACACCATGCGGTGCGTAGCTGATGTATACACACTGTAGCCACCATGGGTGTGAACTAATCCTTTTGGTTTCCCTGTCGATCCGGAAGTATATAGCAAGAATAACATATCTTCAGCATCCATCTCTTCGGTGTCGCACTTATGACTGGCTATTGGCAAAGCCTTTAAGTCGTGATACCAGTAATCACGGTCATTTTCCATATAAACATCTTCGCCGGTTCGCTTAACCGTGATACATACTTCCATGGTGGGACTCAGTTCCATTGCTTTATTAACGATATCTTTCAAACGAGTGGCTTTACCGCGCCGGAAGCCACCATCGGCCGTGATGACCACGCGGCTATTGGCTGCATTAATACGCTCGGCAAGCGCCTCATGACTAAACCCACCATAAACCACACTGTGAGCAGCACCAATTTTGGCACAAGCCAACATGGCAAATATCTGCTCGGGAATCTGAGGCATGTAAATGGTAACAATATCGCCTCTGTGAACACCCATGGCTTTAAGAATATTGGCAAACTCGGCCACTTCGCGATTTAAAGCATGATAGGAATAGGTTTTCAGATCGCCCGGTTCCCCTTCCCAAATCAGAGCAAGTTTATTTCGTGTCGCAGTCTTTAAATGCCGATCGATGGCATTATGGATGATATTGGTTTTACCGCCGGTAAACCATTTGTAAAAAGGATGATTAGAATCATCCAGTACCTTGTCCCACCGACGATACCATTCCAATCTTTCGGCTTCCCGGGCCCAAAAAGCTTCGCGGTTAGTAATCGAATCCTGGTAAAGGTCATCATAAGATTGAACGGTAGCGTAATCCAATACTTTCTGCGATGGATATACAAAGTCCTTTGAACTCATCATAAAAATTTCAATTTATCTCCTTGGTTAATAATGTGATTTCCACCAAGGTATAAATTGCAAATTGGAAATTCAATATTTTAAGACTCTTTAATCCTGATTAGTCAATTTTATATTAGACACAAGACTTAATATCTAAGAGACTGTTTAAATTTTATTTTCTGATTCTATTAAGCATTATGTGTATCATTGCAAGTTGGACCATAGTCTGACTAGTAGATGTGTGATATTCAAAGTCTTTACTCAACCTTCTAGTGTTTTCCAACCATGCAAATG
>JAOARW010000102.1 GCA_025210475.1 Carboxylicivirga sp. | reverse complement strand
TGTTTCCGATTACAGCCTGTCATCGACAACGATCACTATTTTGGCCGGTGAAACCACTGGAACAGCAACAGTGACAGGAAGTACAGATGCGATATACGAAGACGATGAAACCGTAGTGATTGATATCACCAACGTTACCGGTGGTAGTGCAACGGAGCATGCAACGCCTCAAAGTGTAACAATAAGTATCACAGATAACGAAATAGCACCACTGGTGACTTTAGATATTGATCCAACAACAATTGATGAAGATGAAAGTGCAACGACAATTAAAGCAGTATTGAGTACTACAACATACGAAGATGTCACGGTAACGATTTTGCCAACTGATATTTCGACGTCTGTCACAGATTACAATTTATCGGATAATACAATTGTTATACCAGCTGGTAGCAAAGAGGCCAGTGTAACTTTATCAAGTACTTTGGATGAGATCTATGAAGGTGATGAAAATGTTGAAATTTCCATTACAAATGTAGCAGGAGGATCAGCAAGCGAAGATGGTAACCAGGTACAACAGGTTACAATTCTTGATGATGAAACTCAACCTCTTGTTAGCCTCGAGTTGAGCGGATCACCTTTCTCTGAAAATGGAGGAACGGCTGTAATAAAAGCTGTCACAAACAGAATCAGCGTGCAGAATGTTGATGTAACAATCGCTTTATCGGGAACAGCTGGAAATGAAGATTATAACAATACGACTTTGAATATTACCATTCCGGCAGGAAGCACAGAAGCAACTGTTACTCTAACAGGAATCGAGGATGCTGAGGCTGAAGGTGATGAAACTGTAATCGCCAACATTGAATCTGTTGTAAATGGAACAGAAGACGGTGAGCAAACTGTAACGGCAGTTATTTCCGATAACGATGTTGCCGGATTAACAGTTATTGCAAGTGATGGAAGTAATGAAACGAGTGAGGACATAACAAGTGATAGTTTCGAAGTTGTTTTAAATACACAACCGGCTTCTGATGTGGTCATTAATATTACCGGCTTGGATGAAACAGAAGGAGCAATAAGTACTACTTCTTTAACATTTACAAATTCCAACTGGAATGAAAAGCAAACGGTAACAATAACAGGTAAGAACGATGACCTGATTGATGGTTCGATTGATTATACCTTAACTTTAACCGTTGATAATGATAGTTCTGATGATGCCTACGATAATTTATCAACAACGGCAGCAGTAAGAAACCTGGATAACGATGAAGCTGGTTTTATTCTGAGTAAGAAAGAGTTGTCAACCAGTGAAGCGGGAGTAAGCGATGAGTTTACCATTAAATTAATGGCCGAGCCGACCAGTAATGTTGTTGTATTGCTATCTGAATCAGATGATGAAGGAACAGTGATTAACTCCATTACTTTCACACCAGCCAACTGGGATGAAGCACAAACCGTTGTTGTAACGCCAGAAGATGACTTGTTGGTTGATGGTGACCAGTCTTACAACATTACAGTTAGTATCGATGAGGACAATAGCGACGATGATTTTGACTCGGTAGCTTCACAAACAGTTACTGTAATCAATGCCGATAACGATACAGCTGGTTTAACAGTAACACTTACGGGTGGATCAACCGAGACATCAGAAACGGGCACAAACGATAGCTTCGATGTGGTATTAAATACTCAGCCGAGCAGCGATGTGGTTGTAAATATTACAGGTTTAGATGCCACAGAAGGACGCTTGGATGTTACATCATTAACTTTCACATCAGCTAACTGGAACGAGGCACAAACTGTGACAGTAACCGGTGAGGATGATACGGAGGTAGACGGAGACATTACTTACGCCTTAACTTTATCAGTCGATGATGCTAATTCGGATGACACCTACGATGGTTTAAGCGAAACAATATCCGTAATCAATACCGATAACGATACAGCAGGTTTGAGTGTAACGCTTACCGGAGGATCAACTGAGACATCAGAATCAGGTACAAACGATAGCTTCGATGTGGTATTAAATACTCAGCCGAGCAGCGATGTGGTTATAAACATTGCAGGTTTGGATGCTACAGAGGGTAGCCTGGATATTACATCATTAACTTTCACATCTGCTAACTGGAACGAAGCACAGACCGTAACTGTAACTGGTGAGGATGATACGGAGGTCGACGGAGACATTACCTATACCTTAACCTTATCAGTTGATGATGCTAATTCGGATGATACTTACGATGGCTTAAGCGAAACCGTATCTGTAATTAATACTGATAACGATACAGCTGGTTTAACAGTAACACTTACTGGTGGATCAACCGAGACATCAGAAACGGGCACAAGCGATAGCTTCGATGTGGTATTAAATACTCAGCCGAGCAGCGATGTGGTTGTAAATATTACAGGTTTAGATGCCACAGAAGGTCGCCTGGATATTACATCATTAACCTTCACATCAACTAACTGGAACGAAGCACAGACCGTGACTGTAACCGGTGAGGATGATACGGAGGTCGACGGAGATATTACGTATACCTTAACCTTAACAGTTGATGATGCTAATTCGGATGACACCTACGATGGTTTAAGCGAAACCGTATCCGTAATCAATACTGATAACGATACAGCTGGTTTAACAGTAATTCTTACGGGTGGATCAACTGAGACATCAGAATCAGGTACAAACGATAGCTTCGATGTGGTATTAAATACACAGCCTGGCAGCGATGTGGTAATTAACATTACAGGTTTGGATGCCACAGAAGGTCGCCTGGATGTTACATCATTAACCTTCACATCAACTAACTGGAACGAAGCACAGACCGTGACTGTAACTGGTGAGGATGATACGGAGGTAGACGGAGACATAACCTATATCTTAACCTTATCAGTTGATGATGCTAATTCGGATGATACTTACGATGGTTTAAGCGAAACCGTATCCGTAATCAATACTGATAACGATACAGCAGGTTTAACAGTAACGTTTACGGGTGGATCAACCGAGACATCAGAAACGGGCACAAGCGATAGTTTCGATGTGGTATTAAATACTCAGCCGAGCAGCGATGTGGTTGTAAACATTAGCGGTTTGGATGCCACAGAAGGTCGCCTGGATGTTACATCATTAACCTTCACATCAACTAACTGGAACGAAGCACAGACCGTGACGGTAACTGGTGAGGATGATACAGAGGTCGACGGTGACATTACTTACGCCTTAACTTTATCAGTCGATGATGCTAATTCGGATGAGACCTACGATGGCTTAAGCGAAACAGTATCCGTGATCAACTTTGATAATGATGGCGCGAATACGGCACCAATAGCTAATCCTGATGTTGCAGAGATCAACGAAGGTGAAGTACTAAATGGTACATCTGTATTGAACAATGATTCGGATCCTGAAAATGATAATTTATCGGTTAAAACAACACCGGTAGCGGGACCAGGCAATGGTGTCTTGGTGCTCAATACCGATGGAACCTATCAATATACACCAAATCACCGATTCTTCGGAACCGATTCATTTACCTATGAAGTATGTGATGATGGAACACCGCAAGAATGTGCAACTGCTGTTGTGACAATAACAGTTAATGAAAATCCTGATCGTGATGGTGACGGTATCGATAATGATCGCGAAGGTGATGATGACATCGATGGCGATGATATACCAAACGATGAAGATGAGGATTCAGATGGTGATGGCATATTGGATGAAGACGAAGGTGATGTAGATACTGATGGTGATGATACGCCTGATTACAAAGATTTGGATTCGGACGATGATGGTATTTTAGACGAAGACGAAGGAGATGGTGATACTGACGGTGATGGAATTGAAGATTACCGTGATGATGACTCTGATGGAGACGGAATCCTAGATAGAGAAGAAGGTGATGTTGATACAGATGGCGATGGTCAGGAGGATTACCGCGACCTGGATTCAGACAATGATGGTGTATTAGATAAAGATGAGTCAAAAGGTGACTGCGATAATGATGGTACTCCCGATCGTATCGATGAAGATAAGTGTTATGAAGAACTTGAAGTATTGGAAGGATTCTCACCAAATGGTGATGGGGTTAACGATAATTACGTGATTCCTTGGATCAACCAATTCAATAAAGTAAGCTTCGAAGTCTTCAACCGTTGGGGTAACATTGTTTACCGAAAAGATAAGTACGAAAACGACTGGAATGGTGTTTCCAATGTTGGCTTTAGCATTGGCGATGAACTGCCGGTAGGTACATATTACTATATCATTGAAGTTCATGATACTGGTGAAAAAGTTCAAGGTTATATTTATCTAAATCGATAGTAAACAGTAAGAAAAAGTAAATTAGAAAGACATGAAACGATTATATAAAAATACATTAGTTGTTTTAGGCATGATGCTCTTACTGTTATGCTCCGGTAAAGTAAGCGCTCAGCAAGAACCTTTGTACACACAATACATGTTTAATACCGTATCGGTGAATCCGGCTTATGCAGGTACGCGAAATGCATTAAATGTTTTGCTTCTGTCGCGTATGCAATGGACAGGTATGGATGGTGCACCGCGAACCTATGATTTTACGATGCATACACCACTCAATAATTATAAAATGGGTGTGGGGCTATCGGTTGTTTCCGATAGTCATGGCCCCGTTAATAATTACTACGTTAATGTTAACTACGCTTATCGTGTTAGCTTAAGCGAATCGTTGACCTTATCGATGGGTATAAAAGGAGGTATCTATAATTACTATGTGAATCTAACTGATATCAATGTGGGAGGTACCGATGTTGCTTTTAGCGAAAATGTGGAGCAACGGTTTCAGCCCAATGCTGGTTTAGGATTATACATGTACACCGATAAGTACTACATAGGTGCATCAGTGCCTAAACTGATACAAACCGAACTGAGTGGTGAGCAATCGTCTTATGGTTCAATTAGCGATCTTAAGCAGCATTTCTTCCTGATGGGAGGCTATGTGTTTGATTTAAACAAGGACTTAAAATTTAAGCCTTCTTTAATTACAAAAGTAGTGAGTGGAGCACCGCCTTCAACAGATGTAACCGGACAATTTTTGATAAAAGACACCTATTGGCTCGGAGCAACCTATCGTTTAGGCGATGCAGTGGCTTTTATAGGCAATATTAAGCTCAATAAGCAGCTGATGATTGGTTATTCTTACGATTTTACTGTATCGGCACTGAATAACTATAACAACGGTAGTCATGAGATTATTGTAAGTTATGATTTCGATGGATTCCTTAAAAACAAAGTGAAGTCACCAAGGTATTTTTAATCAAAGCTAAGAACGCAATAATGATGAAGCTAAAAACATCTCTAATTATAGTTGGCTTATTGATGCTTTCGGTAAGCTCACAATCGCAGAATTATAAAAACAAAATGGATAGTCTGGTTAATTCATTTAGAGTTAATCAGGCCACCAAAGCTTATGACAACCTGGCCTATGCAAAGGCCATACGCCGATACGAGCCATTGTACCAAAAAGGTTATTTGGCCGATTCGGTAAAGAGTCAGTTGGCACAAGCCTACTTAAAGGTACAAGAGTCGCAAAAAGCCGAAGAGGTTTATGCACAGATGCAAGAAAATACCTTTTCTACCAACGATCTGTTCTTCTATGCTCAAGCCTTAAAATACAATGGTAAATATGCCGAGGCCGACCGGTATATGGCAAAGTATCTTGATGCCAATGTGGAAGATTCCAGGGCGATAAGGCAAAATAATTCACTACCGACCATTGAAAAAATTCTGTCGGAGGAACGTTACCTGATCGAAGATGTGGATTTTAATTCCCGTCAGTCCGATTTTGGGGCCATTGTTTTTGATGATAAAGTGCTCTTTGCCTCAGCTCGTGAGGTCGATGTGGTTATTCGTCGCGAATATGCCTGGAAGGAAACGCCGTATTTAAATGTTTTTTCAGCCAAAGTAAAGGAAGACAGTTATGGTAATCCAAAACTGTTGTCAACCAACCTGAAGTCAATGTACCATGATGGGCCCGTATGTATTAATGCAGAGGGCAATGAATTGTATATTACGCGCAATACCTTCAATAATCTGATTGGCAAAAAAGGCGTGGATGGCACCAACCATTTAAAATTAATGCTGTCGCAAAAGCTATCGGACGGAACCTGGTCAAAACCCAAGGATATTTCGATTAATGATCAAGGCTACTCTACCGGACATGCTTATATCACCAAAAATAATCAACGTCTTTATTTTGCCAGTGATCGGCCGGGTGGCTACGGCGGATCCGATATTTGGTATGTGAATCGTACTGATAATGGTTGGTCGGAACCTCAAAACCTGGGTGAAGAAGTAAATACCGAAGGTGATGAAATGTTCCCTTTTATAGATGCAGAAAACAAGCTGTATTTCGCCTCTAACGGACATTTGGGTTTAGGTGGATTAGATTTGTTTGTGGCAACCGATAAAAATGGTCAGTACCAGGTTCACAACATGGGGTATCCGATAAACTCTGAGAAGGATGATTTCAGTTTATTCCTTAAAGAAGATGGTGTGAATGGATATTTTGCTTCCAATCGTATTGGAGGTAAAGGTGACGATGATATCTACCGTTTTAAGATTTTGGATGCCGTGAGTTTTAAAAAACACTTAAAAAGTAAGTTGCTGGATAAACAAACCCGTCAGATAATTGCAAACACTCCCGTTCAGTTGTCCGATAAAGATGGAAATGTCATTAAGGAGTTGGTTTCTGATGCGCAAGGTATGATAGAAACAGACTTACCTTTAGAAACCAGAGAAATTATCTTGGCGGTAAATGCCGTGGATTACTATCCTTATAGCGACGAAATTGATGTTAGCCAGGATGTGGATGCTCATGAAATGGAATTGGTGCCATTGCCGGTGTATGGAATATATGGTAAGGTATTTTTATTACCCGATATGCAACCAATACCTGAAGTGACATTGCTGATGGAAGCTAAAACAGGTGACAGGAAAACGGCTGTTAGTAATGCAGAAGGCGCCTTTAAAACCAAGCTGAAACCTGATACAGAGTACGATCTGGTATTTACCAAGAAGGCTTATTTTACCAAGCGTGTCAAATTTTCTACTGTGGGCCGTGATACAGGATACGTTAATGTGAATGAATTTGTAGAGCTAGAAATGGAGAAAGCGGAGGTAGGTAAGAGTATCGAGATCGAGATTCTTTATGACCTTGGTAAATGGAATATTCGGGAAGATGCCGCTACTGAACTGGATGATATGATTCAATTCCTAAACGACAATCCAAGCATCAAAATTGAATTGGGTTCGCATACCGATGCCAGAGGTACTAAAAGGTCCAACCAAACATTATCTCAAAAGCGGGCAGAGTCGGCTGTTCAATACATGGTTGATCGGGGTATTGCATCTGATCGAATTCAGGCAAAAGGATATGGAGAAACACGTTTGAAAAATAAATGTGCCGATGGTGTTCCTTGTTCTGAAGAAGAGCATCAGGCCAATCGCCGTTCAGAGGTAACCATTATTGCGATGTAGATCATATTATAGAAGATATTCAAACCTGATTAACGATAAAATCGAAAAACGGGGATGGAAAGCTGAGAGTCGGTTGAGTTATTCAATCGGCTCTTTTTCTTATTAATACAATGGGCGATTATAGAACCAGCCGGCTTATTTTTTCTCTTGTGGTACCTTTATATTCCTTGATCGGATTATCGATCAAAACCAGTTCTTCCAGTTGGTTAAGGCCAACCTTATCAAAAGGAAAACTGCTTAACTCGTTATTGTTGAGGTATATATTGCGCAGGCTTTTGGAGAGTAACAGAGATTCACATCCACTGTTTATTTGATTGTCACTCAGGTCAATCAGGTTTAAGCACGCCAGCTGAATTATTTCAGAAGGAATGCAACTGAATTCGTTATGACCAAGATACAGGCGTTCAAGCTTGTTTAAGTTGATAAATCCCTGAGGTAAAGAGCATAGCTTATTGTTGCGGATATCGATGTAACGAAGCTGTGTTAATTGTTTAATGTCGTTGGGGATATGATCAATTTTATTTTCGCGAATATCAATGTATTCCAGTTTTTTTAATTGGAATATTTCATCAGGAATACTTCCTTCAAAGCTACTTTTAAAAACACTCAGGTGAGTTACTTCTTTATTGTCATTAAGAACAAAACCTTTTGTTATCCAACTGATCTTTTGGGCCTGTTTTAGTGGACGTTTAAGTTGTTTATTGAGTTTCTCAATTATTTCGCAATCCGACATTAATCCAATTTTTGCCCGAATATACTAAGGATTTTATTTAATTATAAATGTATTTAACAGAAAAAGCAGGGAGTTGTATTACCAGATTAACTTTTACCTGATAAACAATTGATTTCTGGCGGTGATCTGCTTCTTTTTTGGCTTATCAAGGCAAATATAATGTAGTATTAATTGCCTGCATTTAATACATGCAGTTAGAAACAATCATATGTCTTTTCTCGTTATATGTGGCATAGAAAAAAATACCTGTCACACACACACATCATATAAATATGCAGAAGAGAACTCAACTTTCGCTGTATACCTTTTTAGGCGTAGGATTAATGGTCTTTGTCTTTGGGTATATAGGCATCAATATTTCAATCAATTACTTTCAGAAGCACTATGTAAAGTTGCAAATTAATGTTAACAAGCGTCAGGCACAACGCATGGCTTTGATTCTTGAAAAAGAGATTAACAGAGGAGTAGCTGCCGATTCGATTATTGGTAATTTTCAGGCATCCATTACCGGAACAGAGCACGATAAAGGTTTTTTGTGCATTTATGACACGAAAAAAATGCAACTGGTCAGTCACCCAAATCCAAGAACCCTTGGTATGAGCTTTACCGAAGACTTTGTTTTTAAAGATATAGATGCCAATAGTGAGAAATACATTGGAGAAGTATATTCAACGAGCGAACCGGCCGGTGGAATTTTCATTCAGGGAAAAATGCGGACGGATATCATATACACCGTTCCCATCAAGGGAGCCAATTGGTACCTTAATGCTCATGAAAATATCAATGCTATTTCGTCCGAACTAAAGGCCTTAAAGGATAAATATACCCTGGGTTCGCTGATTATTGGTCTCATTATAGCTATTTCAGCATCGGTTATTGCCCGTCGGATCAGTCGTCGGCATGAAAACCTGATTGAGCAAAAGAACATCGAAATCACCAATCAACGGGATGAGATTGCCATTAAAAATCAGGAAATAACCGATAGTATTAATTACGCACAGAAAATTCAAAATGCTGTTTTGCCAGACCAAAACCTTCTGGATAGTTTCTTAAGCGAAAGCTTTGTTTTCTATCGTCCCAAGGATATTGTGAGTGGCGATTTTTATTGGTTTGCCAAGGTTGACAATAACTTTGTAATTGTTGCGGCAGATTGCACCGGCCATGGTGTTCCCGGAGCATTGATGAGCATGTTAAGCATTAGTTTACTAAATGAATTGATCAGTCGGAAAAAGCTTTGTACGGCCAGCGAAATATTGAATGAACTGCGCAACGAACTAAAGACGGCTTTAGGACAAAAAGGCGATGACTACGAGTTTCAGGATGGAATCGATTTGGCTTTGTGTGTTATAAATGACGATAAAACGAAGGTGCAATTTGCCGGAGCCTACAATCCGCTATATGTTGTTAGTAAAGAAGCTAATGACCAGTGTGAAATAAAAGAATATAAAGGCGACCGAATGCCGATTGGTGTGCACCCCAAAGATCAGGTTTCTTTTACAAATCGGGAAATAGACCTTAAGAAAGATGACAGCTTATACATTTTCTCCGATGGTTTTATATCACAGTTTGGTGGCGAAACAGGAGGCAAGTACAAATCAAAAAGATTAAAAGAACTCTTGCTTTCTGTTCAGGACAAGTCCATGCTTGAGCAACAGGAGCTGATAACTGAAGAGTTTATGAGGTGGAAGGGGAGTAACGAACAGGTTGATGATATTCTTCTGATAGGATTCAAAGCCTAACTGACGAATCATTCATGATAAGTAAATTGTAAAAAAATAGTTAAGTTGCTGGATAGTAATTAAAAGCGCTGATTTCTTTACTTGGTTTTAAGTTGATATTTATTGAATTAAACATTTTGAAGATTAGTCTTGTGGCTTTGGGCAAAAATTTAAGGAATTACTATATCAGGCACCTTATAATATCATGAAGGGTGCCTGATTTGCTTTGCATTATAAAACATCATCAATAACAATGTTTTGCCGATTAAACGAAATAGAGTCACCTTGCTTATGGCCTTTTAACGCTTGTCCGATAGGCGATGCCAATGAAAGCGCATAGTATTCGGTATTGTTTATCACGATTCTACCCAATGCAACAGAAATAAAGTATTTGCCTTTGTTGCTAATGACCAGGCTACCAAAGTCAGCAGTAGAATTTTGTTTTTTAACATCAATCTGTGCCAAATCTTTTTTTAGCTGTACTTGTTTGTTAAGCTGTCCCTGCTTGTTATTTAGCTCCATTTGCATCATTTCGCGGCCGGTTTCAAACTTGTCGCCGGCACTGCTTTTTGTATCATTTTTCATGGAATCAGATACATCGGCAGTGGTGGCTTTTAGAGCGTCGATTTTTTTATCAAGCAGCTTGTTAAGGGCTTCAATTATTTGAGCTTTTACTTCAACCATTACTTTGTTTTTTAACACGTTCACATAAGGCCTTATTAAGGCAAACGGTGTCCTTAAATAATCCGTCTGCTCCGGCATTAAGTAAAACTTCATCATTAAGCTTACCTGTATTAACAGCCAGCGTATAAATGCCTGCAGCTTTGGCCGACTCAACACCCATGGGAGCATTTTCCACCACCAGGCAATTCTCTTTTGGTAATCCGCTACGCTTCCAGGCGATGAGGTAAGGTTCCGGATGCGGTTTGCCTTGTTTCACATCGGCACCACTGATGATGTTGCCCGCTTGCATGCCAAAGTGCCCGTTTAATTTTTCAACCAACGAAGGTTGCTTCGAACCGGTTACTACAAATACCTGTATATCTTCCTTTCTCAGAAAATCAATTAGCTCCTGCATCATTGGCAGGATAGGAGCCTTGGGACGTTCAGCGATTAGTCTTGTTTTTAAAGCATAAACAGCCTCCTCTTCTTCAGGGCTTGGTAATCGCTTGAGGTATTTCTCAAAGGCGATTCGAATGGTTGAAAAACCGGTTCTTCCTTCATTCATATAGGCTTCTTCAGAAGGAAAGTCGATGCCATATTCTTTGAGGCTATGAATCCAGGTGTACTCATGGTTTGGCATGGAATCGTACAAAACTCCATCCATATCAAAAAAAACAGCTTTTATCGTATTGGGAATTGTCATCAATTATAGTTTTCAGCGAATGTAATGTATTTAGCTGGCTTAAAAAATTGTAAAATCGATGGGTAAACTATTATGTCGCTTGCGATATAAAATTAAATCCATATATTTGTATCGCACGCGATATAGTCGTTAGGGATAATGAGTGTGCAGTATTAAAATTGTAAGAACTAAATAATTAAAAGGATATGGAACAAGGGTTTTATGATTTCGAGGCAAAGAGTCTTCAAGGGAAGCAGGTAAGTATGAAGGAATATAGTGGCAAGCTGGTGTTGGTGGTTAATACGGCCAGTAAATGTGGTTTAACTCCTCAATATGAAGGTTTGGAGGAATTATATAAAAACTATAAAGACAAAGGTTTGGTGATTCTTGGATTTCCGTGTAACCAGTTTGCCAACCAGGAGCCAGGTGATGATAAATCAATATCAGAGGGCTGCCTGATCAATTATGGCGTAACATTTCCAATGTTTTCCAAGGTTGATGTGAATGGCGATGATGCACACCCGTTGTTTAAATACCTCAAAAATGAACTGAAAGGTACTTTGGGCAATAAGGTGAAATGGAATTTTACCAAGTTTTTAATCGGAACCGACGGAAAGCCATTAAAGCGTTTTGCACCAACAACAAAACCTGAGAAAATTGAGAAGTACATTAAAAAAGTATTGAGTAATTAACCGATTTAAATCGCAGGCGATTAAATCTGCTTTTACTACTTTTGCATTAATGTCTGCGATTTAATTATTTTCAAATGAGTGACGAACAATTAAAATTAGATAATCAATTATGCTTTCCGGTGTATGCAGCCTCCCGCCTCATAACCAGGGAGTATCAGCCTTATCTGGATAAACTGGGCATTACTTATCCTCAATACCTGGTGATGTTGGTACTGTGGGAAACAGATTGCCTAACGGTTAATACCATTGCTAAAAAGTTAATTCTTAATACAAATACCTTAACACCGCTTCTGAAGCGAATGGAGCAAATGCATTTACTTTTGCGAAAAAGATCGGAGAAGGATGAGCGCAAAGTAATCATTCAGCTTAGTGATAAAGGTAAACAGATGAAAGAAGAGGCTGTGTTAATACCGGAAGAACTGGCTAAACGATTAGCGGATTGTCAATTGGATATTGATGATCTGATGAAACTAAAGGACAGTCTTAATAGTATAATCTCCATTTTGTCGAAGTAATAGTTTATCGATCCATCCATTGTTTAAAGGATTTTACCCGATCGCGGCTTACAATGGCATCTGTATTATTGTCGAATCCGTGAATGCCTATTTTGAGACGGTTGGAAGAATAGGTAAATATCTTTTCGATGGCATCAATACGGACAATCATGTTCCGATTAATCCTGTAAAACTGACTTGGATCAATGAGGTTTTCAATTTTATCAAGCGAATAATCGATGGCATAACTTCGAGCTGTATTTGTAAAAATAAAAGTGCAGCTTTCACAGCTATAAAAGCAATTGATTGTTTCAATGCCGATGGATTTATAATGCTCACCTAGCTTAATTAAAAAGCGTTCTTTGTAATTATTGCTTACAAGTTTATCAAGGGCATGTTGTATTTGAGAGTAATTAAATTTTTGATGCAGGTTTTGGTATTTGTCAATGGCATTTTTTAGGTCATCAGCATTGATAGGTTTCAGGAGGTAATCGATACTGTTTTGTTTGAAGGCGCGAAGTGTGTATTGATCAAAAGCTGTGGTGAAAATGATCGGAACACTCATATGGGTTCGCTCAAATATTTCGAAACAAATACCATCTTCCAATTGAATATCCATAAAGATGAGTTCAGCATCAAAAGGTTGGTTAAAATAGTTCACAGCCTTTTCAACCGAAGAAATAATGCCTGATACAGTTACATCAGGCACTATTTCTTTTAATGTGCGCAACAGCCTTTGAGCGGCCAGTTGTTCGTCTTCTACAATAATTACATTCATCTTGAAGTGGGTAATTTAACTGTGAAACGTTGATGGTCGTTATTAATAATAAGCTCTTTCCCTGTCACAATATTAATGCGATTCTTAAGGTTGGTGAGGCCGGTTTTTGTGGAATCTTCTAGTATATTTTTCTTTTGAATGGGGTTAGATACTTCAATAAACCCATCCTTCATTTCAATTTTTATCCGTAAGGGTTTTTCCTTCGATTTCATGTTATGCTTGAGGGCATTTTCAATTAATATTTGCAATGAAACAGGTACCACTTTAACGCCTTTCGAATCAGGGATATCAATTTCCAACTTTATTTTTTGTCCATCGCGTGCTTGTTGTAGGTTAAAGTATTGCTGTACAAATGCTATTTCAACATCGAGATCGACTAAATCTATTTCCTCGTTTTCGATCATGTAGCGGTAGATGGATGATAAATCCTGTATAAAATGATCGGATTTTTGAGCATCAATATAAACCAGTTCAGATAGGGTATTTAAGGTATTAAACAAAAAATGTGGATTAATCTGATTCTTCAGACTTTGATACTTGAACTTAAGGTTTTCTTCACGCAATTTCTGTTCACGTCTGGTTGCTTTTAGCCAGATAGAGTAGAAGAAGGCAATAGTGAAAAACATTAACCACGATAACAATTTGCCATTGGCTATACCTAATTCATAAGCGTACAAATGATGGAATAATTCGCTCAGGTTTCGTTTAATGTGAATGAACCATATAAATGTACTAATGCTGATTGACAGGTTGGCAATTAAGAATGCCCCGATGTAAAAAACAAACAAGGCTGGTACAATCCTTTTATTTATCTCAGATTGATTGTATTGTTGTGCTTTCTTCGACATAAAAATAGCCAGGTAGCCGATTCCACTGCACATCAGTACAAGGGATAAAAATGTGGGGATTACTGTTGGGTGTAAAGCATTATCCGTTTGAATAATTTTCATTAAAAGAGCACTTATTGCACTAAAGACTGTTATTCCCAGGTGGTACAATATCCAAAATCTGACTTTGTTACTGTTTGATTTCATCGTTTTAAAATTAATGATTAATAATCAACAAAATAAAAGGATGACTGAAGAGCTCAGAAATTATTGTCATTCGATGGGGATATGATTTAGTTGGATGGTTATAATTTGTGGCCTGATCGTTAGGTATCGTATTTTCATTTAAATTCCAATAGTTTTCTAAAAATCAGATTTTATTATATTCGCCCCTTTAACATTAACCCTATTACAATGAAGATAAGTTTGGTACTTTCCTTATTAATGCTCTCGTTTATTGGTGCATTTGCCCAAAAACAACCCAATATAGTTTTTATACTAACCGATGATCAGTCCTATGAATTATTAGGCTGTAACGGAAATAAGCTTGTGAAAACACCTAACATCGATAAATGACCCGCTAAGCGCATCAGAAGCGCTAAGTGGATTAGGGATTAACAAATGATAGCTGCCGGCTGATAGCTATTGACTATTAAACTGAGCGGTATGCTACGGACAACCACTTTGATGTATCAAAAAAAAAGGAGCCATGCAGCTCCTTTTTAATATTATGGTTCGGTAGAGTGTTACGAACGTACCACGATACCGAATTTTTCGAGGTGTTGCGCCTTGTCGTCCTGAAAGATAAGACGAGCCAGGCGAATCATTTCAGAAACACATTCATCCAGTTCGTCCATTTTGGCATTACGTTCCTTTATGGCATATTGTGCTTCACCACCCTCTTGTTCGCGTTTATTGCGAAGGTCATCCAGCGAGTTTAACTCGTTGAAATGCTCTTGTACTGTTTCGCGGGTATAATCAAAAGGAAGCAGTTTGGCCAGCACTGTATCCTTGGTTAGCAAGGTTGAATAAAACGTGTTAGCAACGTACTTGAAATCGGCATATTTACTGATTTTATCACTGTACAGGTTCAGATCGATGGCTTCCTGCGAATCGGCATCGTACCAGAATTTAAGATACTGACGAATTTTGGTGAATCTTTGCCGGGCATTAAGCAAGGTTGTTTTAAAAATTTCGCTGGCCTTGCGCCATTCGGCTTGTTCCTGAGCATTTTTAGCGATGAGTTCACTGGTTTGGTTGTATAGCTCTTTATTGGCCAGATGACGGGTTTCGTCGTAACCAAAGGGTTCGAAATTAACACGAATGGTTTCATCTTCGTGTGCATTCCAAATTACCAGACGTGCATTTTCCATGCTGTCGTTAATACTATTCATTTTTCCCATAGCGATAAGGTGTTTAAAATTACTATATTAAAATTATGGAATGTGTTATTCCATTTCAAGATGGCTCTATGGTGGTTTTATGAAAGTGCTTGTATTGATGATGAAAGTAATGAAATGCTTGATAAATTATCATATTGTGTTGATAAAGTTGTTTTTGGTTCAATAATAAAAAGGACTTTGAAGTGATATAAAGCATTATGTGTGTAAATGCCGAATACTCTTGTAAAGAAATTAAATGCCTAAAATAACAAGATGGAATTGTTTATAAGCCGGACAGGTTTGCTTGTAACAACACAAGGGGGGCTTAGGGCAAAACTACCCTCGCTTGGACCTAAAGTACCCTCACTTAGGCCAAAACAGGGGTCGCTTGAGGCAAAAATACCCTTGCTTGGGAGCCAACAGGGTATGCTTGGGGCAAAAGTAGGTTGGCTTAGGCTGGGCTAAGGCGTGCTGGAAATTTGTAAATATGAACAACATGATTTTTCACCAAATAATAATCCAAACTTTAATTATGTTTTGTGTAGTTGAGGTGTTTTATTAATTTTGATAAGCAATAATTAATTATTCATGATAGTAATTTGTATACGCTTAAAGAGGATAGTAAAATAACATCCTAGAGTCAGTAATAACAGCCAATTAGAACTCAATATATTACTTGTAAATAATGGATTCCAGAGAAATATTAAACAACAAAGTGTCATTTCAAAAGACAGCCTATGCAGATTTAACACATGAATTGCCTATTAGGGATGTTTTGCGTGGAATTAAAGAAGAAAGATTAAAGGGAATAGTTACTCAGTTAAGAGGATACCTAGATAAAGGAGACAAAGGAATATATGATAAGGAAAAGAAAAAATTACCTGGAGTTACATTTGGAGCTACATTTAATGGGAAGAGACGTCGTAATGATATTAAGGAATACAACAGAATAATAGTTCTTGATATTGATAAGCTAGATAGTGAAGAGCTAACTAAAATAAATCAAATATTATTAAAAGATAACTTTGTCTTAAGCTTTTGGAAATCTCCATCAAATAACGGTATAAAGGGATTAGTCGTATTAGATTTTGAAGAAGAAATTTATGATGTTGATTTATTTCATAGAATCGCATTTAAAAAGCTTGTAGAATATTTTTACGTTTTATATAAGATAGAACTTGATGAAAGTGGCAGTGATACTACTAGATTGTGTTTTTTATCGTCAGATTCAAAAATCGTTATAAAAGATAATTTCGAAGTTTTCGCGATTAATTCAGAAGATATAGCAAAGTATTCACCCACAATAATAAAAAGAACAGCGAGTAAAGGAAAATCTTTGAGGAAGGTAAATAGAAAAGATGCATTATTAAATGCAAGTGGTAAGAACTCTCCCCAAAATCGTCTAACTATTAGCTCAATTATTAAGTTTTTAACCAAGAGGGAGCTATCTATAACTAATACTTACGATAAATGGTATAGAGTAGCTTTTGCTATAGCTAATAGTTTTACTCATGATATTGGCGAAAATTATTTCTTAAAAATATGTCGATTAGATAAAGATAAACACAATGAAATAGAATGTAAAAACCTTTTAATAAACTGTTATGAAACAACTAATTCAGAAATAAATTTCAGTACAATATTTCATTTTGCTCAAGAACTTGGGTATAAACCGAAAAAAGTAATTGATGATGGTAGCGAAGGTGTTTAAGTATTTTGCTTTTACGCACATATTAGCTTGCATATCAGCACAAAGCATGTGTGAGTTTAGCTGTTTTATTATTTGTTCAGTATGGTTTTCAACTTACAGCAACCCACTCTTTAATTACTAGATGAAAAAGTTAGAGGCATATACTAGTGAAAAGAATATTATCTTTTACCTGTGTCGTATAAGAGCAAAAGTTGCAAAAGAACGCAACAAAAAGCATTTAATTCATTTGATTTCGAGTGATTCTGAAAAGAATTATCACAGAAAGGATTTAACTGTTAATGAAAAAGAGATTTGTGCACTATTTCCGAGTAGAAAGAAATGGAGAAAATTAGGGAAGGATAATCGATATAGGAATAAGAAAAAGTTAAATACTCTCGAAAAGAATATAAGGTCATTACAGATTACGATTGAATGGTATCGTAAAAATAAACCAGAAGCTGAATTTTTAAAAAAGTTAGATGAGTTTATTGCATCAATCAAAAATAATATCGTTGATGCTGAGTATTCAATTAAGGAGCCATTAACCTATCCCAAAAGAAAAGATGACAGAAAGAATGATGTTACAATTTGTCGTCCTATTTCAATTTTTAATTTAAAGGATAGGATTATAATCTGCTTAGTGAATAAGTACTTTACAGACCTTTTTGATGATCTGTTTTATGATAACTCAATGGCATTTAGAGCTGTTAGAAAAGTAAATCAAAATTTTATCAGTTTAACTCACCATGATGCTATAAAATCTATAATTGAGTATAAGAATAGGAATAAAAACAAGCCAATTTGGGTTACAGAGTGTGATATGAAGAAGTTCTATGACACTGTTAATCATACAATCATTAAGAAATTCTTTAAGCGATTTATTAAAAAGGTAGAAAAAAATAAGCCAGAATTTTATAGCGAACATGCAGTACGTTTATTCTACTCTTATTTGGATTGCTATACCTTTAATAAGTCAGTATTGCCTCTAAATAAAAATCAGGAATACTTTTCAAAATTTGGAATAAAAAAAGGAAAATTTGAATGGGTTGAAAGTGAATTGCTTAAAGGTCCATATATAAAACTTAATAATGCAAAGATAGGAGTACCGCAAGGAGGTGCTTTATCAGGCTTGATTGCGAATATTGTATTACATTTTTCAGATACAATTGTAAATAATAGAAGGGATAAGAATCTGTTATACATTCGGTACTGTGATGATATGATAATAATGCATCCAAATAAAAGAGTTTGTTAATCAGCTACAAATATGTATCATAAATCACTGTTGGATTTAAAACTTGTTCCTCATAGTTTTGAAACTATATCATCTTATTGTAAATGTTTTTGGAAGAGTAAATCAAAAAGGCCATATAAATGGGGTGAGAAACGGGATGGTAATATTCCTTGGATTGGATTTGTGGGTTACGAAATAAACTTTAACGGAAATATACGGATTAGAAAAAGCTCATTAAAAAAGGAAATGTCTAAGCAAGTTGAAGTAATTAATTCTGCCTATGATGCTATTAAAGAAAATACTAAACGAGCAACTGACAAATACATCGAAGAATCAGTAATACATCGATTAATTGGAATGTCTGTAGGGCGTGTTACTATGTGGAATTATGAGAATGGTATTAATGATTTATGTTGGATTAATGGATTCTCAGAACTTACACAGAACGAATCAGTTTCAATTCAGTTAAAACGATTAGATAGAAATAGAAACAAATACTTTAGGCAATTTAAAAGAAAGGTAAGAGCAATTAAGGTTAATGCAGAAAAGCAAGTTAATACAAAGACAAATAGACAAAAGATTTACTTTGGAAAACCTTTTAGTTATTATTATCAATCGTATGAGAAATCAAAATTGTCAAATACATTGGATATAGATTCCAATCATTGAAACATCAACACTCGAAATAATATTAGCATATAGTTATAATCCATAAATAAACAGCTTATGTATTTATTTTTTGACACCGAAACAACCGGATTACCAAAGAACTGGAAAGCACCAGTATCAGATTTGAACAACTGGCCCCGAATGGTGCAAGTGGCATGGATTTTTTGTGATGAAAGCGGCAAGCGCCTCGATTCAAAAACATATATCATAAAACCTGAGAACTATACGATTCCAAAGGGAGCATCTGATGTTCATGGGATCACAACCGAACGGGCCATTAGTGAAGGACAAGATTTAGAAACGATTCTTAAGGAATTTAACGGATTTGTTAATCAAGCGAGTTTCATCGTTGCGCACAACATTAGTTTTGATGAAAAAATAATGGGAGCTGAGTTACTGAGAAAAGGTATAGACTCTGATTTTGACAGAAAGAGCAAACTCTGCACTATGAAAGCTTCGACTAACTACTGCAGAATTCCAGGTAACTATGGATATAAATGGCCTAATTTGTCGGAGTTACACACAAAGCTTTTCGGAAAAGATTTTGAAGGCGCCCACGATGCCTTTGCCGATATTGATGCGACAGAGAAGTGTTTTTGGGAATTGAAAAAAATCGGCATCATGTAACGAGTATTCTATAGTTGGTTATCCCGGATGCAAGGTTAGCGTATAGCTACTTCAGAAGCGATAAAAGGAATAGGCTATTGGTTTATTTTATTGGCGCGAAGCCTGTGTTAATGGTATCCAATAGCCTTTTAAACCTTTAAAAAATTGCTCGGTTGATAGTTCGAGGTACTTGCCGTGTTTTTTGATTTTGTTTAATCGTTTACTTCGTCGAAAGGCTTGATTAAGGGAATGAGCTGAATGGGCCGATCCTTTCTCACTTTGTTCCCTGTGGTTTTTTACGCTTCCATAATCCCAGTACGACATAGAAATCGTATTGCAATCTGGATTAACTTGAAAACTGTGCAGACAGATAAAATGGGCACCGAACAGTTTATAGAATATATTTTTGGTTCGGTCAGCTGTTAAAAGGTGGTTTTCCATAAGTATGGGCATTTCACCATTTTCAACCGCCCAGGAAATACGTTTCAAGGTTTTTTCTTTGCTATCAAAGGGGGAATAATAACTTTTTTGCATCTCACGAATACCAATGGCTCTAAAGTAATCATTCATTTCCCAGGGCATGGTGTTAGCAAAAAGAAAATTGCCGGTATTGGTCTTGCAATGGGTGGCATTGCTCCAGATCAGACCAAGCTTTTGCAACCACTTTTCGGCGTATACAAGAGAAACTCCCAGAACAAAATCACTCAGGCTAACATTGCCCAGATCGGTACCTTGTTGCTTCCCATCAATTGTGGTAATCGAATAATCTACCTTGCTTTGAAGAACCCGGGGAAGCTTAATTTTTTTTGATCCATTCACAAATCTTGTCTCCCCCATAAAAGTTAACTCCAATACACCCTTGGCATATAAGTCGGGGCGTTTGTTGAGCATCCAGTTTAAAACCACAACTATGCCGCAGTAATAACCACTATCATTCAGTAATGTTGTGTTGGGGTGATCCAACATATAACTCAAATCATCAAAAATCGCTTGTTTTGAGACACCAATCTTCGTTAAACTGTCACTTCCATGGTGTGATGCCCGCCATTGTTCCAATAACTGATAGGCTTTTGACCTGTAAGTTGAATCTTGTTGAAAGATATCTGGTTTTGATTTGGCAAAGAGGCAATTGGAGTTTTGACTTTTTATCGCGTTAAAGGATACTAAAAATAGTAATATCGATAAATGTACTATGCGGAGATAAATTTTCAATTCTATACTTATTATTATACATCAGCCATATTTTCTTCTTGCAGCTATGCATGAAGAAATAAAGTACATTAATGAACTTGAGTTCAGTATTGCATTACAAACTTAATTATTTAGAGATTAATAGAAATTACAAATTAAAAAATACTTAATTAGATACCTTTGCCCACTTAAATATTACCTATCCTCATAATATTTTCGATAAAGAACATAAATGTGATAACCTAGTGATATCAAATTTGATGTTGATTCATATTTGCGCATTCTAAATATTTTCAGAAAGGAATGTGTTAGCAATGTACATTAATTGATTTTAATAATCTGAGATCGAAATTTAATGTCGAATTCAGATTGATAATAAAAAGCTAGATGTTATGAAGAAAGTAAACTTAATGAGATGGCTGTTTGTGTTCGCAGTAGGTATAGCAGGCTTAAGCAGTTGCGATAAAAATGATAATAAGATAACGCCTCAAACTGGAGGAGAGGCTAATCCTGAATTACAAATTGAGAATGTTATTCCTGAAGAGTTGGGAAGTGTATATAAAAAGTACTTTAATCGTTATACCAAGGTAGTAAGTCCAAATGGTGGCGCGATTCACATTGTTGCACAAGATAAAATTACAGAGGGTCAGATTGTTCGCAGTAGGGGAGTGTTGGAACATTACCTGAAAAATTTACCAAATTCAGTATATGGGGCCGATAAAGCCGCCATTGCCAATAAAATGGCCGAAAATGGGGCTGTTTTATGTTTGTTGAATGGGCAAGATGATGGAAGCAATCCGGCAGGAGAAAAGGTAAATGGTCAACCTTTATATCAAAACGAAATGCAGGTGGAAGGCCATAGCTGGTATATGAATCAGGTTTATGAGCACAGGGATGCAACTTTTGAGGAGATTTTACATTTGGTGCATGATTATGGTATTGGCGTGGATGGCCAAAATACCTCACCCGGAGCAGCCCCTGAATATCAGAAAAAGATACGTGCCGCTCAGCAGAATGCCTTAAGCTCGCAGTTATGGGCAATCGGACCAAATTTTGCCAGTATTGTTAAAGAGTGGACACAGGAAAATAGTTTAACGCAAGAATATCTGGCTTCCGTGGTTGATTCCTATTATGGCTTATGGGGTGCCTGGAAAGGCAGTAGCACTCACGGCATGTGGGGTGGTTACATTGCCAAAGATCGCGATGAGGTGATTTCTGAAGACCCGCAGGGTTATACATTGATGACTGATTTTCTTCATCCATACCTAACCTATAATGCACGTATTGATGCCAGTTTAGATGGTAACTTTTCTCTTAAGTTTGATGCAGCTTTACCATATACACATCACTCAAGGTATTTAAAAGATATTACATTATTGGGTAAAAATAATAATACGGTTACGGTGAATGAGCTGGATAATGATATTACAGGAAACGAGGGGATGAATATTGTTATTTTCTCAGGACCTTATGCCGATTATACCATTACCAACGAGAATGGTGCTGCCATTGTAAGCGATAAAACTAAAAGTCGTGATGGAGTGAATACCCTCAGAGCAGTGGAGAAATTACAATTTTCTGATCAAGCGGTTGATTTGTAGGTGAACACATGACGTAATGAAACCTCATGTAGATTCTGATCTTTTTTTAACGGGTAATTGATCATTTTTGCATGAGGGTTTCATATTAGTTATAATGCCTGAAAGGTTAAGTAGTATTAGTAAGCAAAAGAGATTTAAACAGGTATATGAAAAATTGTTTTTTACCAGTTATTGTGGCAGTAGTTATGGCTTTGTCGTCGTGTGGCAAAGAAAAACTATATGCTGATTTGTCGAAACTATCGGGAACTGGAGTCATCGAAATAGGCCCTCATAATGTGAGTGGAAAAATAGGTGAGGTATTCTCAAAGTATATTTATGTAACTGCTCCCAATGGCGGCAGAATCGAAATTTTTGGCACATCTGGTGTATCTAAGGATCAGATGATTTATGCCCGCGACATTATGCACCAATATTTAACCTGCGATGGAACTGTATATAAAACCAGGCATAAGGAAATAATTGCCAACTCAATGGCCAATAAGCGATCAGCACTTGTCTTTTGGGATACACAGGAACAATATGAGGCCAATATTAGCAAAGTATCAGGTGCCGGCTACAATGTACAAGATTTGTACGCCACAGAAAGTTTAGGTTCGGGACATCGCGATGCATCGTACGAAGAGATTTTGCATTTGATTCACAATTATGGCATTGCTCCAACGTTATTCGAATATCAGGCAAAGCTTCAGAAAGCTAATGATGATGCCATCACAAAGGGTATCTGGAATCCATGGGGTGATGACTTGCCCAAAGCCGATTTCGACGATGAATATTTTGCAGCTGTAATGGATTGTTACCTGGGCTTATGGGAAGGACAGGGCGGCACTATGGGCGGTTCATATAAGCCATCTTCCCGAGAAGAAATAAAAGAACAAGATCCCGTTGCCTATCAGTTAATAATGGATTTATTTGGTGACATTCAACCTATCTAAACATGAAGCATATATTAGTTATTTTGATGCTTATACCCGGCATATTAGTTGCGCAAGAATCTGATAAACGTTTATCGTGGTTGATTGGGTCGTCACAAGGGGTATCATTTATGCACAAAGAAGCCAAGTCAAATACAAGCAAAAAAACCTATGCCAGCACGCCAGGCTATGCTTATAGTTATTATGGTGGTATTAGTATTGCCGCTAAAAATGGTAAGGCTTTTTCTGAGTTAACAGCAAGCTATCGATCTGCGCAAAATGGGATTAAAGGCATTGTTGATGTGGAGGCCAATTCGGGTTATTCTTCCAATACGTCTTATGACCGATACAATTACCTCTCATTGGAATACCGGTATTCTAGATATGTGAAAACCTTTAATAATTTTCATACATTTTTTAGTTTGGGAATGGGGGTATCGTACATTATTAATGAGAAGCAAAAACTTAATTACAATAGCAGAAGTGCCAAAGTGGAAGTAAAAGGGAAAAATATATCCAACAATTTTGCCTTATTATCATCGCCCACATTTGTTTTTTCGTATGGTACCGGGTTTGATAAGGGCTTATTGGGTTTGATAAGGGCTTATTGGGTATTGGCAAAAAAACGCGACTTAGCCTCGATTTCTCATACGATATGTTTGCACTTGATATAACTAGCAGCCCCTCTAATCATTACTTTTCAACCTTACTGAATTACAGATTACTGTTTTGATAATAAACTATGCATAATAAAATGATCAATAAGCAATTGTTAATTCCAGTAGCATTTATGGTGCTCTTGTTGAATGCCTGTAAAACGAGTGATGGCAATGTTAAACCCATTGGCCCCTCATGCGATTTTAATTCTCTCACGGCCAGTACAAGCGAATTATATGAATTTAATGCAACCTTTGCCGGACAGTTTACCCAAAGCGCTCGCTGGGAATCGTACAATGCAGACATTAAGCTGGTTAATGAAAAAGGTCAGCTAACGGCTTTTTCGGATAATACCAGTCAGGCGCTTGAAGCCTGGAAGCTGTTTAATAAACAAATGCCCTATAATCAATCTTGGGAAATATCGGTTGATGTGCATATTGAAGCCTATTGGAATACCAATGGTGGCAAGAATGCCCAGGTAGGTGCAGGTATTTTTGTTGGTAAACCAGTTGCCTCAGGTCAAGCGTCGAAAGTATATGAATGTAATTTTGCCGCAATAAATGGCGATGAGCGTTTTGTTCAGGCGCAGCTGGTGGCAAACCGATTAGGCGATGATCCGATTGATGTTCAATTTAAGTCAATAGATCAATCGACCGAGTTCCTGACCTTGAAGATTCGTTTTTGTTCTTCCGATAAAACCTTGTCCTTATATGCTGATGACAACTTAATTGGTAAAGGCAGAGCTATTGATGCAAGCGGGATGGATAATTGGGGTTTATCCGCTTCGGATAAAATGGATATTGGTATTATGGGATTTGCCGAAAAAACGACAATTACATCTAACCAACCCACCTTGGATAACTTCAGGTTTACGATCTATTGATACTGTATTAGGTAAGCAACGAACTTCAATCAAAACTTCACTTAATAAGAGGAATGATTGAAGTTTTGTTTTTATATTGAAGCTTTAATCAACCCGATTGAAGTAAACATGAGATTCAAAATAACAGAATGGTTTTTAATCGTTTCAGCCTTTATTCTTTTCTTCTACTTGTATTCTCTTTATTCTTACATTGGAATTCAGGACTTTGTAAAAGATGGAGTACTTAAAGCATATTTCGAAACCAATGCCTGGCACCTTGAGATAATCTTGACAGGTATTTTATTTGGTTCTCTTTTTATCCTTATTAACCGATTAACTGAAAATCGATTTATACGGAAACGAAGTTTTTGTTTTAATATATTATTAAGAAGTATCCTATACATAGTGGCGCTATCACTTATTGGTTTAGCCTTATACAAGCTGTTTTCCTTTTGGGGTTTGATTGATTCGGAGATGCAGGAAAACCTGAAAAGCTTCCTCTCGTTAAGATTGATTGCTTCATTTCTTTCTTACTGGTTGATGTTTGTTCTGTTAACCAACTTCATTATTTCCATTAGCAATAAATTTGGTCCAAGAACCATGGTCGAACTGTTGACTGGTAAGTACTATCATCCTCGTGATGAGGAACTGGTTTTTATGTTTCTGGATCTTAAAGATTCGACGCGCATTGCTGAAAAACTGGGAAACAATGCCTACAGCCGATTTATAAAAGAATGTATTCACGAATTAACTCCTGTTATTCTCAAACATAAAGCCAGGATATATCAGTATGTGGGAGATGAAGTTGTTTTGTATTGGAAGGTAAATGATGGATTTAAGAACTTTCGTTGCATCAAGACTTTTTTCGATTTTAGCGAAAAGTTAAAATCAAAGGAAGAATCATTTTTGTTAAAATTTGGAGAATCACCAAAATATAAAGCTGGCATGGATGCCGGCCTTGTTACATTAACTGAAATAGGTGATGTAAAACGAGAAATCGCTTTTCATGGCGATGTGCTAAATACTGCTGCCCGCCTCGAAGCAAAGTGCAATGATTATAATGAGCAACTGATTGTTTCCGAAAATATCATCAAACATCTGGAGGGGGATAGATATCAAATTGATTTTTTAAGCGATTTGCCTTTACGAGGTAAAGTGAACAATATCAGATTCTATTCTGTAAATATTCCATAGTTCGATAAGAAATTAACTGTTTGGATATGTTGTAAGAACGTGCTAAACGTTAAGGGATTGATAAAACAAGTGTTTTGAAAATCATGATTATCGATGAATAATAAAAATCAAATAATTGATGATTAAAACGTTTCCGAAAAAAGACAACGTTTTCGGAAACGGTGTCATCCGTTTTATTCAATTTTTTGTTTTCATGCTTGCTAATAGCTCTCTACTTTTGTTTTAATTATAAAACAAAATAACATGAAAGCAAGAAAAGTTAAGATTTCGGATATACACACTGCAAGTGGTAAAGTATATGGTATAAATGAACTGATCTTAAAAGGAAAACAGTACATGGATCGGGACTATACATTTGGTTATATTCCAGATGAATTACAAGGCTGCACGCATATTTTGACATGTGGAGATGATAAATTGATTGATGAAAAGGATTTATGTCTTACATTTTCAGTTGATACCCCGGTAGAAGTTAATATTCTTTTTGCGGATAAGTTTCCAATAATTCCCAAGTGGTTAAATGATTTTGAACGCATGCGTTTGAATGTGACCAGAAATGATTCCGACCCTGGCAACCTTAAAGGCTATTTTAGCATTTATCGCAAAAAATTCTCCAAAGGTACCATTCAATTATTCGGTTGTTCACTATCATACTTTCTGGAACAGGATTGGTTTGTAGAGTCGCTGGGCTATACTTATTGCATGTATACCGTGGTTTTAAAAGATTGCAATTAAGTTACTTTTATTATTCTTTCTCGAATTAGTGGGGTTGGGGAGGTCCAGAATTAATTAGAGTCTTATTTATTTCCATAAATGGTAAAAATAGAAATGTTTTCATTGTAATTTAGGAATCTGATAAGTATTATTATCTATGTTTGTGCGTTGTTATTATTGGCTTTTAATGATGATGTATTCATGCGCTTTATTGTATGATAAAACTGTGCTTAATTAACTCTGCAATAAAGAGCGTAAGTTTTTCTACTTGTATTTAAGTTAAATGACGACAAACAACTCTAAAAAAAGCCAAAAAATGACGATGATTTAAAATAAAACAAGTATAATTGCACACGTGTGTAATATGTGTTATGAACGAAAGAATCACTATAAAAGATATTGCCAAAGCACTTAATATTCACCACTCAACAGTGTCAAGGGCACTGCGTGGTGATAAACGTGTTAAAGAACAGACGAAAAAGCGTATTAAAGAGTTTGCTTTGGCGAACGGCTATCAGATTAATGTGGCGGCTATTGAATTAAGGGGAGGGAGAAGAAATGCGATTGCAATTATTGTTCCTAACATTAACCACCAGTTTTTCTCGAATGTGATCAGTTCTTTCACGAATCTGGCCTGCGACAATGATTTTGTGGTCTCAATTTTTCAGACCAACGAGAATTATGAACAGGAAAAGAAGGTAGTAGACACTATCATTCAGCAGAATTTCGCTGGGGTAATAGCTTCCATCTCGATGGAAAGTAAAGAAATGGAGCATTTCGAAAAGCTGAAACAGCAGAATATTCCATTGGTTATGTTCGACCGGGTAAGCAGCCGTATTGAAGTGCCTAAAGTAACTATCAATAACCAGCAAATTATGCAGGATGTAGTCGCATTGTTACTTAAAAAAGGACACAAGCGCATTACTCATATTAGTGGTCCGTCGTATTTAAATGTGTTTGGTGAGCGACAGACAGGCTATCATCTGGCCATTGAAAAGCACCAACTTGAATATGAAAAACTAAATGTGATAAATCATGGATTTACTATTGCTGATGGGGTAAAAATGGCCGGAAAACTATTAGAGTCAGATGACAGGCCTGATGCAATTATTAGTGATTCGTCCAACCTGATGCTTGGCTTAATAAAAGAATTGCGTAATCGTGATATTAAGATTCCACAGGAAATGGCCTTGGTAACTTTTGGTGAGAGTCAAATCTTCGAAATATTTGAGCCTTCAGTGGCCTGTATTATGCAACCAGATGAAGCTATCGCCAAAAATGCCTATGAATTATTGATTAAGAGTATTCAAAACAGCGATGAGAATGATAATCGGACCGTGACTCTGTCAGCAAAAATTATGAATAATAAATATCTGTAGTTTTTTTATCTAAAAATACACACGTGTGTATTTTGATTGAAACAGTTAAAATCTTTTATATGAATAGTTCAGAAACAAAACCAGTAGCAATTCCACGAGTTCAGCTAGCTAATGGATCTGAAATTCCGATTTTGGGGTTAGGAACTTTTGGTTCAGATCATGTTAGTCACGATGAGGTGGCAAAGGCTGTAAGATTTGCTATTAAATCAGGTTACCATCACATCGATTGCGCATCGGTATATGGCAATGAAGAGCAGATTGGTGATATTATCCAATCGTTGATTAATGAAGGTGCCGTTAAGCGCGACGACTTATGGATTACATCAAAAGTGTGGAACGATATGCACGGCGAAGGAGATGTCATTAAATCGTGCAAACAATCATTGGCTGATTTAAAACTAGATTACCTGGATTTATTCCTGGTACATTGGCCTTTCCCCAATGCGCATTCGCCGGGTTGTGATGTCAATGAGCGAAGTCCTCATTCAAAACCATATCTGCACGAAGATTATATGAGTGTATGGAGGCAAATGGAATATTTGGTAGAAAACGGTCTGGTAAAAAACATTGGTACTTCAAACATGACCATACCAAAACTTGAACTTTTATTGAAGGATGCCAGGATAAAGCCCGTTGCTAATGAGATGGAGCTTCATCCACATTTTCAGCAACCTGAGCTATTTAACTATTGTAAAGAGCATTCGATTCAGCCAATTGGTTATAGCCCTATTGGTTCACCGGCGCGACCTGATCGGGATAAAACCGAGGACGATACGGTAGATATCGAAGACCCGGTGATTGTGAAAATTGCCAATCGTTTAAACATTCATCCGGCAGTGGTGTGTATTAAATGGGCGATGCAGCGTGGGCAAATTCCAATACCTTTTTCATCTAAAGAGCGAAATATCATTAGTAATATGCAGGCCGCCACCAGTGAGCCACTAACTGATCAGGAGATGACCGAGATAGCCACCATCGATCGAAATTGCCGTTTGATCAAAGGGCAGGTATTTTTATGGGAAGGAGCCCGCAGTTGGGAAGATCTTTGGGATTTAGATGGCACAATAAGTCAGTAAAAGAATAATAAAGCAAGTATAAAAATATAAGATTAATATGGAACAGCACGATGTAAAAATGAAAGCGGCTTTTCTACCGGGAAATAGCACCGTAGAGATGAAAGAAGTGGATATACCAAAGCCAGGACCGGGAGAAGTACTGGTAAAAACAAAATCATCAACCATCTGTGGAAGTGATATCAGGGCCATTTATCGCGAACATTTGGGCAAAGGACCAGAAGCTTATCAGAATAAAATAGCGGGCCATGAACCATGTGGGCAGATTATTGCCTGCGGACCAAACATGAAGCGATTCAAAGAAGGTGATCGGGTTATTTTATACCATATTTCGGGATGTGGTGTTTGTAATGATTGTCGTCGCGGATATATGATTTCTTGTTCATCACCTTCGCGAGCAGCATATGGATGGCAACGTGACGGAGGGATGGCTCCATATATTCTCGCCGAAGAGAAGGATTGTGTGCTGTTACCAGCCGAATTAAGTTATACCGATGGAGCTCAGATAGCATGTGGCTTCGGAACGGTATACGAAGGTTTGGAAAAGATTGGTATTTGCGGTAACGATCAGGTATTAGTTGTTGGCCTGGGGCCGGTTGGTTTAGCTGCCCTAATGTTGGCCAAAGCTATGGGAGCGTCAAAATTAGTGGGTGTTGATACCATTAAAGAGCGTTGTGATATAGCCAAAGAATTAGGTTTGGCCGATGCTGTTTTTGTATCGGATGATAACACCTTGGAAAAGGTAATCAATGAAACGTATGGCAAGAAAGGTTTTGAACGAACTGTTGATTGCTCTGGTCATACAAGCGGAAGGCAACTCGCCATACGATCAACCCGCCAATGGGGTAAAAATGTAATGATCGGTGAAGGTGGAACCGTTGAGTTTAACCCAAGTCCGGACATTATCCACGATCAAATCTCAATTCATGGCTCATGGGTGACCAATATATGGCGCATGGAAGAGTTGGTTGAGCGTATTGTGCGCTGGGGTATTCATCCTGAAGATCTGGTAACGCATCGTTTTACGCTTGAACAGGTCGATAAAGCCTATGAATTGATGGATGCCGGGAAATGCGGTAAAGTCGCAGTTGTATTCGATGAAGAAGTAAAGTAAAAGGTTAGTTATAGTCATTTAGACAGAAAGCCGATCGTCGAGACCGGCTTTTTGTTTAGCAACTGTTTTCAAGCTTTTATTGTTTTCGAACCAATAGCGTCCTAAATAATCATTACAATTAAAATACATTCAATAACCATGCGGCTTAGGTGAGTTTAAAACCCATATTTTAAAACAAAGTCCCTTGTATTACTTTGAGGTTGTTATTTGGGGGTTCTTCAAATGGG
>JAOARW010000101.1 GCA_025210475.1 Carboxylicivirga sp. | reverse complement strand
TTTAATGGAAGAAGTACCAATGCAGCAGCAGAATCTTTCAATGCTAAAATCAAAGACTTCAGAAGGCAATTTAGAGGTGTGTCAGATGTGAGGTTTTTCCTTTACAGACTGTGTAAAATTTATGCCTAGACCCAGAATTTGTATGTGATCCCCGATTTGTAAATGATTTTCACCTGACAGTTAAATTTTTAGGTGAGGTAAATAAATCGGATTTAGATTCTATAATAGAGCGCTTATCACAAATCAAAAGTCCGCAATTTGAAATAAAGCCAGGGGATCTGGGCGTGTTTAAGAATTATAAACAGGTGGTTGTATGGCAGGGTATTCAGCATTCGGAGGAATTAAATGCTTTGCAAGCAAAAGTTGAAAGTGCATTGATAGGAGATCAGTCAGGTGACAAACTATTTACACCACATATCACTTTACTTCGTTTAAAAAAGGGATCAGGAATTGTTAGGGATAATCTAAAGGCGGTAATGAAGAAAGAAATGCCAGCATTAAGTCTGAATGTTAATGCTTTTACGTTGTATGAGAGTCAACTTGGGCCCAATGGACCAAAGTATATTGAGAAGGCCACCTTTCCATTAACTGGAATTTGGAGAGATGATTAATTGCAGGCGGAGGGCGATTCGTTTCCATTGTTTATTTGTTTTTCATTTTTCTTAAAGCAAATATGTAGATTGTTATTTTTTAGTGAAAAACTATTCAATAAGGCTAATATCTATCTCTACATACAGTTAAGAGAATTCAAAGAACAGAATATTGACACGTTGATTGAGAAAAAGCCTTCTTTCATTGAAAACAGAAATTCAACATGAGGAAAAGAATTATTTTTGTGATATGATTAAGTGGAGTAAGCTTAAACGAAAAGATATACTGGTACACATTGGCTGGTGGCTGGGTTACGGACTGTTGTTATCCTATTTGCCCCTGATGATAATGGATGTTGCCAATGCTTTTATATTCGTTTTTAGAACCCTGATGGCCAGTGTTTTTGTGTTTTACATTAATGCGTATTGGCTTTTGCCTCGCTTGATAAGCAAAGGCATGTACCTGCGTTACGTGCTTGGTATTTTAATTGCCTTGGTGCTAACCGGGTTGGTTTACCATAAAACCAGCTCTCACACCGGAATTCGTTCAATAAAACAATTGCACAACGACGAGGCTTGGGAAAACACCATTAACAATGATCGCTTTTTACGTGAGAACAAAGAATTAATCTTTAATAAAGCACGCCCTCGCTTTAAAGATCGGCGAATACTAGGTTTTAACCTGATGGGTATTCCTTCGATGATTGCCATGTTGTTTATCAGTACCTTGTTTTGGATATATAGCGATGCACGCTACAGGAAGCAGCACGAGCTTAATTTGGTTAATCAGAATCTGGTGAATGAGATGAAGTTTCTTAAATCGCAGATGAACCCGCATTTCTTATTCAATGCCTTGAATAATATTTACAGTTTATCGATGCTTCATTCCATTAAAACGCCCGAGATGGTGCTAAAGCTTTCGGCGATGTTGCGATATGTATTGTACGAGTCGGAAGATGTGAAAGTGAAGTTGGGTAAAGAGGTTGATTACATCAAAAACTTTATAGAGTTCCAGCGTATCAAAATAGAAGGCATACCCAATATTCATGTCGATATTGACCGGGCCGACCGTATGCAGATGATTGAGCCTATGCTGCTTATCCCTTTTGTAGAAAACAGTTTCAAGCACAGTAAAATAGAAGATACCGAGCATGGTTGGATATCAATGACTTTAACAACCGAAGAAGATTGTATCTTGTTTGAAGTGTCGAACAGTGTACCTAAAAAGAAAATAGCAGCAGATAAAAATAGTGGCATAGGCGTAGAGAATGTGAAACGACGCCTGAAATATCTGTACCCCGATAAACATCAGATAGACATAAAGGTGGATAATAAAAAATATCAGCTTAAACTTAAAATTGAAGCAAAATGAAGGTGAGATGTATTATAGTTGACGATGAATTTCCGGCTCGCGAATTACTGCAGAGCTTTATAGCCAAGTTTGCGCATCTTGAATTGGTTGGTAGTTATAAGTCGCCACTTGATGCCATGAGTGTGATTCAGAAAGAGGAAATAGACTTGATGTTTCTGGATATTCAGATGCCCGACATAACAGGCATTGATTTTTTGAAGACTCTCACCAAAAAACCTTTGGTGGTTTTTACTACGGCTTACGAGGAATATGCTGTTGAGAGTTATAAATTGGATGTGCTGGATTACCTGGTTAAGCCGTTTTCGTTTGAGCGCTTTATGCACACGATCAATAAGGTGGGCGATCGCTTATCGTACAAAAATGTGGTGAGCGATTTTCAAACTTTACCACCGAAGGTGGAAACTAAGAATTTTATGATGGTGAAGGCCGATCATAAAATCTACCGGGTGAAATTTAAAGATATTTTATACATCGAAGGCCTTCGGGAATATGTGACTTTCTTCTGTGTTAACGAAAAAATCGTTTCCCTCGAATCGCTGCGCAACCTGGAGCAACAACTCGAATCCCATGGTTTTATGCGGGTACATAAATCTTACATCGTTAATGTGGAGCGAATTGCGGCCTTTTACGGAAACCAGCTAAAACTGGATAATGTGGAGAAATACATCCCCATTGGCAAGTCCTTTAAAGAAGTGGTGAATAAGCGCCTGGTCAATGACTGATTTTGTGAATAAGGTCGTTAATTGTATGATTTGAGTTTTGTCAATGAAGAATGTAATAAAAAGTATTCAAGGATTTTATCCAATGTCCGAGGAGTCATTGAGTGAATTAACAGCTTGTTTTAAAAAAGTTGATTTTCCGGCCAAAACCCTGATTATTGAGGGTGGGGTGATGAATGATCATGTTTATTTTATCGAGAAAGGCTTATGCCGATCCTATTGCATTATTGATGATGAAGAACTCACCTCATGGTTCAGTCGTGAAGGGGATATTACGTTTGCTTTGCTGGCTCTTTACCGCAATCAGCCAGGATTTGAATATGTCGAAACCATCGAGCCTTGTACAACTTATGCCATAAAAATTGAAGATTTAAACAAACTATACACCACCAATATCGACATTGCCAACTGGTCAAGAATTGTGCATCAGGAGTGCGTGTTAAGTTTGCAGGCACGTCGGATAGAACGCCTGCAAAAAGGCGCCAAAGAACGATACGAAATACTTCTTAAGGAACAACCCGATTTATTTGCCCGTGCCAAATTAAGCCATTTGGCTTCTTACCTGGGAATGACACCACAGCATTTAAGTAAAATGCGTGCAGTAAATGGGAAGGATGATATACACCCGATTTTTTAATCTAGATTAATTTTTTGTTGTTGCTATTTGCCTACGTTTGTGCTATTCTTTTTAAATACACAAACAATGATACAAAATTCAACCAGGCGAGAACGAATAATTTATTTAGATGTACTGCGCGTACTGGCCATTTTTATGGTGATTCTTATGCATGCCGGCGATCCTTATTTATGGGATGCGGCTACAAAAACATTTGGGCCTGAATGCTCCTTCTACTGTGCATTACTCCGGCCTTGTGTACCATTGTTTATCATCATGTCATCCATTCTTCTATTGCCGATTAAAACCGATACTACAACCTTCTTCAAACGGCGTTTTTTAAGGGTAGTTGTGCCATTTCTATTATGGTCGATTATCTATGTGTTTTTACCAACTCCATCAAAGATTGTATTCGGAGGCCCTGAAAATGCCTTTACGGATTCAGGCATGAACGTCATAGCCTATAATTTGATGATGATTCCTATAAGCTTTACCGGAACGAATGTTCACTTTTGGTTTATCTATACCATTATTGGTCTTTATCTGTTTATGCCCATTATATCGCCTTGGATTCAGCAAGCATCAAAAAAAGCATTGGTAGTATTTCTTATGGTATGGGCAGTTACTTTGTTTTATCCTTATATCCGCCAATGGTTCCCACAATTGCATGGCGAATGCGATTGGAATGAATTTGGAATGTTATATTATTTCTCAGGTTACCTGGGATACATCGTATTGGGTTATTTCCTGCACAAATACAACTCATTAAGTTCGGCTAAATCCATGCTAATTGGTATGTTCTTATTTGCTGTTGGCTTAGCTTTAACTTACAAAGGATTTTTATTGGACGAGCAACGCTTTCTATGCAAATTAAATATCAGTGGCGTTGAAGATTGGAAATTACTGGAGCACAGTATTGGTAATTTGACCATTAATGTGGTGCTGATGACAAGCGGATTGTTTTTATTCTTCCAAAAGTTATCGATACCGAAATTTCTGCAACCTATCATCATTGAACTATCCGTATTCAGTTATGCCATCTTTCTGGTTCATTACATATTTAACCTTTGGGTATGTCATTCGCTGGCCAGTTTAATGAATCTCAATCCGGGACTTGAGCAATTTATCATTGCGGTCATTATTTTTGTATGCTCATACCTAATTGTTAAGCTGATCTCTTTTATTCCAAAATCGAAATATTTGATAGGATAATGATTAATGCGAAACGCATTGAGGTGGTGGATGCACTGCGTGGATTTGCAATCCTGTGCATCCTCTTGCTACACTGTTCCAATCATTTTCTGTACGATGTAATGCCCGATAATAGTTCTGCATGGCTAAAAGCCTTAGATGTAGCTACAAAGGAGGTATTGTATTTTCTGTTTGAAGGTAAGGCCTTCGGAATTTTTGCCGTTTTGTTTGGTTTCACGTTTGGCTTACAATACTTCAAAGCTTTGGAGAAAGGACAGGATTTTTGTTGGCGGTTTTTATGGCGTATGGTGCTTTTGGCTGGCTTTGGGGTAATTAATGTAGCTTTCTTTGCCGGTGGGGATCCATTGGTATTTATGGCAATGGTAGCAATAATTCTGCCGCTAATAGCCCGCTTAGGAACAATAACCCAGTTGGTACTTGCCACCATCTTATTTCTGCAACCTGTTGAACTATACAAGGCCATTTGTTTATACTTAAATCCAGAATACCATCCGGCCAATTATACTGAGGCTTTGTATCCAATTCTCAAACCTGCGGTTGAGCAAGGGCATTTAGGTAATATGTTGTGGAGCAACATAAGCATAGGTTTAAAAGCTTGCTTAGCCTGGGCGATAGAATATGGACGAATTACGCAAACACCCGCCCTGTAATTTATTGGATTTTTATTGTATAAGCATGGTTTGTTTAGCAATATTCATCATCGATTCTGGAATAAGCTTTTAGTAATTACAATAATGTCTACACCTATATTATACCTGATTAAATCAATTTCTTTGACACCTGATAGTTGGGGACCATCGTTACAAATTGCAACAGGAATGTGGTATAACCTGGCATTTATGCTTTTAATCATTTCGTTGTTTGTAATTCTATTCCGGGTCGATAGCTTTAAAAAACTAAGTAAGCTTCTACAGGTATATGGCAGGATGAGCCTTTCCAATTTTGTATTGCAGTCACTTATTGGCAGCTATTTGTTTTATCCTTATGGCTTAAATCTTTCAGTTCGTTGTGGTGTTTTTATTAGTGCTCTGATTGGGATGCTTATTGCTTCTGTACAGATATTGTTAAGTATTTGGTGGCTCGGCAAATTTAAGCAGGGGCCTTTGGAATATTTGTGGCATAAAGCCACTTATATAAGATGACTTTATTAAGCAATCACTACTTTGTGGGAGCCTTGCCTGAACTTAATCTAAATGCAAAAGCTTTCATCCAATAGTCTTGTTATCCTTACTCGATTTTTTCTATTTTTGCGGCTTGATTTTTTTATGGCTCGATATTTGACCTTGTGTCAAAAACAAAAAATAAAACAGGAGAAAAATGAGTAAGCCCATTAACAACACCCTCAAAGTAAGAAGCGATTTGGAAATTGCCCAGGCTGCAAAGATGCAACACATATCAAAGATTGCAGCTAAGCTTAATATTCCGGATGAAGAGCTGGAAATGTATGGAAAATACAAGGCCAAGCTACCACTTAGTTTAATCGACGATCAAAAGATTGATCAAAATAACCTGATACTGGTAACGGCATTAACTCCCACACCAGCCGGAGAAGGTAAAACAACCATTTCGATCGGATTAACAGAAGGGTTGAATAAGATTGGTAAGCAGGCAACGGCTGTTTTGCGCGAACCTTCTTTGGGTCCTGTCTTTGGAATTAAAGGTGGTGCTGCAGGTGGGGGTAATGCACAGGTTGTGCCCATGGAAGATATCAACCTGCACTTCACGGGCGATTTTTCGGCCATTGAAAAGGCGAACAACCTGTTGGCTGCTTTGATTGATAATAATATTCAGAGCAAGACCAGAAGTTTAAATATCGATCCAAGAACGGTGATCTGGAAGCGTGTTATTGATATGAATGACCGTACCCTGCGCGACATTGTTGTTGGACTGGGTGGCACGCCAAACGGTATTCCTCGTCAGGATGGGTTTAATATTACAGCAGCTTCTGAAATTATGGCCATTCTTTGTATGTCAAATGATATTGCCGACCTAAAGCGTCGATTGGGTAATATCTTTGTTGGTTTCACCTATGAGAAAAAGCCGGTATATGCCCGCGATTTAAATGCGCAGGGAGCCATGGCTTTATTGCTGAAAGACGCCGTTAAACCAAACTTGGTGCAAACACTGGAAGGTAATCCGGCCATTATTCATGGTGGACCATTTGCCAATATTGCCCAGGGTACCAATACCATAATTGCCACTAAAATGGGCTTGTCCTTATCCGATTACGTGGTGACCGAAGCTGGTTTCGGTGCTGATTTAGGTGCTGAGAAGTTTTTAAACATCAAGTGTGTGGCTGGTGATTTAAAGCCAAAAGCCATGGTAATTGTAGCCACTATTCGGGCTTTACGTCATCACGGTGGGGCATCAAAAGATGAGTTGAATACACCAGATACAGATCGTGTTCGAAATGGTTTTGCCAATCTTGAGAAACACATCGAGAATGCCCAAAAGTTTGGATTAAATCCGGTTGTTTCCATTAACAATTTTATATCCGATACCGATGAAGAGGTGGAATTGGTAAAAGCCATGTGTGCCGAATTGGGTGTTAAAGCGGTTCCGACAAAGGCTTGGGCCATGGGTGGCGATGGTGCAATGACATTGGCACAGGCAGTGGTTGATGAGGTTGAAGCAGGCAAAAATAACTTTAAACAACTTTACGATCACAACTTAGGTGTGAAGGAAAAAATTGAAACCATTGCTCGCGAGATTTATGGCGCCGATGGTGTGGATTTCTCCAAGCAAGCTTTGGCCGATATACGTAAGATTGAAGGATTAGAGTTGGCTCAATTACCAATTTGTATGGCTAAAACACAAAAATCATTTTCAGATAATGAAAAATTAATTGGTCGTCCTCAAGGATTTAAAGTCACGGTGCGTGAGTTTGAGATTGCAGCAGGGGCTGGTTTTATCATTCCAATTTTAGGTAAGATGATGCGCATGCCAGGGTTACCATCAGTGCCGGCATCAGAAGGCATGGATATTGATGAAGACGGCGTAATTACAGGTTTGTCATAAGGGAGTGATATTGTGATCTAGGGAATAGTAAATGAGTATACTATAGCATAAAAAAACCTCGCAATCGCGAGGTTTTTTTGTATATCATTTTCTGTAGTGAATAAACTAAGTAACTAATTTACTATCTCACTAATCTATTTCTCAGCAGGCAGTTCTCTCATCTTCAGATGATCACCAGCATCTTTAACAATGGTTTTGTAATAATCCTGCGAGTAACCTGGGAAAGTCGCATGTTTAGGATTTCCATGTTCATTACGAAGGAATACACCGTTCTCTTCTTCGTGCAGGTTACCATCGTTGTATTTAACCAAAAGGAAGTTACCTAATTCGCGCCATCTCTTGGTTACCAACTCGGCCTGATTCATTGAGAAATCAGTCAGGAACTGACGTGCCAATTCAGGGCTTTGGTCGTAAAGCGCCTTAGCTGATTGATCAATGGCAGTTGTATAACTTGTTAAGTTATCTTCCAGTTCGGTTTGTACCTTTTTAATATCTTCGATCATAAAACTGTAACGGCCATAAGCGCGGTTACTTACTGTTGTAAATACCCAAAAAGCTGAGCTGTCCGAATAGTTTAACAGGTCGCCATTTCCTTGTGCCAAACAATGAGGAACATCCGTCATACCGGCATACATAGGCATATAAACCGATGATGCAGCATCGTCAACACCAAACCAAAGAATACCACCAATGTGCGATGGTAACCAGTTACGCATTTGAGCAACAAATGAAAAACCAGTTTGCTGAGTTGCAATGGCACGTTCGTTAAAATATTTCTCACCATTTACTTCCCAGGTTAATGGGCGGAAGCGATAAGGTTTAGAGTATGGACCGGCACCGGCATCCTGAGTCATATCCAGTGGAGTTCCTTCATAATGGTCGCGCATCATGTTCATTACATCGCGGTGCGAGATTTTACGATCAGGCTTAATAAATAAAGGCATGCGCTCGCGCGAGTTACCCTGGGCATACTCCACGTATTGTCCCATATCAGCCGGATTCATAATGTTAAAAGCACTCCAAACACGGGCGTCGCAAAAGCGAACAGCACCAAAATCAAGTGGTGCATAGGCATCAGCAAAGCTAAATTCTTTGTTTTTACCATTAAAATAACCCTGCTCACGCGCAAAAGAAATCACATCTTCAGAATAAATGCAGTTTTCTTTATCTTTTAAAGGGAAAGTGGTAATACGTGCCTGGTTGGCATGGGCCGATACATATCCGTCCGGAATTTTAACGGCTACCCAAACAGCACCTTTGTTGTCTTTACCTTTTCCGATCATTTCCATTACCCAAACTTCATCTTTATCGGCAATAGAGAATGATTCGCCCGAGCTGTAATAGCCATATTCTTCAACCAAATCAGTCATAATCTTAATGGCTTCACGAGCCGATTTCGAACGCTGAAGAGCAATGTAAATTAAGCTACCATAATCAATTAAACCTTCCGGATCGTGTAATTCTTTTCGGCCACCAAATGTTGTTTCTGCAATGGTTACCTGGTGCTCATTCATGTTACCAATAACTGTGTAAGTTTGTGCAGCCTGAGCAATTTCTCCCAGGTATTTACCCGTATCCCATTCATAAACTTTAAGCATAGTACCAGCTTCGTAAGTAGCTGCAGGCCAGAAATACAATTCACCATACAGGTCATGTGAATCAGCAGCATAAGAAATCATGGTTGAGCCATCAGCTGAAGCATTCTTCGTCACCAAAATATTGGTACAGGCATTGGCCGGACTAAAATGAAGCATAATAGCCACAACACCCAGCAATGCAATAAATCGTTTCATCATATCGATCAATTATTAAGTGAGTTTGTTTTGTTCTGACACAAATATAAAAAAACCCAATTATTAAAATGTGAGTTTTAACAGGTTTAAAAAGAAGCTTGCTTACTAGTATTCTGGTTGGGTTAGTTGCTAACATATCAACGCGATTATTTGCGATTTACTTTCATTTTTACTTATTTGCAAAGTGTGATTTAGGGGTTTATGGATTTAAGGGACGAACTTATTCAGGCACTCGACTATTCAACGTCTATTGTCATTTTAACCGATACGAATGGAACTATTCGCTACGCCAACAATAGTTTTGTAAATAAATATGGGTATACGCGAGAGGAAGTATACGGTCAGAATCCCAGTATACTAAAAACCGATTATCACGATAGTAATTACTATTACCAATTGTGGCACACCATCAGTAGCGGTGAAACGTGGCGGGGAGTCTTCCGAAATCAAAGTAAATCTGGTGATATTATTTGGGAGAAAGCTGTGATTAGTCCTGTGCGCGATGAAAATGATCAGATAACAGGGTATATAGCCGTTAAAGAAGATATCACCCGCGAAAGGGAACTAGAGGCACAACTCGATCATGATAACCAGTTTCTGGATGAACTATTCGATAATTCACCAATTGGCATTGCCATCCTCCATCCTCTGTTTGATCAGAACAACAAACTGCAGGATTTTATGGTAATGCGGGCCAACCCATCGGCCGGTAAGGTGGTTGGAAAGCTTGGTATTGTTGGCCTTAATATCAGGGAAATATTGCCCGAATTTGAGTGGGATGATAAACGGGCAAACCTGATATTGACCCGCAAAACTTCCTTCGAGGTGCATCTGGATGATATTGGCAAACACATACGCTACCGTACATTTCCCTTTGGTAAGGAGAATATCTGCATTTTCTTTTACGATGTTTCACCATACCGCGAGACTATTGCAGCCCTGGAAGCCAGTGAAGAACGTTATTTTTCCCTCGTAGAAGATTCACCGGCGCTAATCAGTCGATTCGATAAGTATGGCGTTCTGATTTATGCCAACGAAGAGTATTGCAAAACATTTGAAACCGCCAGAGAAGATTTGATTGGCAAAAGTATTTTTGATTGGTACCCGTTGGGTGATCGCGATCGTGCCATCAATACCATTCGTGCTTTAACAGCTGAAAACCCAATTAACGTAGTAGAGCATAAGTTGGTATTGAAAAACGGTAAAACCAAATGGATGCGTTGGCTCGATCGGGCCTTGGTTGATTCGAATGGTGCCATTTTTGAATACCAGTCTGTGGGCATGGATTTAACACCCTTAAAGCTCAGCGAGCTGGAATTAACCACGCACCGAAACAAGTTGGATGCTGTGGTAAACAGCACAGTAGCTGGTATTGGCGTGGTGGCCCCCGATGGTAATTTTGTTTTGGTCAACGAACGCATGCAAAAGATGCTTGGCTTCGAAAGTAAGCAAGAGATGTATGGCACCAGTCATCTTTCGGTAACGCACCCCAAATGGAAAATGGCGGCCGATGTTAATTTTTCAAGGTTGCTAAAAGGAGAGGTCAACGATTATAATCTTGAGTGTAAGTTTCAACGACAGGATGGAAGTACATTTTGGGGCGATTTGCATGTTTCGCCAATTAAGGATGTAAACGGTAGAATAATTGAAATAATAGGTATTGTTACCGATATCAATAGCAAAAAAGAAATAGAGCTGAAACTCAAGGAGCGGGAGGTAAAGCTCAAAGAGTTGAATACTACCAAAGACAAGTTGTTTTCGATTATTGCTCACGATATTAAAAATCCCTTTAATTCAATTTTGGGATTCACCAGTTTATTAAGAAGCAATCTGGAAATATATTCAAAGGAGGAAATAAAGACCTACATTGAGCAAATTGCTGTTAGTAGCGAAAATGTTTATAAGTTGCTTGAAGATCTGTTGATATGGGCTAAAAGCCAGCTGGGACAGATGACAGTTACGCCGCAATATTTTGGGCTGAAAAACCTTGTTGACACGGCCAATGAAAGTTTCTTAATGCATGCCAAGCGGAAGCAAATAAGCTTAATAAATGATGTGGACGAACAGTTTGTTTATGCCGATATAAATATGTTGAAATTCGTTGTTCGTAACCTGATTCATAATGCCATTAAGTTTACCCATGCTGATGGAGAGGTGAGGTGCTCGGTGACTGCAGTTGATGATTTTGTGGTACTGTCGGTTAAGGATACCGGAATTGGTATTCGGCCAGAAAAGCTGGATAACTTATTCGACCTTAATACTTATGTGCTGACTGAAGGTACATCGGCAGAAAAAGGCACGGGACTAGGGTTGCATTTATCCAAAGACATGATTGATAAAAATTGTGGTAAAATAGAGGTCAGGAGTGAAGTAGGCCGTGGCACCGAGTTTCTGGTGTATATTCCTGTATCACAAAAAGCAAGCGCCGGTTGTTAACCAGCGCTTAGTTTATTTCTTAAAATTTATTGACTACTTTTCGTATATCGACCAAACGGGTCATCAGGCCTTCCAGCAGATCGAGGTGCAACATGTTGGCACCATCTGATTTGGCATTGCCCGGATCGAAATGTGTTTCGATAAATAATCCATCGGCTCCCACAGCAATTCCGGCGCGGGCAACGGTTTCGATTAACTCTGGTTTACCACCGGTTACGCCGCTTGATTGGTTGGGTTGTTGCAAAGAGTGGGTAATATCCAGCACAACCGGAACATCAAACTGTTTCATGGTTGGTATACCGCGGTAGTCCACAATCATATCCTGGTAACCAAACATGGTACCACGATCGGTTAGAATAACCTGATCATTTTTCATGTCGCGAACTTTCTTTACCGCAAATTGCATGGCTTCGGGACTTAAGAACTGACCTTTTTTAATGTTGACCACTTTTCCTGTTTCCGCTGCTGCCACCAACAAATCTGTTTGTCGGCATAAAAAGGCCGGAATCTGCAATACATCAACATATTCGGCTGCCATAGCTGCTTCATCGGCCGCATGAATATCGGTTACTGTTGGAACATCAAAGGTTTCGCTGACCTTTCGAAGAATTTTCAATGCTTTTTCATCACCAATTCCGCTAAAGGAATCAATGCGCGAGCGATTGGCTTTGCGGTACGATCCTTTAAAAATATACGGGATTTTCAACTTGTTGGTAATCTCTACAACACGTTCAGCTATACGAAGCGCCATTTCCTCACCTTCGATGGCACAAGGGCCAGCCAGTAGAAAGAAGTTGCCGCTATCAGTATGTTTGATTTTAGGTATTTTATTGATATCCATGCTTAAAAATTAGTTCGAAGTTCGGTAGCCCGAAGTCCGCAGTTAATTATACAATTGCAAAAATAGTCAATATTATCGGTCATGTAGCAGATATATGGTATTTCAATCTCATGTTTTCTTTAAAGATTTTGGACTAATCTCATCGAGCACTCAATGGTAATATTCAAATCACTAAAATTTGTAGCTCATAGATATTCCGTAGGTGCTGTGCATTTTAACAGGCACAAGAGTAAGTCGATTTGTTTTCTTTTTACGGAGAAGCCAATAACTTAAATCAACCGATAATATGCCTATGCCGGCACCCACTAATACATCTGTGGCCCAATGCCTGTTTTTAACGATCCGGCTCAGGCCTGTTGTGGTGGCCATGGAATACCCTAGCAGACGTATCCATATGGATTGATGTCCATATTCTTTATCAAGAAAGCGGGCAGCAAGAAAAGCCTGGGCTGTATGCCCTGACGGAAATGAATTATAGGTGGAGCCATCGGGGCGAAGGTTTCCAATTGAATATTTTAGTCCGTAAACTGTGCCGATGCAAATGGCTTCAGCCAATAACAGGGTCTTTATCTGATGCTGATACATCGATCGGCTGGAACTTCCATATAAATTCATTCCTGCCACCATAACAATGGGAGCATATTGCAGGTAGTCGTCAAACGAAAATTGATAAGCCGGAGCATTTCCAATTATTCTATTTTGAATGCCCTCTTTATTGAGCCACCATTTTATATCACTGCCAAAATATTCGATTGCAATACCTGTTGTAATGAGTAAGGAAGGCAGAATAATTGATTTGGCTTTGGATTGACTCGAAGGATAACCGACTGTTGGAATGGTATTGCTTCTTTGTCCCTGGCAGTAGTTTATAAATATCAAACTAAACGCCATTAATGTTAATCTCTTGCTCACTTCTTTTTTGGTGGCAAAAGAATATAAGCAACAGCGCTTGGATGCTCATAATGACCAATGCGAACAACTACCGGTTAAGTAATGGGTTCGGAATGCTTTTCTGGAACGATTACTCTATTGTTTTTCAGAGTTTTGCTTGATGTACTCGGAAGGGGTGATGCCAGTGTGCTTTTTAAAGCTTGTATTAAATGATGTTTTGGAATTAAAGCCTGATTCGATTGCCAAAGCCAAAATTGTAAAGTTTTTATAGGCAGGATCATTAGCTTTTTGCTTAAATTCTTCAATTCGAAAAGCGCTCAGGTAATCACTAAAGCTTAAGCCAATTTTGTCATTTAATACTTGCGAAATGTATTGCCGGGGAATATTTAAATAATCTGAAATATTTTGGATGGTCAGGTTACCATTTAAATACGGCTTTTGATTAATCATGTAATCATTGAGTTCTTTCTCTATTAGTTGGATTTTTTCGCCGCTTAAAGTCGATTGCGAATACTTTGGTTGATTTGTTGCATTGGCAGCCTCGTGCTTGTAAAATAACTGTGGTTTACTAAGTACAATGTAGCTAACTGTATAAACCATTAGTAACAACAAAACATCGACAAAGCTCATTACATTTAAGTCGTTGAACAATGAGAAATACTCATTGACATCGTCAAGAAACTCGAACAAAAATGCAAAGGATACAAAGTAAAGAAGTGTAACTAACCAACTAACGCTTGTCTTGTTTTCCTCTTTATCTTTTCTTCTTCGAATAATAATAGCTGCCTTAATAAGAAATATGGCTGACCATGCACAATGAATGATGGTCAAGAGTATTGACTCAAGCGAATCGAAAAACTCATCAAAAGAAGCAACCGGCAGAAACCAAATTATCAATGAACTAACAATTGCACCAAATATTATACTTCCAAATATAGGTTTGTGCGATTTAGCTAGTTGATTATCAACTACAATTTGCACATATAAGTAGAGGAAAACTGGCATTATTAGTTTGGCAATAAAAAAAGGAAATATCCATGTTCCTACCGTTATATATGGCCAATAAAATTCAAGCAGATCAACGCTTGTGTATAATACAATTGAAAGTATAAAGGAAGCCAGAAGATAATTCCCTTTTCTGTTTTTCTTTTTGGTTAATAGTAAAACAGAAAGGATAATGCCTTGAATGGTTAGCAATAATAATGTTGTAATCATCAAAAAGGTTTATAATACTGGATGTGCCTTGTAAATAGTCAAACGACGAAAAGGTGCATTTATTTGAATTTATCCTTCCATAAAAATTTCATGCGTTCATCAACTTTTGATTCCTGTGGATTTTTCTGTGGCTGATAAATCCGGTGATCTTTCAATTCATCGGGCATGTAATCTTGCTCAACAAAATTGTTAGGGTATGAATGAGCATATAAATATTCCTTACCGTAATTTAATTCTTTCATCAATTTGGTTGGCGCATTGCGTAAATGAAGAGGGACGGGAAGGTTGCCGGTTTGTTTAACAAGCGATTGAGCGTCTTTAATAGCCTGATAAGCCGAATTGCTCTTGGGACTGGTAGCCAGATAAATCGTTACCTGTGATAATATAATACGGGCTTCGGGCCAACCAACCATTCGGATTGCTTCGAAACAATTGGTTGCCAACAATAAGGCATTGGGATTGGCCAGGCCAATGTCTTCGGAGGCAGAAATAATCAATCGCCGGGCAATAAATTTAGGATCTTCGCCACCTTCAACCATTCGAGCCAGCCAATAAACAGCTGCATCCGGATCGCTGCCTCGTATTGATTTGATAAAGGCCGAGATAATATCGTAATGCATCTCGCCATTTTTATCGTATTGAGCCGGATTTTGTTGGAGGTGAGTGGTTACCAACTCATCGGTGATTTCAATTTTATCGCTGCTGATTTCGGCATTGGTTACTAACTCCAGAATGTTGAGTAGCTTTCGCGCATCACCACCCGAATAGCGCAATAAAGCAGTATCTTCCTTTACGCTAATTTTCTTTTCTTTTAAAAGAATGTCATCATGAAGTACCTTATCCACCAGGTTTAATAAATCCTCTTTTTCCAAAGCCTTAAGCACATATACCTGGCAGCGCGATAAAAGTGGCGAAATTACTTCAAACGAAGGGTTTTCGGTGGTAGCGCCAATCAATGTAACAACTCCTTCTTCGACGGCACCCAATAGGCTGTCCTGTTGTGATTTACTAAAGCGGTGTATCTCATCAATAAACAGAATGGGAGAGGGCGAGCTGAAGAATCGTGCTTTACGGGCTTTTTCAATGGCTTCGCGCACATCTTTTACGCCTGAATTAATGGCCGATAGCACAAAAAACGGACGTTCTAATTGTTTTGATATGATTTTAGCCAAAGTGGTTTTACCAACACCCGGAGGTCCCCATAAGATGATTGATGAAATCACTTTACGATCCAGCATTTTTCGTAATACAGCACCTTTGCCAACAAGGTGTTGTTGTCCAATGTACTGCTCCAGGTTAACTGGCCGCATTCGTTCGGCCAACGGCGGATATCCACTCATGTGCTTCTTGCTTTTAGAATTTCAAAAATACAAAAAGCATTGAAGACATGAATGCCTGCCGGGCATTTAGAAATAGAAAAGGTGGGTAGGAAGGAATTTTATTGGGTATAGTACAAACAAATACATACAGAGGTACATCCAATTGAAATTAGAATTTGATAAAGAGTACACCGTTGTTTAATAACCCGAGTTCCTTTGGCTTTGCAAAGCCAAGGCAGCTCGGATAAATAGTTTTTGCACTAGTTCGATTGATTCTTTAATTGTTTTGATGATAGGTATTTATCGATTTTCTGGCTTAATATTTCAGCATGGATCGGTTTTAAGATGAAATCATCACAACCGGCTGAAAAGGCACGTCTTTTTATATCTTCGGAGGTCTCTGAAGTATTAACTATTAACTTTATATGAGGATGTTCCTTTTTGATTTGCTCCGTGGCATTAAAGCCATCCATTGTAGGCATGTTAAGATCCATAAAAATTAAATCGATGTACTGATTTTTTCGGCATGCGTTAATGGCTTCTATACCATTTTTAGCATAGAGAATAGTGCACTGGGCCAAAAGTTTTTTCTGAATAAGCGATTTAAGCAATTGGTAGTCCAGTTCCTTATCGTCAACGATTAACAAAGTAATTTCATGATCCTGCTTATTGTTATAAGGCGATTTTATTGAGGAGTTTGCCACAGGTACAGTAAACCAAAAGATGGTCTTTTTGTTTTGTTCACTTTCCACACCAATCTGCCCACCATTTTTTTCAACAAAATCGCTGCACAAGGCAAGTCCTAGTCCCGTACCTTGTTCGTTATTGGTGCCAATGGTTGAAACCATGTAATTGTTAAACAACTTATCCATGTTTTCATTGGAGATACCTATGCCATTATCAATGACACTAATTTTTATATACTTCTTATTATTGTCGCCAGTTGTTTCTTTTGCTTCTATCGAGATGGTTCCATCAGGGAAGGAAAACTTTATGGCATTTGATAAAAGGTTACGTACCACGGTATTGATGGTATTTTTATCGGCAAAAATCTCAGCATTTTCGGCAAGTGAAGTTGTTATGCTTATTTGTTTTTTATCCAGTATCGGCTGTTGAACTTCAACCACATCACCGATAAGTTTTTTAATGCTGATATTCTCGAAGTTTAATTCAATTTTACCGGTTTGAGAGCGTGACCATAATAATAAATCGTTTAGCAATAAAACAGCTTTTCCAATTGACCTGTTTAAGATTTGCAGCTTTTCCAGTCTTTTTTTTTCCGAGTACTTGTTATAATCCTCCACCAGGATATCGGATAAACCAAGCATTGAACCAAACGGCCCCCTTAAATCGTGTGAAATAATGGAAAGAAATTTGTCTTTTGTATTATTGGCTTCTCTTAATTTGTTGGTGTATTCATTTATTTGGTTTTCAATGGCTTTACGTTCGGTTATATCGCTTACAAAACCAACATAATGCATTAAGTCCCCATACTCATCAAACTTGGCATAAACGTGTAATTCGATAGGGACAATCACGCCATCTTTGCGAATGTATTCTTTCTCGTAGGTAATATTCTTTTTCGTTCGTACTAACTCATTAAGCTTCTGTTCTTCGATTTTATTCCATTTCTCAGGTGTTAAAACAGAATTCCAATCCACCGTTTTTAATTCATCCAGAGTGTAGCCGGTTAATTCAGAAAAGGCAGCATTACATTTATCAATTCTCCCATCAGGGTAACCATAAGCAATGGCAATGGGTGCATATCGAACAATATCAGCCAACTCTTTTTCCCGTGTTTCACTTTCTTTTAATGCAACAATGGCATTTCTTCTATCTGTAATATCGAAATCAATGCCATGAAATAATATGTCACCGTTACTCAATTTTATGGGGCGCGAGATCATTCTGTTCCATCTAATTTCTCCCGATCTCCGCTTTATCCTCACGGTATGATCATACACATCCATGGTCAGCATCGACTTTTCGGTTGCCTCTTGTAAACTAGGAATGTCTTCTGTTAATACTCGGTTGAAAAACCTGGAGGAATCAGCCATAACTTCTTCAGCAGTGCATTCGTGAAGCTCTTCTATTTTTTTACTGACATAGGTAAAATGACGACTGCCATCGGCTTTTACTAATAATTCAAAAATCATTCCCTCAGGAATGTTATCTCCAATTTGACGTATACGTTCTTCACGTTCTTCAATCTCAGCACGCGCCTTAATTAATTCGTTGTTAATGGTTTGGTATTCTTCGTTTTGAGCTTGTAGTTCCTGCGTCTTCTTTTTGACTTCTATTCCAAGCTTTTCGTTAAAATCGCTTAGGTCTTTATTTTGTTGCAATATCTTTTTATGAGCCGATTTTAATTCAAGTATGGAATATTGAAATAGTGATTTTTCGTTCATAATCAGCTGCTCAGGCCGCGATATTTCCCGTCTTTCAAACAAGGTTCCGATTTCGGCAATAAACAGACGAATGGGTTTTAATATGCTTCGAGATATAACAATGGATACCAGCATACTGCCGGCAAACAGTATAAACATCAGGATGATGATGTTTTTAATGGCTTTGTTACTTTGCCGGTTAACACGCGAGTGAAAATCATTTGCCTTGTTGAGGGCAAATTCGATTAAAACCGATGTTTTTTGTATCAGAAGCTTTACATGTTCATCGCCTTTACCACGTGTGATGGCAATGGCTGTGTCATCTTCTCCCTGGCGTTTATGCTCAATTACTTCGAGGCGAATTATTTCCCAAAGATTATAAGCTTTATATGCGTCCATTACAATTTCTTTTTCCCCCAGATAACGGTCAATAACCGTATTAAATGCAATGTGAATCAAACTGTCGTGATGATTTACAAGTTGTTTGGCAGCTTCTACTTCCTGTTCAGTTTCTGAAAGAGCCAGGTCTTTCATTGTTCTGTGGATGGCGGTTATATTAATGTTGATATCCTTAACGGCATTACTGACTGTAAATGGGTGAGCAATGATTAAATCGGTATCTCTCTTAATTTTTTTGAGTTCTAATAAGGAAACAACATTAGCGGAAATACTGAGGATAATTATCAGGCCAAAGCCGATTATTAGTTGGGTGCTGAATCGGATATTTTTCATGGGAATTCGATTATAACCATTTGAAAATACGAAATTTCCATTTGAAATGCAGATTTTTAACCGGTAATGTACAGGAATGCGATGAACGACCAGAAATGATGGCTAAATATTAATCGTTCGATGGCATCGTATTAGAATTGATTCATTATCGTAGATGAAAACCGAAAAGAATTTAATTTGGGATATGCATAAGAAAATCAGCTAAAAATGGAATAGTTTTAATTATACCGGATGATTTATTAACTGATTGAAGAAGAGTGTTTTCTGTGATGAGATGGGGTAGGTTTATGTACTTATTCAATCTTCATCACGAAGATTGAATATATATTCCGTAATTGAGGAAAGGTACTACGTTAAAGGTAAATAACAAGCATTGGCCTATTATTAAAAAGGAAATGAAGGGTAGGAGTAAACCTCTTTAATTTCAATTATAAACGAGGAGGGGGGATTATAAATTACTTTAATCCCCAGCTGATTAAAACACTATCAGATTGCTGTATGGATAATGGCTGATGTTTGGTTATTAACTCCCCATTAATGTTGGAACTTGAAACCAGCTCGATGTTCCAGGGAGCTTCGTTGTTACTCAAGTTCACAAAACTAAACTCTTGTTTCAGAACCCATTTTTTGTTATGATCAGAATTGTTGACAAATGTGTCAAATTCTCTTATTTGACTCACAATTTTATAATCGTGCTTAATTTGATCAGCAGATTCATTTGTCCATACATCTCGCGCAATATCTTTTTCAACGATCCAGTTTTTAGGTATTTCAGGTATACCATGCTTAATTCTTTCTTCATTGGTTCTGTATTTCGAGATGTCGTTTTTGCGGTAGGGTCGATTCTTTATTGTCAGATAGATGAAAAAAGCCATAAAAAGAGAAAGGTAAATCACGAGTCCGATTTTCCGAAATAATAACTCTTCTTGTTTTTGTTTCGTGTTCGAACGACTTAATTTTTTTTGTAAATCTCGTTCTAATGGTTCGGGTTCAAATATATTATTCGGAATTAAAGGAGCAATTATGTAGGCAATTTTGAGGTACCAGGGTAGCGGTTTTGAGCCAATTTCTTGCTTTTGGTTTTTGATATAATTTAGTTCCTGCAACGATCTTTCAAGTTGCTCATTCGAAACATTTCTTCTCTTAATTTCTTTGTCAATGTCAAGCTTCGTCGAATCGTCAGCACCCTCTCGCTTGAGTAGCAGTTGCGTTAAATTGTATTGCTCTATTGATTTTTCGACAATCATTGCATAAATATTTTATAGGATTCTTTTATAAAACGTTAGCACATCCTTACTTAATGTAGAAGATGTGCAGCATCTTAATGAATTAGATTCTATTTCATCTGATAATTATGGAACTTCATTAATTAAAATGATTATTCATTAGCGGGCACTTAAAACCCGCTGATTATTAATTGTTTATTTTTAAGTTCTTTGACATTTTTGTAATCGTATTTTATAAGCACCTCTCTTACAGGAGTTTTGTCGAGTAGAGATATGCTGAGAATTTGTAGAATT
>JAOARW010000100.1 GCA_025210475.1 Carboxylicivirga sp. | reverse complement strand
TTAGCTGCTGCCGGGTTTAATTTCAAAGGATTACTTCGTAAAATCAAAGAAGAAATTCTTTGGCTAAAAAAATTACTGGAGATATACTTCAAAACTCATTGCATAACTCCAGTTGTTTTTAGTTCGTAAGGGTTAACTAACTAGCTAGGTGGTGAAAGTCCACTGTGGGGGTTTGTAGTAGCCAACCACTAGCTGAAAGCAAGGGTGTCCATCGCGAGGTGGAATCTGAAGGAAGCTGGAAGCAAATTTCCGATCCGAGGAACACGAACATCATTAGGCATTTCGTTGGGATGAGTTTGCCAAACAAAACAAAGTCCAAATACTGCACGGACAGCGGAGTGTAGATGATGCGGATACATTGAATGAAAGTTATTTACCTTACCACGGGAGGTCTCACGGACGTGTGGAAACAGAGTATGAAGCGCGGTTGAAATAAGATTTACCGTGAGAAGTCAGCCGAGGCCATAGTACCATAATCGACTAATTATGGGAAGGGCTGAACCTTAATGAGTGAGAAGTCAATGAATGTTACACTATGAAAGGAAGAATGCAGAAAATCTTTGACGATTCAAAGACCTGTCCGCAAAAGAATAGGACGGCATCCGAAGGCTATGCGGGAGGGCAGACTTTCATAGAGATAACTGAAAACAACCTCACCACCAACTATCAATCAGAGAATGGACTGTTAGAGCGCATCCTTTCATCGCCTAATATTAATAAAGCTTACAAACAAGTAAAGCGAAATAAAGGAGTAGGCGGTGTGGACAAGATGCAAGTCGAATCCCTGAAGGATTATCTTGTTCGTTACAAGGATGAACTTATAACAACCATTCATAAAGGTAAATACCGCCCCAATCCTGTGAGACGGGTTGAAATACCTAAAGAAAACGGAAAGAAGCGTCAGTTGGGCATCCCCACAGTCGTAGACAGGGTTATCCAACAGAGTATCACGCAACAACTTCAGCTGATTTATGAACCCGAGTTCTCGGATCACAGTTACGGCTTTCGTCCGACACGTAGTGCCCATCATGCTCTTCGAAAATGCCAAGGCTACATTACGCACGGCTATGGTTATGCAGTAGATTTGGACCTTGAACGGTTCTTTGACACAGTAAGCCACAGCAAACTCATGGAGGTATTATCCCGAAAGGTAAAAGATGGGCGTGTTGTATCGCTCATCCACAAATACCTCAATGCAGGCGTGATGAAGGACAATAAATTTGAAGAAACCTATGAAGGCGTACCACAGGGCGGCCCGTTAAGTCCACTCTTGAGTAACATTTTGCTCAATGAGTTGGATGAGGAACTTGAGAATCGTGGACATAAGTTTGTGCGTTATGCCGACGATCTGGTTATTTTCTGCAGAAGCCGGCGCAGTGCCGAGCGGACAATGAAGAACATTATTCCTTTCATTGAAAAGAAACTGTTCCTAAAAGTCAATCGGGACAAAAGTCAGGTTTCCACAGTCATGAATACAAAGTTTCTTGGCTATTCCTTTTATTACTTCATGGGGAAAGGCCGGTTACGCATCCACCCTAAAAGTGTGGAAAAGATGAAAGCTAGAATTAAAGAGCTGACGTCTCGAAACAACGGATGGGGAAATGACCGAAGAAAGGATGCGCTCAGCCAATATATTACAGGTTGGGTGCAATATTATAAGTTGGCTGATATGCGGACTCTTTTAATCGGAGTAGATGAGTGGTATCGTCGTAGACTACGTATGGTCATTTGGAAACAGTGGAAACGAATAAAAACCAAATGTAGGAACCTTATCAGGCTAGGTATTAATAAATACAAAGCTTATGAGTGGGCGAACTCAAGGAAAGGCTATTGGTGTATATCACATAGCTGGATACTTACCACTTCCATCACGACTGAAAGATTACGCACAGCAGGCTATGTTTTCTTTTCTGATTGTTACCACAAGGTAAGAGTTGAAAATTAAGGAACCGCCGTATACGAGAACCGTACGTACGGTGGTGTGGAAGGTCGAAACGGGAATTAATCCCGTTTCTCCTATCCGATCATTAAACTTCAGTTCGTCTCTGGAAAATCGTCATAATTGCCTAATGTCAACATCGTACTAAACTCAAAGTAAAGTCAGATTAAACTCAAACTAAACTCAAATTAAATTCAAGTGCACTTGAGTTTGATTTGACTTAAAACTGTATTAATTGTAACTTTTCTATGACTTTAATGTGAGACATGTAGAAAGTAAATAGGTTGAAATACATATAAAGAATTAATGAAGGGCTATTATCAAATTATAAAGTATCACGAAATAATTCTACTATCTATCGTCTAACACTTAACTTTTAAAATTATGGCTCGATACAAAAATGCAAACGACGGTTCATCAGGCAGAATAGGCAATGTAGTGACTTACCAAATGTATGGGAAAGGCTATATGCGTTCCTTACCTGCACAGTACAGGGATAAAAAATCGGATAAACAACTGGCACAGCGTCAGAAGATGCAATTGGTAAGTGCTTTCTTGGGGCCTTACAAAGAGGTTTTAAGAATAACCTTTGCCAATGAGGCGATTGGGCGTTCTGCTTTTATGGCAGCCAAGTCGTATAATATGCTGGATGCGATTGTAGGAAATTACCCGGACCAACATATTGATTATAAGAAAGCTTTGGTGAGCATGGGATCCGTGTCGTTGCCAGAAGAAGCAACAGTTGCTAAAGTAAACGAAGGACTCTTATTTAAATGGAACTTCAGTGGTGAAGGGCATCCATCTGATACCTTGTTTGTAATTGCTAACCAGAGAGGTCAGTATTTAACCGACTTTAAACTGACAGGGATTGAACGTCGTGAGGAGTCCTATTTATGGAAGGTGGATTGGGCTGGGAATGGAAAGTATGACGTTTGGTTGGTTTTTCGGGATTATAAGGAGAGAGGGTTTAGTAATAGCAGGTGGATGGGACAGGTGTAGAGGTGAGTGATGAGAGAAGAGAGGTGAGATAAAGCGTGTTGAGCGCATAGATCACCAAGGAAAATATTGTGTAAAGATTGCCAATAAAAGTAGTAGTTAAAAAACGAGAAACTGTTGCTTATTGGTTGGAATAAATTGATGTTTATAATCTGTGTTAATCTGCGTAGAGTAAAAAGAGCAATGAAATTTGTTTCGCGCCGAGCCCAATTTACTTTTAACCGCAAAGGTTGAGCTTTATTTAATGTGCTAATTGCTTCTGAAGGATGACCGGAGAAGTGATAAAATAGATAATCCTATTTCTGACTAAATCGATGCTTTTTGGAAAACTTTTAATATAAACAGATAAAATACAAAGCTAATTGGTGCTGACTTATTGCTTTTCATGCCATTAAAGGTGACATATACATATCGTTAGAAGTGGATGTGAAAAGTGAAAAGTTGGAACTAGAGAGCTTACTTAATAGCAAGATATTTATGCATTACCTACTTTCTCTTCCTCCCAACTTGGTTGAAAATTTTCATAAATTAACAGGCAACTCAAAAGAAAACTATTTTGTGGCTTCCGATCCTCCGGGAACAAAAATAGGTTCAGGGGGAGGTACTGCTTATTTGCTGGCTGAACACTTAAAGCAGAAAAGTACGACTCTGGAGAATTGTTTGCAGGAGAATAAAAGGATTATTATCCATGCAGGCGGTCAAAGCAGGAGATTGCCGGCCTATGCCCCTGCAGGTAAGGTTTTAGCGCCCATACCAGTTTTTCGTTGGAGCCGGGGGCAACGCTTAAATCAAACCTTATTGGATTTACAATTGCCCTTTCTGGAGAAAGTGATGGATGCGTCGTCATCGATGCAGAATACTCTTATTGCCAGTGGTGATGTTTATATTCATTCGCCTTCAATATTAGAAGACCTGCCAGAGGCAGATATTGTGTGTTTAGGTATTTGGGTCGATCCGGCTTTAGCTTCACGTCATGGGGTGTTCTTTACACCTCGACAAGCTCCTGGTACCTTAGATTTTATGTTGCAAAAACCAGCTTATAAGCAGATCGAGAACTTGGCCATGTCGCATTTATTTATGATGGATATTGGGGTGTGGTTGTTAAGTGACAAGGCTGTGCAATTATTAATGAAGAAAAGTGGATGGAAGGGTGATGGTTTTAATAATAGAGTCCCGGATTTCTATGATTTATACAGCTCTTTCGGGACCTGTCTGGGAGCGCACCCTTCAGAAGTTGATGAAGAAATTAATAAACTATCTGTTGCTATCGTGTCATTGGATGAGGGTGAGTTCTATCATTATGGCACATCTGGTGAATTAATAAGTTCAACAGAGGACATACAAAACCGTGTAAAGGACCAAAGAAGTATTCTGCACCATAAGATTAAAGTTCACCCTTCATTGTTTGTTCAGAATGCAGAGGCAAAAATAATCTGGAACAGTCAACATCGAAATATTTGGATCGAGAACAGTCATGTGAATGAAAATTGGCAGTTGAGCTCAAGTCATGTGATAACAGGCATACCAAAAAACACATGGAAAATAAAGCTGCCTTCTTGTATTTGTCTTGACATTGTACCTGTCGGGGAAAACCAATTATGTATACGTCCTTATGGTTTAGATGATACTTTTAGGGGGGCATTATCGGATATTCATACCATGTGGCAAGGCAAACCTGTTGTTGATTGGTTTGCCAACAGGGGACTTGATATAGCTGGTTTGGAAATGAATGATGTTGATTTACAGGCAGCCTCTATTTTTCCTGTTCTTGATATAAATCAGCTAACGGGTGAATTTATCCAATGGATGATCAATGGTGAAGATAACATGGCGTATAAGGAACTTTGGCTCAATTCTAGACGTTTATCGGCTGACCAGATTTGTGAACAAGCGAATCTGATACGACTTCATGAACAGCGTAAAGCTTTTGAACGAGACAATCTTGAGCTGTTGGCTCAAAACCATAGTAAGAGTGTGTTTTATCAATCCGATCTGAAATATTTAGCTGCTTCATTTGCCAAAAATGGAAGCCAATTACCAGATGAGTTGCCAGCTAATGTTTCACCCTTGCTGCGCATGAAAGATCAGATGTATCGTTCCGAATATTATGGCGTGTCAACTGATAGAGGTATTAAACATCAGGATAAAGCATTTGAAATATTGCAATCCATGATTGTCGACTCAATCGGGCGTCATTCAATTCCTAAGTTAAATATCTATTCAGATCAGATTATATGGGGAAGAAGTCCGGCACGTATTGACCTGGCAGGAGGCTGGTCGGATACCGCTCCTTATTGCATCCAGGAGGGAGGCAGTGTTGTTAATGTTGCTGTAGAATTGAATGGTCAACCACCTATACAGGTATATATACGCTTATCATCGGAGAAGAAAATTATTCTTCGTTCCATTGATATTGGTGTTTCAGAGGTTGTTACGAGTTTTGACGAGCTTAAAAATTATCATCAGGTCGGATCGGCTTTTTCTATTCCCAAAGCTGCTCTTTGTTTGGCCGGATTTCATCCGGATTACTGTGGTGTGAGATATGCATCTTTAGAGCAGCAATTGAGTGATTTTGGTGGTGGTTTTGAGATTTCAATGCTGGTGGCCATACCAACGGGATCAGGTTTGGGGACCAGCTCTATTTTAGGTGCTACAACTTTAGGAACCTTGTCAGATTTTTGTCAATTAGCCTGGAGTCAGGAGGTGATTGCTCATAAAACGTTAATCTTGGAACAACTCTTGACCACCGGTGGCGGATGGCAGGATCAATATGGAGGTATCTTAGCTGGTGTTAAATTGATTGAATCGCAGCAAGGGAAGCAGGAAAAGATGAATATACAGTGGCTGCCAGATCATGTGTTTAATTTGCCCGAGCTGAAAGGGAATTGGTTATTATATTATACAGGGATAACCAGGGTCGCAAAGAATCTATTGCAGGAAATTGTCAGAGGGATGTTTCTAAATGAAAGCAAACATTTATCGCTTATTGACAGCATCAAGGCACATGCCTATTCCACGGCACATGCTATTCAGTGTTGTGATTATAGGACAGTAGCCAAAGCTGTTGGTCGCTCTTGGCAGCTGAACAAGAAGCTGGATAACGGGACGATGACGCCCGAAGTAGAGGCTATTGTTCAGAAGATTGAAGATTACGCCCTGGGATATAAGTTATTGGGTGCAGGCGGAGGTGGTTACCTTTTAATATGTGCCAAAGATGCTGATGCTGTTAATAGAATAAAGCACAGTTTAACTGCTAATCCACCGAATTCAAGAGCTCGATTTGTAAAGCTTGATGTGAGTAGTACTGGCTTTGTTGTGTCCAGATCATAAACTTGATGAATTAAGTTTTAATAAATATTTACCCTGACTTAATACCTATTGATGTGAGGGTTTATTACTTTTGACGATTCTATAAACCATGATCTGTCAATAGGAAATAATCATTCCTATTTAGTAGCAGTTGAAAGTTGTATCGAGAATGTCCCGATATAGAAAATCTTACATGCCAGTGTTGCTGTGATGTATTGATATTTAGAGTCGAATTGTTATTGAGATAAAGTTTAATGACCTTTTCGCGATAAACTTAAACAGTTAATCGATAGGTATTTTAAAGTTGACAAATTATTGTGATAAAGATAAATTAATACCCATATAAGGTTTTTTGGAAATGAAATTTCCTTTTGCCTTGCAAATGAAAATTAATGAATAAAGTTGCATTGATTACCGGTATCACCGGACAAGACGGCGCTTATCTTGCCGAATTTCTATTAAAAAAAGGATACATCGTACACGGTATCAAACGTCGTTCGTCATTGTTTAATACGGATCGCATTGACCATTTGTATCAGGATCCTCATGTGGAGAACCGTAATCTGATATTGCATTATGGTGATTTAACCGACTCCATGAACCTGACACGTATTATCCAGGAGGTGCAACCAGATGAGATCTATAACCTGGCGGCCATGAGCCATGTGAAAGTAAGTTTCGATACGCCGGAATATACAGCTAATGCCGATGGTTTGGGTACCTTACGTATTTTAGAAGCCATTCGTTTATTGGGTTTAACTGAAAAAACGCGTGTTTATCAAGCTTCTACCTCTGAATTATATGGTTTAGTGCAGGAAGTACCCCAAAAAGAAACAACGCCATTCTACCCGCGTTCACCTTATGCGGTGGCAAAAATGTATGCCTATTGGATTACAGTCAATTACCGTGAGGCTTATAATATGTTTGCTTGTAACGGAATTCTGTTTAATCATGAGAGTCCTTTACGTGGAGAGACTTTTGTAACACGAAAAATTACCCGTGCCGTTTCAAAAATTGCTTTGGGTATGCAGGATTGCCTTTACCTGGGTAATATGGATGCCAAGCGTGACTGGGGCCATGCCAAAGACTATATTAAGGCCATGTGGCTGATTCTTCAGCAGGATAAGCCTGAGGATTATGTTATCGCTACCGGAGTAACTACAACGGTTCGTGATTTTGTTAAAATGGCTTTTGCTGAAGTGGGTATTGAACTGGAGTTTAAGGGTGAAGGAGAACAAGAGATCGGCGTAATTAAAGCCTGTTCAAATCCTGAATACCAGTTAGCCATAGGTACAGAAGTTGTGAAAGTTGACCCGGCTTATTACCGTCCTACAGAAGTAGAACTGTTAATAGGAGATCCTACCAAGTCAAAAGAAAAGCTTGGTTGGGAACCGGAATATGACTTGGCCGGTTTGGTTAAGGATATGATGGAATCGGATGTGAAGTTGATGAAGAAAGACAAGTATTTGAGAGACGGGGGCTATGAAACGTTAAACTATTTCGAGTAAAATAGAGGAGAGTCATGAGCGGTGAGAAATGAGAATCTAGACTTATGGGACAAATAAATAGCTTTAGAGATTTAATTGTTTATCAAAAGGCCTATAAGATATCAATGGAGATTTTTCGATTAACAAAAACGTTTCCAAAAGAAGAAAGATATTCATTAGTTGACCAAATTCGACGTTCATCCCGCTCTATCTGTGCTAACTTGTCCGAAGCCTGGGCAAAAAGAAGATACGAGAAAGTCTTCGTCAATAAATTGACTGATTGTTTAGGAGAAGAATTTGAGACGGAAACATGGTTAAAATATTCACTCGATTGTGAATATATAACTGAAGAAAATCATACTATGCTTATGAGTCAATATGAAGAAGTAAGAAAAATGCTTATTTCAATGATCAATAACCCTGAAAAATTTTGCCAATAATAGCTCACCTCTCAACTCTCTCTTCTCACCTCTTAAATTTTTAAAATGGATATAAATTCTAAAATATACATAGCCGGCCACAAAGGCCTTGTTGGTTCTGCCTTATGGAAGACACTACAAAATAAAGGCTACACAAATCTGGTGGGGCGTTCAATTGATGAATTGAACCTGATGGATGCAGTAGCTGTAGATCAATTTTTTGCTGATGAAAAACCAGAGTTTGTAATACTGGCGGCTGCTAAAGTGGGAGGCATCGTAGCCAATAATACCTATCGGGGACAGTTTATCTACGAAAACCTGATGATTCAGAATAATGTGATTCACTCAGCTTATGTGCATGATGTGAAGAAGCTGTTATTCCTGGGATCGACTTGTATATACCCCAAACAGGCACCACAGCCTATGCCCGAGGATTGCTTATTAACATCACCATTGGAGTACACCAATGAGCCTTATGCCATCGCTAAGATAGCAGGTATCAAAATGTGTGAGTCTTACAACCTGCAATATGGTACTAATTTTATTTCGGTGATGCCAACCAACTTATATGGGCCAAACGACAACTTTGATTTGGAGAAGTCGCATGTATTGCCTGCTCTGGTTCGTAAAAACCACCTGGGTAAATGTCTGCAAAATAATGATTGGACTGCCTTACGTGCTGATTTGGATAAGAATCCAATAGAAGGAATCAATGGCGGTAACTCGGAAGAGGAAATACTTGAGAAATTAAATAAATATGGAATTCGTTTAATTGGTGATGATTCGAAGGAATCGCGCGTTTCAATAGAAATTTGGGGAACTGGTAAACCAATGCGTGAATTCCTTTGGTCGGAAGAAATGGCAGCTGCCTGTGTTTATGTGATGGAGAATGTTGACTTCAAGGATACCTTTAATGCTAAAGATAATGAAGTACGTAATACCCACATTAATATTGGTACTGGTAAAGAAATATCCATCAGGCAATTGGCTGAGACCATTAAAGAAAAAGTAGGTTTTGAAGGCGATTTGGTATTTAACACCGATAAGCCAGATGGCACGATGCGTAAGTTAACCGACCCTTCAAAGATTCATGAGCTGGGCTGGCACCATCAAATTGATATTGAAGAGGGAATTGAGAAGATGTATCATTGGTATCAAATCTAATAGCCATTAGCTGATAGCTGTTAGCAAAAAAAAAACTACTGCCTTCTGACTAATAACTAACAAACTATGCAAAATAACTACCTAATAATTATGGCCGGCGGCATTGGTTCACGCTTTTGGCCGATGAGTACACCTGAAACACCTAAACAGTTTTTAGATATTCTGGGGACGGGACAAACCATGATTCAACAGACGATTAAGCGTTTGGATGGAATAGTGCCCATTGAGAATGTTTATATTGTAACTGGTAAGCGTTACAAAGCATTGATCAATGAGCAGTTGCCTGAGGTGCGGGATGAACAAATATTAATGGAGCCTTGTATGCGTAATACAGCCCCATGTATTGCTTATGCATCCTATAAAATATTCCAAAAGAATCAGGATGCAAACATTGTTGTAGCGCCGTCTGATCATTTGATTACCAATGAAACGGAGTTTAGGAAGGTCATTTCTAAGGGGTTGGATTTCGTTGCTGCCAATAATGTATTATTGACATTGGGAATTCACCCTCATCGCCCCGAAACCGGATACGGTTATATTCAAGCTGGTGAGCACCTAGATAATTGTACTAATAAGGTTGCGGCATTTAAGGAAAAACCGAATTTAGAAACAGCTCAAAACTATTTGGCAGAGGGTAATTATTTCTGGAATGCTGGTATATTCCTGTGGTCGGCCAAAAGCATTTTAAGTGCTTTTGATAGTTATTTGCCAAAGATTGCTGAAATATTCAGGTCTGGTAATAGTTTTTACTATACGGAAAAAGAACAGGACTTTATTGATGAGCACTTCCCTCAATGCGACAATATTTCCATTGATTATGGTATAATGGAGCATGCCGATAATATTTTTGTGATGCCTGCAGATTTTGGCTGGTCCGATCTGGGAACCTGGGGAAGTCTTTGGGAAAAGCGCGAACAAGATGAACAGGGTAATTCTGTTGTTGGAGATGGGGTAAAGATTTATGATTGCGAAAACAACATAATTACAGTCCCGGATGGTAGAAAAGTGGTGCTGCAAGGATTAAAAGATTGCATTGTTACCGAAGCCAACGGTGTTTTCATGGTGTGTCAGAAATCTGAAGAGCAGCGCATCAAAGAGTTTCAAAAAGAAAGTTGATTTTATGGTTTAATGTAAGTTGAAACCTGAAACCTGTTACTATTAATTAAATTATTTTACCGTGGGGAACACGAATAAAATATCAGTAGTCATAAATACTTATAATGCAGAACGAATTCTTGAACAGTGTCTGGATAGCGTAAAAGATGCCTTTGAAATTGTTCTTTGTGATATGTATTCAGATGATAATACTGTCGAGATAGCTAAAAAGCACCATTGCAAAGTTTTTTATCATAAAAGGATGGGTATTGCAGAGCCTGCCAGAAATTATGCAATCGATCAGGCAAAAGGTGAATGGATATTGGTTTTGGATGCTGATGAAATTGTTACGCCTGAGTTATGGCAGTTTCTTGTTGGTTATTCCAAGCAACCCAAAGCAAATCATATGGCTTGTCTAATTCCAAGAGACACCTTTGTGTTTGGTAAAAGGCCAGTTAAAGAGCGTCCAACAAAGCGATTCTGGAAAGCAGGGAATTGTTATTATCCAACTGGAGAGGTGCATCAGGGACCGGTAACACGAATTGGAAATGATTTAAAGGTTAAAGGAAAAAATATTTCACTCCTTCATTATCATTTATCATCCATAAGTGATTTTAATGAAAAAACAGAAAGGTATACCGATCTTGAATTAGAACGATTTGAACGAAAAGGGAAAGGATTTTCACTCACGATGTTAATCATTAGGCCTTTATTCGAGTTTATTAAGTACTATTTTATAAATGGAGGAATACTTAATGGCACACACGGTTTAATCTTTTCAGTTCTTAAGGGACATTATAAATTTTTGCAATGGGCTAAGCTTTACGAAAAGGAATTTAAGGAAAAGAATCCCGATTTATTTTATTAATGAGGTAAACATAGTTACTCTGAAGATCTGCCAAACATTATATCTCAATCATAATCCATCTTTATCACCTCGCCGGTAGAATTTAAATATGGTACGTGGTAACGTTGATGATTTACTTCCGGATTACCGGTATAGTAGGTGTCACCTTTTGAATAGGTGTCGACAGCAAGGTGATCTTTAACATTCAGATAAACGTCGTATCCTGATTTATTGATAAACGTAACTTTGTGAGTTAATAAATCGAGTGCATTCATCTTAATACGCCCTTCGAGTTTCATTTGAAGCTGATTGACCTCACCTTTAAAATAATGCTGCCCAATGTTAGAGTTGCCGTAGCAATAAATGTTTAGGTTTTGACACGTTATGTCAAGATTGGATTCTGTAAATTGGGAGCCGCCATTCATTACCAGTGTTAGTTGTTTGAGGTTTAATGGTTCCTGGTTAGTTATTTCGCAGACTATATTGCAGGTAATGCGCTGAAGATCTTTGGCCGAAACACAAATTTCGACCAACTTCTTCTTTTGTAATGTGTTGGTCTTGTGGCTGATATTTAATGCGCCATCGAGGTTATTAATTTCAAAATTCTCAAGTAAGTGTTTTTGTCCTTCAATGGATATGCTGCTTTTATCTTGCATGCTTAATATGAGTCGACACGATGCATCAATCTCTATACTTTCAACCTTGCCGACTTCTTTTTGTATTTTAATTACTTCACTTTCTTTGTTCACAAAGGTAATGTACTCGCAGGCCTGAAAAGTTAGCGAAACTAATAAATATAGTGCTATGTAAGGTATATTCTTCATCGCTTAAAAGGATTTTCTATTCGGTAACCAAGGCCAAATTCCATAAATTCGGAACGAAAGAAGCTGGCTTTCAGACTAAAGTTGGCTACAATTTTATTGGTGATTTGATGACGTATTCCTAATCGGGGATAAATTGCCTGAGGTGGTTTTATATTGGTATGCAGATAGGCGCCCAGATTTAGGAATAAAGTGGTTTTACCTAGAAACACGTTATAGGAGCAAAACAGGGCATTAAATAAATAATGACGGCTTGTAAAACTGATCTCCTCATTTCCATTTTCATAAGCTTCCCAAGTGTATGGGGCACTCTCTGAATAAAATTGATCGTATCCAAATCCGACTGCCCGTTTTTCGTTCAGGTGAAACAAATAGTTGGCACTCAGGCTGGCGTTCCAGTACAAAGTCTCATTATACGGAGTACTTTGATTACGACCAACACTACCAACAATTAACAGTTCCTGAAGCCTACTGACCGGAGCTTTTGTTTTCGCCATAACGGGTGTTAAGGCCTTATTGAAATGATATTTGGTTCCTAAACTGGCGGTTAATGTATTGATGCCATGGTTGGGTTTACGGGCCGCACCGTTTGATAAATGTGTTAGAGAAGTACTTAACGCAAGGGAAAAACGTTCGTTAATGCGGTAATCCATTAATATTGCTAATCCAATGTAAGCATTCAGGTGAGAGCTGAAAACATTGTTGTAAATGTTTTCTTTATCATTAAAGGGTTTAGTGGCATAACCCAGTCCCATGGATACTTTATTATGGATGGATAATTTTGGCGATCGGTAAATCTTATAATTAATGTATGGAAACAAGGCAAAACCAGAGCCATAAATATCTTTATTTCCAAATGTTCCATAATAAAAGCCAATGCCAATTTCAGGGTAGTTGAAATAGCTTTGCCAACTATCCATTGAAAATACAGAACGACCATAATTAATTTCAAACCCTTTGGAGTATTCTTCAATAAAATACATCATATTGGCATGATGAGGAACAACAACCCCTCCATGTATTCGTGTGGTCAGGTACGTGTGATGATCTGCTGCTTTGTCCTTTTTTAACAGAGACTGAGATTTGATTAATTGAGTCGTAATAAGCAACAATACGATCAGGTATATATTGTGGGTTAATTTCATAGTTTAGGTTATGGAGAACGAATATAGTAAAAAAGCTAATTAACAATTGCCCTTTGTTTTATGCTTTAATGATAACTCTTTAATTTAATTTCTTCGCAATAGTTTACTATTACTCAGGAGTTGCAAGTTATCAATCAACTCTTTAGCCTAATCTGAGCTCTGAAATTTAAATCGAACTCGGGTTAATAGTTATATTTGCACAATTAAACACGCCAAACAAGTGATTAAATGAATATACAAAGACGAGTACTTTTATTATTAACAGTTTTTATTTCCATAGGATTACAAGCTCAAATTAATCAGTTAAAAATTGATGTAGCTTCGCATACACTGGTTTCGTCTGACGATATTCGCCCCATGTGGTTAGTTTCAAACGAATGGGGACGATTTGAGCAATTTGGACAATCAGAAAGCCTTCTGGAATTGGGCGTGAAGTATAACATTGTTAGTAATGATAACTTTAAACTACAAGCAGGTTTAAGAGGACTTGTAAATTTTGAAATTAGTAAGAGTCATTTGCAAGAGGCCTATATAAATGGTAAGCTTTGGTTTATTGATTATTCGATTGGCAAGGAACAGTATTCACCTTTGATTTATGACGATCACTTAAGTTCCGGTATGTTCCTTATGAACTCCAATGCACGTCCTTTACCAAGGGCGACATTGGGAATTTTCGATTACATGCCTTTAGGTTTTACAAAAAACTGGTTGGAAATTAAAGGAGGTATGTCACAGGGGCTGCTGAATGATGATCGTGGTGATAAAGGAAATAGTGCAAATGATGTTTTGCTGCATGAAAAGTTTGCTTATGCCCGATTGGGAAATACAAAACTCAAGCCTTATGTTGGATTGGTTCATTCTGCATTATTTGGAGGAACACGCTCTAATGGGGATAAAATTCCCATTGATTTCTGGGCCACTTTTTTTGCAAAAGGTTCGGCGAAGTTGGGAGGAGGTGAACAAACCAATGCGGCTGGAGCGCATATGGGGATGTGGGATTTTGGTTTGTATTGGAACCATAATTTGGCCGATGTACATTTTTATCTTCAAAAGCCTTTTGCCGATGGATCTGGTTTATTCATTAATCACGGACAAAATAAGGATTACATATTGGGAGTAAGCATTTATCCAAAAGAAGTAAAATGGTTAAAAGGTCTGTCAGTGGAGTTGATTAAGACAGATTATCAAAGTGGAGAGGGAATTCCTGATCCTGTTTATCCAGATGGTTACGAAAAACAAGGAATTATTTTGATGGATCAAATAGATGATTACGATCAGTTTATGATGGATGTATTTGGAAAAGAGACATCAGGGTGGACAGGTGACGATGTGATCGATTATATGGTTATTAATGAAAACTATGGGCATGATTATGGTGGGCGTGATGACTTTATGAATAATGGTACCTATTACAATGGCTGGATCTATGATGGAATGAACATGGGTACACCTTTATATCACACAGCTAATTTAGTGCGGAGATATGCCTCGTCCTGGCAAGAGGTAAATCAAGTCAATTTTTTTAATAATCGCGTGAATGGTTTTCATTTTGGAGCTGAAGGTTATCTATCTCCTTCTTTAAAGTATCGTATTAAAACAACTTATACACTAAATAAAGGGACTTATGGAGAAAAGTATAGGGGGCGCTATAGCTGGGATTTGACAGATAACTATTACTTTTCTAATCCTAAGAAGCAAATTTATAGTATGATACAAATAGATTGGCAGAGTCACTGGATGCAAGGATTAATCTTCCGAGGCAAATTAGCAATTGATACGGGCGAACTATACGATTCTGTTGGTGGACAGTTAAGCATTGTATACTCACCTAGATTTTAAGCATCGCTTATCATTTTATAGTTCGAATTAATTACTTTTGTAGTTTTTAGAATAAACACACAAGAATGTTAAAAGAAAAAGAAAGAGTTGTTTATAACTTTTTGGCCGGATTGGATGCCATTATTGCTTGGTTTTCTCTGGATGCCGCATTATATCTGTATTTTGGACAGTATACGTTTTTAAGTAATAAGGACTCAATAATTCTCCATCTGGTCGTTTTGGGTATTTGGTTTGCTCTTTCTAAAGCGTTTCGCACCAACGAAATATATCGCTCTCGCCCATACTCAATCCTTCTTTTGAATGTTTTAGGGGCTACAATAGTGGGCATTGGTATTTTGTCATTGGCTGTTTTTGTGTTTAACCTTCATTACATTGGTGTTACACCAATTATTTATTTTGGTGGTATCTCAGCCGTAATTCTGCTATTATTAAAATTGGCAGTGTTCTCTTACTTAAAAGGTGCCCGTCGAAAAGGATATAATTATCGAAATGTATTGATCGTTGGGGATATCTCGGCAACGAACTTTATTGATAATGTTTTAAGTCATAAAGAGTGGGGCTATCGTATTGTTGGGGTTGTTGGAAACCAGGAGCTAAACGATAAGCTTGGAGATTCGGTACTTACATTACCTGAAAATAGTGATGTTGATAAATTAATCGAAGAAAAAACCATTGATGAAGTAATCTATTGTCGTGAAAAGGCAAGGATGGAAGATATTATGGCACTGCTTACCAGTTGTAATGAGTTGGGAGTGGTATTTCGAATGTCGTCACCATTCTTTAATATGCTGACCAATAAAACGCACCTTCATTATTTTGATACAACTCCGGTTTTGACCATATCAAATACACCAATGGATTATTTGCTTTTAAAGCTGAAGGCGGTATTTGATTTTGTAGTCTCCTTTGTTACCATAACAATACTATCGCCTGTTTTTATAGGCATTGCGCTTGGTATTAAAATGACATCAAAAGGGCCTATTTTCTTTAAGCAAAAAAGGGTAGGTATGCGTGGTCGTAAGTTTTGGGTGTATAAGTTCAGAACGATGGTGACCAATGCCGAAGAGCTAAAAGCAACTTTGATGGAACAAAACGAGATGGATGGTCCCGTTTTTAAAATGACAAGAGATCCTCGAATTACCGGAATTGGCAATTTCCTAAGAAAAACAAGTTTAGATGAATTACCCCAGTTTTTTAATGTGCTTTTAGGTGATATGTCCATTGTTGGTCCAAGGCCGCCTGTGCCGGCTGAAGTTCGTGAATATGAACGCTGGCAGTTAAGACGGTTATCAATGAAGCCTGGTATAACTTGTGTTTGGCAGATATCACCAAGTAGAAATGATGTGACCTTTGAAGATTGGATGCGCATGGATTTGGAGTACATTGATAATTGGTCATTACGCCTTGATTTTGTAATTATTTTAAAAACTATCAGAACCATGCTGAGGGCTGATGGCAGGTAAACTTATCCCTATGTTAAGAGTTTGTTCTATTATATTATTTGTGATTACTCTTTTGAGTTGTTCAACCAGGCCAAAGGTTCCGCGAGATTTACCTGGTGAAAAAGAGATGGCAGAAATTTTGGCGGATATTTACCAGCTCGAAAGTGTGTTGGGACAAACGCGTCTAAGCTATAATTCCGGAAAGAAGGACAATGTTTCTGGGTATTACCGGAATGTACTGGATCAATATGAAATGACCAAGGTTGAGTTTGATACGGCTATGGCCTGGTATTCGGCAAACCCAACGGTGCTTTCTGATGTTTATGCTGAAGTTATTGAAATACTCAGTCGTCGTGATGCAGAGTTGAAAAATGCCATGAATAAAGAAAAGGAACAAAAGCTTAATATGGCAAAAGTTCCTAGTAAGATGGATTTATGGAATGACACGACTGCTTTTAAGGTTCCATTTGCGAAAGCTGACTCTTTGGATAATCGGGTGGCTTTTGACATTGATGTTGATAGCTTAAGTGGAGGAATCATTCGATTATATGCTGAATATTCTTTTGTGAAAGAAGGATTGTTGGATAGTGCTCAAATGAAGATGATAACCTGCTATGCTGATAGTTCCATGGATACTTTGAGCTATCAGATTCATAAATCTTTTAAGTCGGTTAAGGGAAATGTGTCGCACCAAATTAGCGATTCAAAGAACTTGGTAAAAGTGAAAGGTCTTTTGTTTGATCACGATACCACCAAGAATGCTCCGGTTACGATTGATGATATAAAGCTAACCTTTATTAAAAACCTTGGCGCGGAAGTCATGGAACAACGTTAATGCGCAAACTTACTTCTCATTTCTATCTAAGAAAGGATGGTACTTTTGGGAAACGACCAATTGTTCATTTGGCCGATGATGGCACAATTACTGATTTATGGGAATCAGGCAGTGATTTTAAAGAAGAGCCAGGTTTGGAATACTATCCAGGAATTCTGGTGCCTGGATTTGTCGCAAGTGTATCATCTGATTCAATCAATTCGGTTAAAGGAAAATGTCTGGTAAATGGAGTTCTGAGGATACAGCCAAATAACCCGAATCTTGAGTCGGATGTATTCTTTGAGGCCTGGAAAAATATTCAAAAACATGCAAAATTAGTAAGAGGAGAAGATTCGCTGGGATCTGTATTGCATAAAAATACCTATGAAGCGGCAAATTTAATCAAGGCCGAAAGGTGGGGAAGAATAGAAGTAGAAAGTAATCCCGGTATTTTGGTGATTCAGAACCTCGATTTGAGAAGTTTTACTTTTACACCGGGCACACGATTTAAAATTCTTCAACGATGAATAAGCAACTTCTTCCAATAGCCATCGAAGCTTCGCTGATTGCTGGTAAAGAAATAATGACCATTTTTAACTCCAATGATTTTGGCATGCGATTAAAAAGTGATGATTCTCCGTTAACAGAGGCCGACATTAAGAGTCATCAGATAATTGAAAAACATCTTATGACCACACATATTCCTGTCTTAAGTGAGGAAGGGATTGAGCTTGATTACGAAGAACGAAAGCAGTGGTCACAACTCTGGATTGTTGACCCATTGGATGGCACCAAAGAGTTTGTAAAGAGAAGCGGAGAATTCACGGTTAATATTGCCTTGCTTGATCAGCAAAAGCCAGTAATGGGAGTTGTATTTGCACCTTGTTTAAACCTGTTATATTGGGGCGATAAAAATGGAGCTTATAAGGCACAGTTGCCAAATAACTGGAGAGAATATGACCTAAAGCAATTAATGAGTGAAATAAAAGAGGTGCGATTGCCAAAGACTTTACCGAGTGTTTTCTCAGTTGTTGCCAGCGTGAGTCATTTCTCGAAAGAAACAGAGGCTTATGTAAACGAGCTAAAGAATAAGGTGAGCGATGTTCAGTTGGTATCGCGAGGCAGTTCTTTAAAGATGTGTTTGGTAGCAGAAGGTTCAGCACATTTATATCCACGTTTAGGACCAACGATGGAATGGGACACGGCTGCAGGACAAGCGATTTTGGAGGCTGCAGGTGGAAAGTTATTCGATTGGCAAACAAAACAATCCATGAAATACAATCGAAAAGAATTATTAAATGGATGGTTTCTGGCGGTTGCGAATGGTCTTAATATCGAAGATTATTTCTTGCTTTAATTTAATCAGCACTTTTCAATTGATACGAAGCTTCGTTAAAGAATTTTAAATCGCAATTGAAAGACTGATTTTTATCACAAACAACCATTAATTTCTTATCTTTGCGCCTCATTGTTGAATTATTAAAATCAATACACAAATGGCTGCAATTGACAGTTTTAATTTCGCAGGAAAAAAGGCGATTATCCGTGTGGATTTCAATGTGCCTTTAAATGATAAATTTGAAATCACCGACGATACCCGTATTCGTGCTGCTGTGCCTACAATCAAAAAGGTTTTGGCCGAAGGTGGTGCTGTAATTTTGATGTCTCACCTGGGACGTCCAAAAGGCGAGGCTAAGCCAGAATTCTCATTAAAGCACATCGTAGCTCACCTTTCTGCTACTTTAGGTGTTGACGTAAAATTTGCACCAGATTGTATTGGTGATGATGTTAAAGCAATGGCTGCTGACCTTAAAGGTGGTGAAGTATTATTGCTGGAAAACTTACGTTTCCACAATGAAGAAACTAAGGGTGACGAAGGATTCGCTAAGCAGTTGGCAGAATTAGCAGACGTTTATGTGAATGATGCATTCGGTACGGCTCACCGTGCTCACGCTTCTACTACCATCATCGCTCAGTTTATGGACGAAAAGATGGCTGGCTACTTATTGGATAAAGAAATCAAATTCTTAGGTGATACTGTTGAAAATGCTGAGAAACCATTTGTTGCTATCGTAGGTGGCGCTAAAGTTTCTGGTAAATTAGAAGTTTTGAAATCATTAATCACTAAAGTTGATACTATTTTGATTGGTGGTGGTATGGCTTATACTTTCCTGAAAGCTCAAGGTCACAACGTAGGTAACTCATTAGTTGAAGAAGATTTGGTTGAAACGGCTAAGCAAATTTTAGTTGATGCTGATAAAAATGGCGTTAACTTCATGTTGCCAGTTGATAACTTGGCTGCTGATAAGTTTGCTGACGATGCTGATATTATGGAAGTAGGTTGTGATATTCCTGAAGGTCGCATGGCATTAGACGTTGGTCCTAAAACGACTGCTGCTTATGCTGCTGAAATTGCAGGTGCTAAAACAGTTGTTTGGAATGGCCCTATGGGATGTTTTGAAATGCCTAACTTCTCAAAAGGTACTTTCGGCGTATGTCAGGCTGTAGCTGATTCTTCAGCGGTTTCTATTATTGGTGGTGGCGATTCTGTTGCTGCTGTTAATAAAAGTGGTTTGGCAGACAAAATGAGCCATATCTCAACCGGAGGTGGTGCTTCATTGGAGTTCTTAGAAGGAAAAGAATTACCAGGAGTAAAAGCGATTCGCGGATAATTACTATTCGAAAATATATTCCAAAGCCTGTTAACGTAAGTTGACAGGCTTTCTTGTATGTCAACTTTTAAACTGATCAACTCTTCAACTGAGACCTTTGCAAAAATAGTTGAAAGAAGAGCTTTTTGTTTTTATGACCATTTCCACCTTTCTATTTAACTATAATTGTATAAGTTGTTCATTTTTCATTCACTTTTTAGTTGTTTTAGTGAGTTTTACGACTCACTT
>JAOARW010000099.1 GCA_025210475.1 Carboxylicivirga sp. | reverse complement strand
GTTTTCCTTTCATTATTTCTGCAAGGTTTTACTCTAAGTTACTAAAAACCTTGCAATTAAGAATGTTAAAAAGCCATTAATTATTCAGATTAACAGCTGATAATTAATGACTTGTATTGTTGTTAAGGATTAACTAATTAACATATGATCGGACAACATTAATTTTTAAAGATTTAGATGAGTCAAATGCAGAAATCACTATTAAAATGGTAAAAATTACTGCTTATCTAAAATTTTTGGGTTTTGTCTGATTGGCCGCATTCTCTGCTATTTCGATTATCCGTTTTTGTCGGGTTTCTGGGCGCTTGGCAGAAACAATCCAATAGAGCAAGCCTTTAAGTTGTGATTTGCTAAGCTTAAGAATATAGTCCTTCGCTCCGGGGCGTTTATCCAATTCGAGGATTAAATCCTTCGGCACTTCAAGGTTTTCGACAGAATCCAGCACCGTCCATGACTTGTTTTGCTTTGCCACTTCCACACATTTCAATCCGGCTTCCCTCATCTTTCCGGCCTTGGAAAGTTGCTCTATTTTCTGCTTATTCACCTTCGACCAGGTAGAATTGGGCTTCCGCTTACCAAAGTATTGCCGGTATTTTTCAGTATCAATGGCTTTTTTGGTACTATCGATCCAACCATAACAAAGGGCCTCATCAACCGCTTCGCTCCAACTTAGATTTACCCTTGCCGACGACTTTTTGTAGATGATTAACCAAACGGCTTCTTTAGCTTGGTGATGTTGGGCAAGCCACTCACGCCATTCTTGTTTGTTGGCCGGGCAAAACTGTTCTATTTCTGAATCTTTCATTGTATGTAGGATGGATTTCTTTTAATCTGTGACTCTATAAATCTTGGTTAACAATCAGAATCAACGTTAAAAAAATAAACACAGAGACACTGAGGCACGGAGCATAATAGGTAAATTGAGTTCTTTAATGATTCATTCTCTCTGAATGGGTTTACGAATGAGTACGCTATATAAATGATCGTCATCGATCTTGATGATGATTCTGCATGACATCAAATAGATAATCTCCTCAGTCTCATTACACCTCCGTGTTTTATTATCTATTGATTGGCATTATTCAACTGTCTGTTTTTAACGATTTCGCGGATGGATTGCTCATTAATCATCACATCTTTTAAAACAGCTTCACCATCGAGTATGCTCACCAGTGCATAAGTTAAGTTGATGGTGTCGCGTGCTGAATCGCGGTGTATCTTTTCGGCATCATCGGCCTTGGACTCTTCCATGTAGTAGCGATCAAAGGGATATTTAAGCCTAATGGTGTAGGAATTGCCATAAGGAATGTCATCAATTTTGCCCTTTACATAAGCCTGGTTTTGCGGTTCATATTTCGATACGCCGGCAATTTTAATAAAACCGGCTTCATCGTTTATTAAAGTAACATACACTTCCTCGCCTTCCTGCCAATAGCTTTTATCATTGGCTGTAAAAGTATTTTCTTCGATGCGCAAACGTACATATTTTCCTCTGAAAGGATCGTTGGGATCGATGGGGCGGGTTTGAAACTTAAACTCCTGACCCTTACTCAAAACCTGTTCTCTGTTCCAGATCATCTGAGCCGGAACAAACAGCTGTGCCAATACTACTAGTATAAATGCGGCTATAATAATTTTTCGTTTTTTCATCTGTATAAATTTATTTTCATTTGCCAGATGGAACGAACTCCCAAATAAATTCAATCATTCTCTTGTGTGTAAATTGAATAATTGAATTTGCATGGTCGTTTCATCTGTTTAAATTTCTCTTTCTGTCGCCTTACGTTTTTTGAGCATCTGGTAATTAGCCGCAAAAAAGCCAGCTCCGACCGATATAAACAACAATCCACGAAGGACAAAACTCAAATCTGTATCAAAAAATCGACAAGTAACAAGGGCTGTTATAATTAACAAACCGTAGTTTAAAATGCCCAAATGATCTTGCTTTGCGCCTGCCCGAATCATCCAAATACCAATGGCAAAAACAACCAGGTTAATTAACCAATTGGCGACTGGCACATACAGGCCAATTAGATAGGTAACAATGAATAGTAGAAACACTAGCGACATGGGATGCAAATGCTTTAGAGATTTGCCTTTTTGCTGCAGAATCAATAACACAATCGCCATTATTGACAGTAATGCCGAGGCATAAAACTCAGCCAAAGTAAAAAGTTGTGTTAATGAATAGTGCTCGTCTCTTAACTCGGCCCAGAACCAATCAAAACTTAATACCAGCAATAATACAACTGTTCCCAGGGAAGCAATGATGCGGAATCCATTATTCCGGGCTTTTTGATGGTTTAAAAGCTTTGACTCGCCAATCTGGTATAAAACACCAAATAAACTGAAATAGGCGATAAACATCAGATCGCCTGAAGTATTGGCTATGGTACCCAAGGTAATCACCACCGATAAGGGAATAATCCAATTATGAAAAGTGAGAAAATTACTTTTGGGATTTTCCTTGTACAAACGATAATAATGTGGTAATACCAACAATAGGAGTATCCAATAATTAAAGCTCTCTTGCGCTGGATAGGTCCAGTAGGAGGTTTCTCCGGCGTAATAGGTGATTCCCACCAAATAAAGCAAGGAGGCGATGGATGACTTCATAAAGTATACCAAGGGCAAACATAGCAACATCCAGGTAAGCAGAAAAGCGCTTAGATTGCCCGGAATGTGATAGATTTGGCTAATCAGTGATATACTGGCTCCTACAGCAAAAAACAAAAAGGCTGTGGCACTCTCACGCCAGGCCATGCTATCCGGCTTTTTTATCAATGTAAATAAGCAAAACCCATGACCAATCAATAATGGCAGAAAGGCAAATATCGTTTTCGTACTTCGCGATAATTCATCCCAGTTATGGGCGATGATCAGGATAATGCCCAATCCCACCAGGATAGCGCCCAAAATGCCAAACACAACAAACAAACGGTTGGCGGATGAACTACTTTTGCTTTTGTAATATTCCCTGATCTGATCCGCTTTTTCAGAGGAAATCACACCAGCATTAATTAATTCGGGTAAATATTTATTGATGCTCATATAAATTGGATTGGTTCTTTTTTGAGTTCGGGGTTTTGGGTTTGGGGTTTTAGTTTCATCAAACTACGGACTACGGACTTTATGCTTCGGACTACACTTGCACTCCTGCACCAGGCACTATGCACTATGCACTATGCACTGTCGCTTACTTCGACTCCGCTCTGCAAGCAACTTCCGTCTTATGTCTTTTTTCTTTTTTCTAGTTGAGATGTTTAGAAGTTGAATAGTTTAAGAGAGGCTTTAGGTATATGAATTATGAGTTAGAGGGTTCGGGGTTTTGGGTTCTGGGTTTGGAGTTTCATCAAACTACAGACTTCGGACTTTATGCTTCGGACTCCACTTGCACTCCTGCACCAGGCACTATGCACTATCGCTTACTTCCACTCCCCTCAGCAATCATCTTGAGTCTTTCGTCTAATGTCTTTATTAAACTTTTACTCTTCTCTTAAAATCTTCTCCATCTTACGGCCTTTGGCCAGCTCATCTACCAATTTATCCATGTAGCGTACCTGCTGTGTTAGCGTGTTTTCAATTTCTTCCACACGATATCCGCAAATAACCCCTTTAATGAGCTTAGCATTGGGATTCACAACAGCTTTATTGAAAAACTCCTCAAAAGTTACCTCGTCATCAATCAATGTTTGCACCTGGTCTTTGGTAAAGCCTGTCAACCATTCGATTACTTGCTGTAAGTCGGCTTCACTTCGACCCTTTTTCTCAACTTTGGTTACATAGTGCGGGTAAACCGATGCAAATGTCATCCTGGCAATGGCTTCGTCTTGGTTGTATGCTTTTTTCATAAGTAATAGCTTTATTTAAACTGGTTTTACAAATAATGAAATAAGGGGATGATATGATATAACAGTTAGGTTATTTCAATATTGAGCTGGCGCCCTTCTTTTATGGCCTTTTGATCCATCTGATTACCAATTGCCATACCAATAGCCATGCCCAAAGGTAATCCAACACCCAGTAAAGCCATGTTATCAGTACTCATGCCCAATGCCGTGCCAAATGGAATTCCAAAAGCCGCCATACCAACTGCCAACCAGGTATTACGATAGTAATTTTTAGGAACCAGCTTTAATTCCTTTTCAACCATCTTAAGAATGTTTGCCTGGGCTTTTCTCAGGCTTTTTTTGAAGTCAGCCACAGAAACAGAATTAACATGATCAATCTCTACATTAATAGCATTTACCAGCGCTACCGGAATCTCTTTTTTCCTTAATTCAATCAGCAGGTGCTTAAATCGTTCGTAGCTTCTCAATACGATTTCTTTATGATCCGGTGTTAAAGGTTTTAATTCTTTTATTTCCATGAAATAGATTTTATGTCATCTGTTAGGTAATGTGCAACTTCAATTTGCAAGCACGATAGCTCTCGCATTTTACTCAATTCTGTTAACCAAACCATCATAATTCATTGATGTTCGCCATCAGTGTTTTGCTAAAATAAGAATCTTATACCATTTTAACTATAAAAACAACCCTTGGAATAATTGGTATTACCTTTGCAACTACAACTATTTATAATGCATACCAAATCGCACCAAGACCGAATACTGCAATTTTATCTTTTCGATTTCAATCTCCGCTTGCTTGCTTCCAGGTACATTTGCATAATAGCCCTGGACAACAAAATTAGTGTTGGCCGCTCTCAGATGAGGACTAACGCCATAATCCAGTTCTTTAATATAAATGGCATTTTTTATACTTTGTCCGATTGCATTGGTTAGCACTATGGCTTTTTCTCTGGCCGCAACAACCGCCTTTTCTTTTACTTCCAATCGAAACTTTTCGATATCAGAATGATTCAACCTGTCAATTGAAATATTAGAAATGCCTATGGACTCCAACTCCTGAAAAACGCGACCAGCTGTCAGCGTTTTATAAACCAATAATTGGTATTCTTTAGATGATTGTATTTGTTTTCCTTTTAACCAATAATTTTTAAGATTGCTCATCATATCTTTAATCGCCAGATCTTTTGAAACATCAATACCGAGGTTTTTCAGTTTCACAATCATTTCCTTTTCAATATCTTCCAGCTCTTTTCCTTTATAATCCTTTTCATTGATGATAATCTTCAAATAGATTTCGTTAGGAACGACTTCCATCTCTGCTTTACCGGTTACTTCAATGTAATTGTAATCGATAAAGTTTTTACCTTCTGTTTGTGAAAAACAGTTAAGCGAAATTGTTAATGCCAGAATTAAAAGTAGGGTTTTCATTAGCTTAGATTTATTAGTTAGTATATCATAGACATTCATTCGTCTATTTAGCTTGCATTTTTTGACATTCATCAAGAAAACTGACTACGTCTTCAAGCCCATCCAGTTTTTGGTTCTCAAGATAATTACAAAGCCATAGATTGACCTGTAAGCCGGTTGCCATGGTGTATTCCAGTCGCACAAAACCGTATTTCTCAGAATAGTAGCTCAGCAGCTTTGATTCGCCAATTTCTGATTTAGCAGTACTTTCTACCACGTAACATTCCTCATCGCCCATTGCAGTTTCCAACATCGTCTTACGTGCAATTTTATAATTATAATGAAGCAATAATTTCTTATCCCAAACACCCCACTTTTCATGGCTCCAATGATTGCTAATTTTCATTTTATCCTGCCACTCCTTGCCTACTTCAAGAGGTAACTTCACATAAGGGAAAGGACAGGTTTCCAGCGATCTGAAAAAACCCGAACGTGGTGGATGAATCCAAACGTTTTCGTCATTTTCAACAATGCCTGTTCTTTCCATTGCAGTATAAATCGGGATAAATAAATATAATATCTCTGTTTGCCGCTTATTTGTTCTTTGCGATTTATCCAACTTCGGTACGATCAGCTGGATTTTTAGGTTAAATGTATCATCTGTTGCTTCAACCAACTCAAAATTTCCTTCTGCAACACTGCCATTGTTATTTAATCGATAAGCCTTCTGCTGGTCAATTATTTCGTAATCGTAAGTATAAACCTTACCGGATTGATATATGGTATTATTGGTATCTATTTCTGTTCTTTCAATGTGCAAGGTATTAAATTGCTGAGCATAAATTGAAGTACTGATACATAGCAGACTTAGGATAAGGTATCGGGTTGTCATTGATCTTCGAATTAAGGTTAAAAGTATATTGTATTATTTCTTGAATTTCCATTCTTTTTCACAATCGTAACAAACGTAGTTGCGCTTGAAAATGGGGAAAAAGGCTCCCAAAATAAAATAGAGCACCACAACCAGTCCATTCACTTCTTTTTTACGATAGATATTGTCTGATTGACAAAAGGGACATATGGATTTATCGGAATGCTGTTGCTCGCTTACCCATTCAATGGCACTAGTCTTTTCGTGTGTTTCTTGGGTAATATATCCACCGGTTAGCAAAACAGACCTGGCTTTGTCCATCTCTGCCTCCTTCACATCCAGTTTGACACCACCAATGGCGTTGGAGTAAAAATTATTGACCTGAGCAGTCATTTCATCACGAATCATGGTTTCTATTCCTTCAGATTCGAGCAGTCCCTTTGCAAAGTGAGCTTCATGGGGTTGAGTAAAAGTTACAACGGTTATCCAGTTTTCCATTATTAATTATTTAAGGTTAGATATGTTGTATTTCTAATTCGAATTAATCAGTTTAGCCACCCTTTTCACAGCTTCCTTGCGATTCTTTTTCCAATAACTATAATGAAGGGGAAGCGTTTTAATGCCTGTTCTGCCAAGTGTTTTATAGCGTTCGAGCGAAAATGCTTCTTTAAACATTCCCGGATACCCTATCAGATCGATAAAATAATTACGTCCATTGTTGACGATTAGTATATCCAGCAGATTTCCTGCCACCGGATAGCCACACTTAAGCTCATCACATCCTAATTTTTTTATTTCATCCAGCACCTCTTCCTGAAACCTATCTTTTTCACTGTCGGCCTTTTCTGAATGAGAAAAAGTTTCTACAAAGCGAAAATAATCAGATAGCAAAGAGTCTTCTTTCAGTTTTTTATCGCTAACAGACTTAAAAACATATTGGAATGATTTTGCCCTTGTGATAGCCACATTCAGCACCTCTGGCTTATTGGCATGAATAAAAGCAGAAGGATGTGACTGATCGCAAACACAAAAGGACAACAGGACAATTTCGCGCTCTGAACCTTGAAAAGTATAAGGTGTACCGCAGAGCAAATCGTATTTCTTTAGCTCGTCCAGGTTGAACTCCTCTTTTAACAATTTATTAATGAAATTCACCTGGCTGCTAAAGGGCGAAATAATACCCAATGAAGGCATCGATGACTTATTTCGGTATCGACGCATCAGCTTTTTCAGGGTTTTTATTACTTCCCGGGCTTCAACTTCATTAATACCTTTACTGTTTCGTTCCCCCTCTACATTTATAATTTCGATCTGTTTATGAGCCGTATGCTTGGGTGTTGAGCGAATAACTTCCAATTGCCCCTCATAAAACTTCTGGTTGCTGAATTCGATTAAGGATGGTGTGGAGCGAAAGTGCTCCCTTAAAAACGACACCTGCTCCTGTTTTAACACCTTGGATATATATAAATCGAGGATGCTGCGGTTTCGGTAATCGAAAATTTTATCGGCCGGTAAACCAAACTTCTTTTGTAATTCAAATTGCTGCGCCCGCGACACAAACGAATAATGACGCAGCTGGTTGGGATCGCCCACCACAATGGATCTTTTGGCCCGGTAAATGGCCGGTAGTGCCGTTGCAATATCACATTGAGTGGCCTCATCGATAATCACCACATCAAATAAATCCTTTTGCAAAGGCAGTACCGAGTTTAAATCGCCCAAATTGGCCAGCCAAATGGGGAATACCTGCAGAATGTTCTTATGATTGGCTTTGTTTAATAACGTTTTGTATTCGGTGAAGCTATTGGCACTTAAGGCATCGTGAAAAAGTGAAATATCTTTTCGGAAAACCTGCGAACTTCTGTTAATGTTGGATTGTATTTTTCGTCTTGAATAGGTTGTTATTTCCGAATCTAAATTAGTTATCAGGGCGTCTATTTCATCATAAACTTCCCATAGTCGCTGTCCGTTAAACAAGCCACTGTTGTAATACAATTTCTTCCTTTTGTCGAAGAAGGATAAATCCGTACTAAAATCGAGGTCTGAAATCTGCAGCTCACGATCAATCAGTTTTTCAAATTCTTCCTCCAAATCCTGCAAATGATTAAACAGCCTATAAACCCGTCCCTCATTAAGTTTGATATTCCTTTTGGCCAATATACCGCTTAGGTACTTTCTGATCTTGGCTTTGAGGCTAATCTTGTACTTATAGCCAGTGGTGTGAATCAGATAATCTTTCAGTTTAAAATCATCCTGAAGCATTGAACGGAGTACTTCAACTGCCTGGCGGGTTTTAGAAACAACCAGTACCGTTTGATTATTGGCGACAAGATCGGAAACAATGGATGTGATAGTGTAAGACTTTCCGGTACCCGGCGGGCCAACAATTACCGAATTGCTGAAACGATACGTGTTTTCGAGTGCCAAAGCCTGATCATTGTTTAAGCGCGATTTGTATAAACTTTGCTTAATAAGGTATTCACTATCATTGCCTTTTAACAAATCATCCAGGCTGGCATTAAACTGATCTTGTTCAATGATTTCATTTAAATCGTTAATGACTTTGAGCGTTGATTCGGATTTATCGACCAACACCGTTCCAAATGAGGGAACTATTTGATAATTACCCTCCGGAAATTCGTAATCCGCCAATCGTTTCCTCACCTTTGTTACGGGCCACACCCCAGGTTGCAAAAGCAATTCTTCGGCATCTACATTGACAAAATACTTATCGATTATGCTTTTTAAAGTAATTAAACTACTGGTATTATTAACCACCAGCTCTGTCAGTTCTTTTATAAACAAATCCTTAGACAGATTTGAATCCTTGCACTCCAGGTTGCTGAGAACAGATCGGTTAATAGTGGGAGAATCTAGCTCAATTTCCAAAAACTTCACATCATCAACGCTTACGATATTGGCCGGAAAGAGCAACAAAGGCGCACAATAACGTTTGTCCTTAATGAGCGGATTGGTGTTTCTGCCTAAAACAAAAAAGCAAGCGTAAAACAACTTCTTTTCCAGTTTGTATAACTCAATCTCCTTCTCCAGCTCAACCAGCTTTTTATTGTTATAAGGAATGTAAGGCAATGCATCGCTCAACAGTTCCTCTGTGCCCGAAACAAACCATTTAAAGGGATACTTCTGCGACAAAATATTATCAACAACAAATTCTTTGTAATCAAGCTTATAACACTCCCTGAAATAAGAATAAAAATCTTTGGGTTTTAACTGCATCTTGTTTCTTAGATTCTTTTAGGCGTTTAAATTAGTGGTTTTTGCGGTTTAAACGGTCTCTATTCGTTGCGATTTACGGGTTTTCCAAATCCCATAAATAATAAAAACAAAACCCAACAAAATATACGGAAGACTCAGTATTTGCCCCATATCCAATGCCATTGTCTCCTCAAATGCCACTTGTCGCTCTTTTATAAACTCGATAAAAAAACGAGCTATAAAAATAAGAGCCAGCGTCAGGCCAAAAAAGAAACCGTTTTTCAGCTGCTTTCTTTTGGTTTTGTATAGAGTAATGGTAATTCCAAAGATTAAGAAGTATGCTAATGCTTCATACAATTGGGCAGGATGACGGGGAAACTGGTCGACCCGGTGAAAAATAAATGCCCAAGGCTTTGAGGTGGGCATACCTATTATTTCGGAGTTCATCAGGTTGGCCAGACGAATAAACCCCGCTCCCAAGCCTGCCACAACAGCAATTAAATCGAGCGTATCTATAATATTGTGCTTTGTTTTTCGGGAATAGAAAATTAAAGCAATGATTAATCCCAAGGTCCCGCCATGACTGGCCAATCCACGATAACCGGTGAATTTGAAGCCTCCACCTTCCACCAACTTAATAGGAAGAAGCATCTCAAGTGGATTAGATAAATAGTAGTCGGGTTCGTAAAACAGGCAATGCCCTAAACGAGCACCTACCAAAATACCAATAAAAGCATAAGTAGACAGCAAGTTTAAATCCTTTTCGGGTAGTTTCTCCTGCTTGTAAATCCACCCCAGCAAATACAGGCAAAGAATAAGGCCTGCGACAAAAAACACCGGGTAATATCGAATGGAAAGGCCAAATAGGTTGAAAATCTCCGGATCAGGATTCCAGTTAATGTAGTTTAATATCATGGTTTAGTTGGTATTGGCAGTTTACGATATTTGAATCAGCCTTATGCATTCTCGGCCACCTGCTCTTCGACTTTACTTTTCATTTCCTGGTGGAATTGCAATATAGCACCAATGCTCTTTTGATCAATTCGCTGACAATGCATCGGAGCGTTCTCCAGCTGCATGGCCACTTTGTCGAAACCACCATTTTCAAAAATGTTTCCTTCATCAACTGTAAAAGCCCCTCCATCGATAATGGCCAGCTTTAACTCATCAACATTGGCAATATTGGTTAATGGCACAAAAGTAGCTTTATTAAAAGTGCCCAATTCTTTGTTTAAATCACCCATCCACTGCCGAATATCGGCACCGAACTTAAACACCTGCGATTGCGATACTTCTTCACTTTCTTGCAGGTGCTGCAGCTGATTGAAGATACCAGCCCTGGTATTCACCACTTTTCTGTAAAAGTCAACAATAAGCTGGTGCTGGCGGTAGAGTTTCATTAATTCGGATACCGTGTTTTGACTTCTGGCAATGCAATAGTGCAAACAGAAAAAGTCCCGATCCCAATCTTTAAATTCTTCATTCAACATCTTTTCCCGGTCATTCATCATGCGCTGATATCCTCTGTCCAGATTCTTTTTCTTATACACCACACCACCGTATTTCACTTCTTTAATTCTGGTAGTGCCCTGTGCAATGGCCTGCAATGTTTCAATGTGCCCATCCAATGATTTAACGGGTGCCATCAACTCTTTTAACTCTTGTTTCAAGCTTGCTTCGTCCTTCACATTTTCATTACTGTCCTTCAATACTGCTTCGGTGGGAATGGTTACAAAACGATTGACAAAGGTATTCTGATATTCCTCCTGCAAGCTCTCACCTTTTTGTTCCTCCTTGATGAACGCTTCAAATTGTGTTTCATCGGCAAAGGCCTCCGGCTTTTTATCCCAATAGAGCTTGTAAATTAATTCAGAAAGATCCTCCTGTATCATTTGTGCTTTAGGAAACAAAACCCATGCACTTCGTTCATCCTCTTCGCAGGCGATATAAGGTGTCTTTGCATTGGCTTCGCGCTGATCATTGGCCGGGTGACTGGCATACATGCTCACCTTCGAATTTTCTGAACTGCTAAAGAATAATCGTCCGCCACGATCATCGGCTGGCAACTGGGCTAATTTACTTTTAATGGAAGCCGATAACTCGCTGATGCGATTCATATTGTGCCAGTACAGGTTTTTGATAAACATCTGCTTTTGTGAAGCCAGGTAAGCACTGTTTAAAGTAGTGTTCCAGGCATCAACTCCATAATCCAGTTTCCAAAGACCTGAAACAATGGCTTCGCTGCCTGATGTCTTCACCGCCACCTTATCGGCATTAAACTCCATCTCCCTGGAAAGTGACGAATACAGCACATTGAGTAATTGGTAAAACAGGTTCAGCAACTGCCTGATCACCCATATCATGGGCAAAAGTGCGTAAGCCGCGAAAGATAAGCGGAGATCAAGCCCCTGCCACTTTTGCAAAATATCGTCCCATTTATCGCGCGAGAAAATCATGTCGTGGATAATGCTGTTGGCGGTAATAATATAGCTACCAATGGTCATGCTACGTTGCGAAAAGTGACCAAATTCGTGACTGATTACTGCTTTAAACTCCGATAGGTTTAAACAGCTAACCAGGCCCAACCCGATAGTCAATTCCTTGCGCACAGGAAACAGCAACGAAAGCCACATATTTGAATAGGCAACGTAGGCATTTACATCCGGATCGACATAAATATTTTTGGGTTTTGGTGCACCCGTTTCTTTACAAATCTGGTAAACAAACTCCCAAATTTCGGCATGCTCCTTTTTATCGAGTTTGATTCGATTATGAATGGGGTGATTCTTCAGTTTAAAGATAAACTTAAGGGTAAAAATAAACAGCATAATCGAGCCGGCTATGGCACCAATTTTCAGTAAAATTGTCCATTTGTTGACCGTATAAATTTCATAAATAAGCGCCCAATAAATTAAATAAGCGCAGGCAATCACCAATGCCACATAAAATGCAAAAAACAGTATCACTGATAAAATGGCTCCTATCGCCTTTATATTATAAGCAAAGGATAAACGTGTTAATTTGGATTTTACTTCCTCGGGACTTTTAGGGTAGTTTAATGTATTCATTTTGATTAATATTATTAGAATAGTTGCATTCTTACAATACGGTTAAGAACCGTTCAATAGCGAAGTACAACTCCTTTTAATTGCCTTTAAATCTTTTTAACTTATTCTCCAATAATCCTTTGCCATAGCCACTCCACTTGTCAATGATTTTTCCCTGGGGATCGATCAAAAAGAATGTTGGAAAGCCTTGCACACCATATTTGATGTAGGTTTCACTATACCGGCCCTTTCCATCCCACAAACTTAACCACGAAACACTATCGCGCTCCAATGAGTTTAACCAGAATTCTTTTTTTGCATCTCCATAAAAACTCACTATCTGAAGCGAATCGCTGTATGAATCATTAATCTGGTGCAACTCTTCGATTGATTGAATGCAAGCGCCACAATGGGCTGTCGTAAAATCAAGCAAGACATATTTCCCCTTCAAAGCTGAAAACTTCAGCAACTGATCATTTTTATCATATGCTTCGAAATCGTGGCAGACATCACCTATCTGGCTTATTTTCTCATTGAGATAAATATCAATCACCTTCGCGTATTTACTGGCTTTCAGCTCTTCAGTCAACTGATTAAAAAGCTTTTGAACCGTATCCTTTGGCATCGATCGTTTGAGGTAGCCCAGGGTAATTATACCCGGATAGGTATTTATGTGCGACTTAAGGTAAGCAATGCGTATAGCTCGCGTGGTATCGTCGATTACGCGGATCTCGCCCCAAATTTCATTACTTCTCTTCTGTTGTTCATCAGCAGGTAAAGCAAAATAGTAGTGAACCAATTTTTCGCGTTCAATATTAAAAGATTTAGTCAGGTCGCGCAGGGCATTGTGATCATCCTGTGTTTTTGATCCGTTAATGTTGACATGCCACGGAAAATCTTTAATATCACCTTCAACAGTGATGTTTTCATTACCAATTAACAGGTTGGTGTAGATAAACTCCCCATCTACCCGGGCGTTTAACCAAATCTGCTCCGGCTCATCCTGCAGGTGTCCTTGCAGCAAAAACTGACCATTAATTATGGTGGTGCTGTCAAAGGTTTCGTCTGTACTCAGGTTACGCAAATAGATGGTTGTACTATCCGGAAACCCGCTTACATTGCCTGTTATGCGATATCCTTTATGTTTTTGGCACGAAACAATTATTAATGCAAGTAAAATCAGTAGGCCTAGGTTTTTCATATGAGTGTTGGTTTGATTTTTAATATTGATTGGGATTATGATGTTTTAAAGTCCAAATATAAAATATTAAGTGCATAATGATCATGGCTAACGACTCATTTTATCAATAATAACCTGATCTTTAACTTTCCAATAAAGGGTATCGTTCTTCTCAAGGATGACAATAGACGAATCGGCCGGGTTTATACTTGGTTGTTAATAGAAAGCTATTCTAGAATAACTTGTTAATACTTCTCGAATCGAGTGGTAATCAACCTTTATTCTCTTGTTTGAAATAAACAATCATTATTTGTCCTGGCGTTTCATATCTATATAACTATCAAAATCGTGAATTAAAACATCATCTCTTGATAGATAAGGAAAAATTTTATTGGCAGACATGTCGAAGCAATTACTCCGATTGATAAAGAACAAGTCGTCTGAAATCCAATTTACATTATAAAAGACAATTGATTCATGTTCATCTTTTTGAATTTCATGTCGTTTAGACTTTGTGAATTCTTTATTAAACCTGTCATACTCATAATATTTGAAGCTATTTGGTGTTTCGAATACAAAAAGTGATTCCCAATTATCATTGTTTAATTCGAAAGAATAGATTTGTTTTAGTGTATCAAGAACTGTTTCATTGTTGTTCTGCCGTACATAAAAATAGTAATTATTGTTTTGTGCATAATAAGAGTATGTTAACCGGCTACGAACACTTGTATCTTGCTTAGCATATATTTTCTGACCAATTACCTCATCAACACTTTGTATTTTTAGTGTGCATATTGAGTCAATTTTGGTTTTTGGTATTGTGTTAAGTTCATAATACATATTTGGCAAATAGCTATGCAGGGAATCCTTTTGAGTGGAATTAATTACATCTTTCGGGTTCATAATTGCGTGATGTAGAAGCTTCAAAGTTATATTCACGTCAAAATGGAAACCGAACTGGCGAATGACCACCTTTTGAAGATTATCAACAGGTTCTGAACTGTGGACCAATTTTTCGAGCTTGCCTAAATCTTGTTCTTCTATTTTTGAAAACGGGATCATCTGATAAACAGGCTCCTCATTAGAGTTATCATGTGCAAGCCCGTAAAAACTTACCGTATTATAAACATCGCTACCAATATTAACAAAGCAGAAATTTTTACCTTTATAACTTTGCCCATAATCATGAATAAAATCCAATAAAACAGTTTGCTTATATCGCAATTCTTTGCAAAGTATAGCTGCATATTGACCAATTATTTGTGCATTCTTGATTTCTTCGAATCGATAGCCTGTTCTAAACCGAACTGATACATTGTCGAACTTGTAATTAAAATACCTGTCCTTATGGGCATATGACTTTATTCCGATTATTAATAATATCCCAAGGATTATAGTATGTCTCATATAGTTAATTCTAATTATTTCATAGGTTCTGTTAGTCATGCCTTTAATTCAACTTCTCCTTCTAAAACAGCCCCATCTGATACGATTAAACGACCCGATTCCGTTCTTCCACTAACTTTGGACTTTGTTCCAAGATAAATTTCATCAGAATTAAAGCTGCCTTTACACTTACCTTGAAATATTATTCTTGAGTTATTAATTCCATTAATATTACACGCTCCATTACCTAGCCATAAGAGACTTTGGTTATTCAAACTCAATGTAACCAAGTCCAAATCTGCTGCAATAAGAACTGTACTATAAGCTCTAAGATCCCTAAACTCTTTTGACTTTATAATAATTGCCTTTTCTTTATGGATAGTGTTAAGGTTTGCCAATTCAGTCCTTCTCATCTGGCAAAATAAGGCAATTGGTAGCCTCCTATTTTTATGAACCAATAAGGATAAGGCCTTATAACTGCCGGTATATTTTAATTCTGTTTTACTTCCAATTTTTAGCTGATAAAGCAATACAGGCAGTAGAATTGAATACTCCGGAAAGGTACTATATAATTCAGTATATTGTATTTCAATATCAATTAAGCGACTTGATGCCATTTTTTTTATGCCTATTTGTAGGGAGTGAAGTGAGGTAAGTTTTATACCTGAAGATTTTGTATAAATCACCACCTCACCAAATTCTTCATTAAACACAGCTAAGGTTCGCATTTTGTTATAGTATTTACAATTATTAAGATAATAATGATCCTGAATTAGGATTGTCAAACAATCATACAAAAAACAAGCGAAAGCCATCTAAACCTCAACACCTTATTATACTTTCGCCTATTTTGTATTGCTGTATGATTTAATTTATTTCTTTCAACACCTTTTCTAATAATAAATTAAATTCCCGGGGCTTTTCGATCATTGGGTAATGGCCCGTTGCCGAAATTGCTTCGATCTGAAAACTGTTTTTACAATGTAATTTTAGACCAGCCTCATTTGTAGGAGTAGCATCACTATTGATTAAATACAACTTATAGTTAAGCTGTTCGAGTCGTTGTGCATCCATCAATGCGTATTGCATTTGTTTCATACAGGTTTCATAGCCAATTAAGGAATCACTATTGGCAAAATCCGATTTTACCCGGTCTTTCACCTCCTCTGAAGTACTTGGATGGAACAGTGCCAGATCAGCATATGCCGGTGCCGAATTTTTAAAATCCTTTTTAAGCATTGAAAAGAATTCGTCGAATTGCTTTAATTGCTCAGGCGAAAATTCAACATCAATCAATTTGAAATTGTCAATACCTACAATGCCAATGATTTTCGGATTGTTGCTTAATGCCAGGTGCAGCATAATTTCACCAGCCATGGAGTGACCAATTACGACGACCTTTTTAAGCTTCATTTCTTCTATAAACGCTGTCACATCATAAGCATATTCCTCAATTGTCCAATTGCTACGCCCGGCCTTCGAATTGCCAAAACCAGGCAGGTCAATGGCGTAAACACTGTAGTTTTCAGATAAATAATTTAACTGACTCTTCCAATAAGTAGCGTTAATACACCAGCCATGTATAAACAGAAGCGTTGTGTCGCCTTGTCCGTGTTGGTAATAATTGATTTCAACTTGTTTGTCTCTGAGTGCGATTTGTTTTGCTGTCATTTGTTCATCTGTTTGTGCCTTGCGTATACTGCTAAAAGTAAAGCAACGGCCATTAATTAAATACTACTTTATGCAAAAGTAAATGGCCATAAGGACAACCCTTTGTCAGGGGTCAGGAAATAATCTTTTCGAACGTGCATCTAAATAATGTTCCATACTAAAACTCTTGTCGGGAGAGAATTGCAATTGCAGAATGGTGAGCTCCTTGATTCTGTCGAGGCGAAACTCCCTTATGTCTTGCCGCAGCTCACAAAAGGCGATGGTTGACCACACGGCTCCACTAAAATAAACGGCATACGGATGGATAACCCGTTCAGTTTGCCGCTCCTCTCCCCTCGCCTGATAAATCAATCTCAGCTTTTGGCTTTCGGTTATGGCATGCTGAATGCTATCTAAATACAAACTGCTAGGTGCCCAGGGTTTTTGAAAGCCAATTCTCGAATTTAAAAACACCAGTTTGTCTTTATCCTTAAGCGACAATACGGCTTTAATCTTCAGAAGAGCCGACTCGTAATTTTGTTTCAGCGAATCTTCAGTGTGGTATTTTAATATCTTACTGGTGGTAACCAAAGCCCTGGCTTCTTCCATGGTAAACATGACAGGCGGCAAATGATAATTTTCGAGCATAAAATAACCCTTTCCTTCCTCTTCGCCAATTGGAACACCCGCCTGCCGTAATGAGTGAATATCCCGGTAAATGGTTCGCTTGCTTACTTCAAAACGTTCAGCTATTTCGCCAGCTGTGACCAGCCGTTTCGATTGAAGCTGAATAAGAATGCTTGTCAGTCGATCGAGTCGATTCATTGTTGCTTGTAAGTTTTGGTAATTTGCCTCTAAGCTAATTAGATAAACTTATTAAGGTACTTGCATGAAAGTTAATGATCCTTAATCGATGATTGTTCATTACTCTCTTTAAAATCTAAATCATCACTCTGTTCCGGTTCAGTCACTTCTGGCTTCTCATCTGGCTTTCTTTTATATAGTTCTTCGTAAATATCTATCAGTACTGATAAAACCAGTATTGCTATAAGGTTAATATTAATAAAGTATTCAGGTTCTGATGCGTTGATGATAAAAGAGAATTCAGAGAAAGATGCCTTAAAGCCAAATTCGAATCCATTTGTAAAGTCTATACCAATTGAGGCTCTTGCACCAGAAAAAAACATATAAGTATAACTTCCTATTCCAAAAGCCAGTACCTGCAGCGTCTGTAATACCAATGAAAATATAAGCCCTGTTTTTAAACTATCTTTTTTTAATAGGAGATTTCCCGAATGAACTGATAATCCAAAGAGGAAGATGGCCAGGAAGTATATAAATAAAAGCGGCCCATTAATTTGTCCTGTTCTTAATAGCAACCAGCCCATTAAACCGATTCCTAAAACGCCTCCTAATATTTGATAAATGGCAATAACCCGTAAGGTTGTTTTTGTATTCTTAATCCTATATTTCATCTGTTCAGATTTATTTTCATTGGTCAGATGGAACTCCCAAATAAATTCAATCATTCTCCTGTGTGTAAATTGAATAATTGAATTTGCATGGTCGTTTCATTTGGCTAATTATTTTAATGGATGATACCCTAATGGCCAACAAAAACTTTTTTTATGAGTCCTTGTGTACAAAAGTATCCCATGTTCACGAAGCTGCCCAAAGCATTTCCATAATTCTATTAAAAATTTCCTTTGGACTTAGCTCTAACAATTTGGATTGTTGATATTTTACTTCTATTCTACCAAGCTTTTTTGTTCGATACAATTCAAATGCTTGTTTATTATCAATTTCAAAAACCACATTGTCGACAGTTAAGAAATTCATTGTATAATTAATATCTGATGATTTTGTTAATTCAATCAAACTCTCATCTGCATTGATTATTAAGCTTAATTCAGCATCCACCGATAAATCAATATGCTTAACAAATATGCGAGTAATAACTGCTGATATAATTGAAACGAATAAGCAAACTGCACTAATCATTATTAGTATTGCAGCAAATACCGATTCTGACGAAAAAAAAAATAAAATCGGAAAGATTATTAGCCAACAAAGAGCAAATAAAGAAATGCTAACTATAAAAATAGCATTACCCCTTTTCCTTATTTTTGTTAAAAGCCTTATTTTCATTGTTATTTATCTTGCCCAACAGCAGAAGTTGAAATTACAAAAAGGAGTAAAAATTAAACTAGTTTCATTGGATTGAGGTTTTAATTTTTTGTTATCGGTGGTGGCAATGAAGCGTAACTTGTGGTACGGATGCGGCAGGCATATTTCGTATTAGCCATTGTTACCAACTGGTTATTCATTAGTTTCAGCTTCTTCCTTTACATCATCTTTAGCCAAACTATCATAGTAAATTTTTGTCAATTCAGAAGTTAGGAAATCATCATTTAACAACTTTACAAATAAGTTCTTAGATATTTTTGTATCCAACTGAATTTTATCCCCTAAAGAATTGTATTTAATTTTTCCTTTTACAGCAGGATGATTCTTTGTAAAACTAATTATATCATTATTAGGAATCTGAGCTTTTAGAACAGGTGAGTTCTTTGCAACTTTTGTCAATTTCCTAGCAAAAGTTACATCATCGATTAATTCCTTTAATGTTTCTGGGTTTTCAAGAATTTTAATTTCTTCAATAACATTTAAACATTGTGTAGCTTCCTTCTTTATTATTTCGTGAAATCCAAAAGCTTTCTCTATCGTTTCTAAATTTACAACGAATAATGATTCTTTAATTCTTAGCAACTGAAAACCCGAACTAATTCTAATAAAATCATCATCAATTTTTTCAAATCTTTTATCTGATTTCACTTGTTTCAAGAAGAAATTTTTCCGACCAAATATATTAACTGAAGCCATTGTTTTATATAAAACAACTTGTTGTTCATTATTCCCGATTTCAATAAGCAATGATTTAACTTCTGAGAACTTATCTTTTGAGAAATCAAACAGGTCTATAGACTCCGACTTTACAACAGTTTCAATTGCTTCTAATTCTTCAGGAATTTCTAAATCATACTCATATATAACATTCTTCCGCTCATCAGAAGAAGATAGAAGCATAACATCAACTTCTTCATCATTAATTATTGTATTAGATAAACTATTAATAAATAACTCAATCAAAGGTTCTTTATCTTCATCTTTAATATCTAATGTTCTGGGAGTAAAGCTATCATCACTTTTTAACAAGCAATAAACAGTAATGCCAATTTCTTCATTATCAACAAAAAAGTTGAGTGATTCTATTAATTCTTGTTTATTCATAGTCTAACCGGTTTTACGTAAAAAATTCTATCATCTAATTTTATATATTTCACTTTCTGCTTCTCTTTCAATCTGTGCCTTGTTAATAATATAATTCCTTCTCTTTTTGACGATTTGAAACTACCATCAACCTTATAAATATGAAAACCTAATAAAGCCAAAGAAGGGTTTGCATAAAACAAATCCGTTTTTATATAAATAACTCCCATTGCAAGTAATAACAGAAGGAGTACAATCAGATATCTAAAACTCCCTAAATCAAAACAAATCAAAGGAATAATATAAGTTGCAAGAAAGGTTAAGTGCTCATAATTCACACTTTCAATCTTATCAATAGTAAAAGGTAGATTTGTTGAACCTTTCAAATCAAATCTAAACTTAAAGTAAACTATAGTTCCGACAATAAGGAAAAACGAGGATATAACAGAAACAAAATTTGACTTAAAAAGCTCTTTAAAACCAATAAAAGTTGCGTCTTCATCAATGCATATAGGAATGTCTATTGTTACTATTATCACAAAAAAGAAAAGTAACCAAAGTGACAGTATGTATAATCCAATTTTTCGTTTCATAATGTTCTAGTCTCTGCTCAATCTTGTTGGTAACTACTCAATATAAAAAGTAATTATACTCACCTTATATTGCCATTTATATAAAATATAGTATCTATCACCTTTAATACTTTCGGCTTAACTATGCGCTACTTGTTATTCAGTCACATTGCCATTTCCGCCTAAGTGCATGCAATTTATTATTAATTTTCAATAACACATCATTATGTTGTTAAAAACATGGCTTAACCCGATAATTTAAGGCTTATCTTATTGGCACTGCACGTTTTTGTGTTTCATGTGCATTATTTCCTTTTTGCACCAGACGAAATTGTGTTTCATGTCCATTATTCGTCCATTGCACTATACGATTTTGCCTCTGCAGTTCATTTTTCGTCCACTGCAATGCTCTTTATCACCTTTGCACTATACGTTATTGCCTTTGCTATACATTATTCGTCCAATGCAACACATTTTTCCGCCGTTGCACCAGACGTTTTCGTTGTTGCTATACATTTTTCGTCTAATTTAATACCATGCGTAAATATTAAAATACAAATGCACTTATTGTTTATTTAATTGAAGCCTTAGACATCATCTACCAATCACAATAAGACACAACTGAAAGAGCTTAATTAAATCTTAAGCGTTATTTTTCTGCATTTTAAAGAACTTTTAAAATAATTATATACTTTATTACTATAGATATTGCCTTTTGTACCATATATTCATAATTTAGTGAGTGTTAAGCTTTGCACCTGTAATCAAATTATTTTAATTCCAAACCAGAAATTCAATGGAACTAAGCAAAATGTTTCGATTTTCGATACCTGAACTGTGTCAGCGATGCGATCGAATCGTTACTTCGTTTAATCGCGACACCGAGGAGTTTGTTGGATATGGTTATTCGGCCGAAACGGGCTATAACCTAAACAGCAAAAACGATGCTCTTAAGGCTTTTCCTTCAGATGAGTATTTTGAAGGATTGCAGCAGATGGCTACCAAAGAAAAAAACGACTCTCGCGAGGCTTTGGTGAACGACCTGGTAGATGTACGCAACCGTTACAAATTGTGTTACGGTGCCGAATCAATAGACTATAAAATTTTGAAACTGTACAAAATAAATATGTTATCGGATGAGGAAATTGTGCAGAAAGCTCTGCATACAAACCAGGTGTGCGAAACACGTCTGGAAAAGCTGGGCGAACGCATGATTACCCAGGAAACCCTTGATAACATATTGGCCGAGCGCGAAGAGCTGGATTCAGCCATCGACCGTCAGGCAGCTGCCATTACCAGCCGACGCGAGAAGAGCCTGGAACGCATCCGTCTGGCCAACGAATTGTACGAACTACTCAGCCAAATATGCGACGTGGGCAAATTAATATGGAAAGAAAAAAATGAAGCTTTCTATATGGATTATGTCATTTATGGCTCGTCGAAACCAATGGTTGAATTGGAAGAAAACACCGAAAACGCTTAAGGCTCTCTTATTGCAAAGCTTATCACAGAGCTGCCACCGATCAACTTAAAATAGTAAGATTGGTGGTGGCTTTTTTTTATATATGAGTTATGAGATTTGATTTATGAGTTAGAGGTTCTGGGTTTGGGGTTTGGGGGGTTAACTTCATCAAACTGCGGACTATCGCTTTCTTCGACTCCGCTCTGCAAGCAGTTTTCATTATGAATCTTAATTCTTTCTTTTGGTTGAGATGTTTAGAAGTTGAATAGTTTAAGAGAGGCTTTGGGTATATGAATTATGAGTTAGAGGGTTCGGGGTTTGGGGTTTTAGTTTCATCAAACTTCGGACTACACTTGCACGCCTGCACCAGGCACTATGCAACGCTTCCTACCTTCCTGCTACGGACTTCGGACTTCGGACCAAGCACTTCGGACAATAAACTAAACAACCTTCTCCACTTCCACCATCAAAGGCGCTATATCCAATTGATCCACTACTTGATCGTCACTAAACAAAGCTTCGGGATGGCCATTAAAACGTAGCTGCCCTTCTTTCATCACCATTATACTATCGGCCCAGCGGCTGGCAAAGTCTGAACTGTGTGTACTGATGATAAGGGTCTTGCCCTGATCGGCCAATTGGTTTAAAACCTTGTGTAATCGTTGCGACTGGCGGTAGTCGAGCCAGGCAAAGGGCTCATCCAGCATAATAACCTGAGGCTCCATGGCCAATACCCCGGCCAATGCCACCTGCTTCTTTTGACCGTAGCTGAGGGTGTGAATGGCCCGCTCCTTAAGGCCGGCAATGCCGCATAGCTCCAGGTATTGATCAACCCGCCGATTGACCTCCGGCTCTTTTAATCCCATGTTGCGAAGTCCAAAGGCCACATCTTCCTGCACATGGGTGGACACCACCTGCACATCCGGATCCTGAAACACATAGCCAATCTGCCGACATAACTTATTGCGCCACTTGCGGCAATAACGAAACTGCTCGCCTTCGATTCGGTATTCGCCCGACTGAGGTTTTAACACACCGGCCAGCAAGAGCAATAAGCTTGATTTGCCCGATCCGTTGGCGCCCATTAAGGCCAGCTTCTCCCCTTTTTGCAGATCGAAATGAACATCGTTGAGCGCTTCAAAGCCCGATGGATAAGTAAAGTGAATATGGTGTAACTGAATCAATGACATGCCTATAAGATAAAGGTTAAACTGATGATGCTGAGTCCCACCAGCAGGATGATTAGCAGATGAATGGACGAACTTCTCTCCCACTTCTCGGGTGTATGGATGACACCTTGGTAGCCACGGGTATTCATGGCCCGGTAATTATTAAGCGACAGGTTGATGCTTTTGATAAAAACAGTGGATAACATGGATGTAAAGGCCTGCATGGAGCCTCTAAAATTACCGTAACCCAGCCGTTGACGTTGCGCCCGCCTCACCTCCTGTACACTGTTGCGCACACCAAAGAGGTAACGGTACGAGAGCACCATCATCTCAATCATATAATCGGGCAACCAACAGCGCCGCGCCAGGGTGATGGCTTCGTGAAAGCTAAAACAGTGCACCACAAACTGCACAGCCATTAAACCGTTGAGGGCTTTTAGTGCGGTCACCCCGCTTTTTAGCAGACTGGCTGAAGTAATGCTCCAGTATTGTCCCAGGAAATAACTTTGCCAAAGGGCTTCGTGACTTTGACTACCCACTTCTATGACGAGGCCAATGGTACCGGCCACAATAAAGGAACTGGCCACGAGTAAGAGTCGCCATTTACCCTTAGCATTTTTCATGCCCAAAGCCATGGCCATAAAACCGATCAGGGCCAATGGCAGTTGCACCCACAAGAGCTGATTGGCCATGGCAAGCCCCAACCACATAAGCAAGAGTAAAAGCTTCTCGGCCGTTCCACTTAAAAAAGCACGATGATCAGTCGTTTTTTGCATGCTGCGCCGCTCGCTTACCTTTTATAAATCCAATAAAATAACACAACACACCGGCACCAATGGCCGATTGCAAAGAAAATAGCAGACTCTCGGTCTCGCCACCTGGTGGTGCCCAGATACTATCGAACCAGGGCACATAACTGCCATTATCGATGGCTTCGGCAGCCAGACCGTCGGCCCCGCCAAATTCGGAATCGCCACCAAACATCAAACCAATAATGGGAATAAGAATGACCAGTATTAAGAGCAGGTAATTTTGTTTTGTGAGGTATTTATTTTGCGCCATGTGCCGCTCCTTTCACTTTTAATCGTTTAAAACTACGAATGGAGAATAACTCCGATTCCTTTATAAAATCATTACTGACCAACACATTGATCACCATCACCGTTAATAAGCCTTCAACAATGGCCACCGGAATCTGGGTGACACCAAAGATGCCGATAAACTTTACGAAAGCACCACTGAACCCACTGGATGCATCGGGGTGTGCCAAAGCCAGCTGAACCGATGTAACAAGATAAGTGGCCAGATTACCCAGTACGGCTCCGCTAAACAAGGCCATGCGCACACTGGCACCTCCCTTTCGAAAGCCTTTAAAAACCAAATAGGTAACAACAGGCCCCGTTAAGGCCATGGCAAAGGCATTGGCGCCTAAAGTGGTGATGCCACCATGCGCCAGTAAAAACACCTGAAACAAAAGAACGATGGTACCCACTATGCTCATGGCGCCGGGCCCCACCAGGGCTGTTCCAAAACCCATTCCGGTGGCATGGGAGCTACTGCCGGTTACCGAGGGTAGTTTGAGCGACGACAGCACAAAAGCAAAAGCCACCACCATGGCTAAAACCATGCGTTTTTCGGGTGCTTGCTTTATCAGGCTTTGGATGCTTTTTAAGCCCATCAAAAAGAATGGCACGAAGGCCAGTGTCCAGGTGATGGACCAGTTAACGGGCAGGTAGCCTTCCATAATGTGCATACTAAAGGCGGGCATCGAAATAACTAAAAGCACAAGCATGCCCAAGTATTTCTTTTGATGATTGGTTCTCATATTTTGAATGTTTCTATTATCATTAGTTTGTTAGTTTTTAGACAGTAGTCAGTAGTGAATGGCATAACCTTTAACTAATCAATTCTTTTAAGTTTTGCCATATCTACTAATCACCTCATCCTTACCTTCTCCTCAAGGAGAAGGAATACCTAAGGCTACAGTCTCTTATTTGACACTCAGCCCCTCGCTCTTTAGCACTTCCTCTCCTTCATGGAGAGGATTGAGGTGAGGTGTTTTTAAAAGCATCACATTTCGATAAAACCTCTATTAACTTGGTGGCTCCGCATCTCAGTGTTTATTTTTTTTAAAATTATTTACTCACCTCTACTAATCACCTCATCCTTACCTTCTCCTCAAGGAGAAGGAATACCCATGGTTACAGTCTCTTATTGTACACTCAGCCCCCTCGCTCTTTCGCACTTCTTCTCCTTCAAGGAGAGGATTGAGGTGAGGTGTTTTTATAAGCATCACATTTCGATAAAACCTCTATTAACTTTGTGACTCCGCATCTCAGTGTTTATTTTTTTATTATATCAACAACTTTCCCTCATTATTAATCAGGATAATATTCAACTCAAAATCCTTGACCTCACGGCGAGCCACTTCTTCGCATTTTTGTTTTAGTAACTTAAAAAATGGCTCCTCGGCTTCAAAAGGGAAAAGATTTTCCAGCTCCCGGGCCATGGTGATTTGCTCTACTTTCTCAAGTTGTTCATCCGAATAACCTGCCTCTTTCACCACATGACTGATAAAGGCTTTGTCCATCACTACCTTTCGGCTGTGGGTATCCAGGTTTCCGGCCGCCAACTTCACGGCCTTACCGGTCATAATGCCCATACTCACCCGCTCAATGCCTTTGCCATTGGCCACTTTTAGGGCCTCACCGATGTAATTACCATATTGCACAAAACTATGCGATGGCAATGTATTGAAGTGCTTCTTCAGGTAACGCTCACTTCTTCCGCCGGAGTTAAACACCACCTCTGTTGCCTTATTATCTTTCACCACATCCAGTTGTCGCACGATGGAAGCCACATAAGCTTCGGATGAAAACGGCTTGATGCGCCCCGTGCTACCAATGATGGATAAGCCCCCTTCGATGCCCAAACGCGGGTTAAAGGTTTTCTCAGCCAAACGTTTCCCTTGGGGGATAAATACCTCCACATCGAAGCTGGCATTCACCAGATCATATTCTTTTACCAGCGCCTGCAGCTCATGGGTGATCATTTGCCGTGGCACTTTATTGATGGCCGGCCCTCCAATGGGTAATCCCAATCCAGGCAAACGCACCGTACCCACTCCTTCGCCTTGCACAAAACGGATGCTTCCTGTTTCGTTATACCGAATACGACAGCCTATGACCATGCCATCGGTTAAATCCGGGTCGTCGCCACTGTTTTTAATCACTGTGGCATAAGCCGAGTCCTGCTCCTTATCACTGGTATGAATGGCCATGCTCACCAACGCCCCATCGGGTAGGCTCACTGTTTCATCGTCATCGCAAAGACCACTTATCAATAAGGTAGCAGCTGCGCGGGCGCAGATGGTGGCGCAGGTGCCAGTGGTATAGCCATGGGCCAGATCGGACTTGGGCAAAACGTAATTGGCCTCCATGTATTGGCGCAAATCAGCCCGGCATTTGGCTATCTTGGTAAATTCAGGCATAACAGGCCGTTCCATAATGATTAACGGAATCTGGTACTTTTCGGCCAGCTCTATTTTTTGATCGATCAATCCGTTATGCCCGCTATCTTTAGTCAGAAGCGCTTCAATGCCCTGCTCTTCGATTAATGAATCTGCATCATTTAAATTATCAAATTGCAAAGAAGCAATCACCTGTTGTTTTTCTACGCCCGTATTCAATGCTTCGAACCAGGATAAAGGGCGGTCTAATATGCGATACCATAATTTCTTCTCAGGTAAAGAACGATGCAGGGTGCCAACACTTTTCACGCCCATCAAAGACAGAATTTTAGTGTAGCCTTTGGCATGACAGTGCCTGGTCATCTCTTCCAAAGAGGCCACATAATGTACCTGTTGAGAATCAGATTGAGCACCAAAGGAGCGTTCGACCCTCAGATGCGGAATGCCCAGCTCATGGGCACAACGATGGATGTTCCAATGCAGATCTTTCGCAAAGGGATGGGCCGCGTCCACAATCAGGTTGATTTGCTGCGCCTGACAGAACTGCTTCATGTCCTCTGCAGTCATGGCCTGCTCCAGCTTCTGACAGCCCTCATGCACCCGAAAAGATGTGGGAGTTTTGGTGGAATAATGGTAACTAAAGCCCATATCGTTTAGCCAATTCGCTGCCGCTTTACCTTCGGTGGTGCCGCCAAAAAGCAATATGTTGGCAGTTTTAGTCATCTTTGCCACTGCGGAATAAGTGCGTAAACTTACGATCGTATAATTTGGAACGATTATCTCGATTGTCGATGGCATCGCCCACCACAATCATTACCGTTAGCTTCAGCTTATTTTCTTTTACAATCTTAGCCAGATCCTTCAGTTGTCCCCGCCAGATTTTCTCCTCCTTCCAGGTGAGCTTATAACAGATGGCCACCGGCGTTTCGGGTGGATAACCCTCCAATAACTGGCGCTGCATCTCGTCGATAAGGCTCACGCTTAAAAACAAACAGATGGTGCTTTGAAACTTGGCCAGTTCCGACAACTTCTCTTTGGGCGGCATGGGCGTGCGGCCTTCACCACGTGTGAGGATGATGGTTTGGATACGCTCAGGAATGGTAAACTGCGACTTCAGGCGAGCCGCTGCTGCCTGAAATGAGGAGATACCCGGCACAATGTCGTAAGGCATTTTGTGTTGGTCGAAGAAATTCATCTGCTCTTGTATCGCTCCATAAATACAGGGATCGCCTGTGTGCAAACGCACCACCAAACCGCCTTTGTCGTAGCTGGTTTTCATGGTATCAAATTGCTCCTCCAGATCCATTTGTGCCGAGTTACGCACCACACAGCCTTCCTTGGCATAATGGGTCAATTGCTCCGGCACCAAACTACCGGCATATAAAATCAGGTCGGCTGCTTGCAATAAACGCTTTCCTTTAACCGATACCAACTCCGGATCGCCTGGTCCGGCACCGACAATGTAGATCATGCCCCGACGCTCATAGGCCAGATCCATGGCCACAGCCAGTGTGTAATGTTTGCCGTTCTCGTCGCAGCCTTTTTGTTTACTCAATAACAGGGTATCGTTATTGGAGGCGCACAAGGCCGATGATTCCGAAACGTTCTGAGCGCCTGTAACAGCCAGTACCTTCTCTGATGACTCCGACACCTCCAGTTGATATGACACACGATTCAGATCTTCGGCACTAAAAGTGGCAAATGGAATGTTATGCGATTCAGCAAAGCTCTTAAAGGCAGATTCCTCTTGCTTGATATCCACCGAATTCAGCGACTTCACCGACAGAGGGCTTAATCCGGCTTCTGTCAAAATATTTTCAATAGCTTTTTGATAGTCGTTTGGATTCACTCCTTTTTGCGAACCGGTTCCCAGAGTCAAACATTTGGGTCGAAAAAATAAGCTTGGTTTAGAAAGATCAACCAAACATGGTGTCACAGCAATGATCAGGTCGAATGCTTCTTCCTGCATATCCTCAAAGGCATAAAACACAGAAACATGATCCGGCAAAGTATTTTCCAAATGTCTGGTCCCGGCATCTTTAACTTCAAGTACCAAGGCCGTTTTTGCACCATTCACAAAACGTGAAATAAAGGTGTTTTCGTCGATACCACTGTATTCATTCGCCCAGTTATAAGCACGCCCCAGAATATCGAGTGCCCATAAATCAAGGGTATCGCTGGCCGTGGTGATAACCGCATGACCACCGGTGATGCGCGCGATGCGCTGTGCCAAAGCATTGGCACCGCCTTTGTGCCCCGATACTACCGGCTGAATAAAACGTCCCTGAATATCCAGGTTTACCACCGCCGGATCGGTTTGTTTGCTTTGAATGTGTTCGGCAATTGAACGCACGCATATGCCCAGAGCTCCAATAAACAGGATGCTTTCGCACTGAGTGAAATTGTTATCTAAAAAACCTTTTATGGAATCAATACCTTCGGTGCCGTCATAGGCTGCGGTTGAATATATATTAGCATCCAGCTCTTGCTTTAATAGCTGAGCAAGAGGCAGGGCGTTGATGTTATTGATGATTATCGCGTTCATTTCTTAGTTTTTTGAAGTATTTGATGACGCCTGACTTTGTTCCGGTTTAGTGGCCTGAAAAATGGTAACCGGATTATGATTATCCTGCTGTAACAGCATGGTATCGCTAATGGTTAATGAACAATGGGCAGCAGCTTCCTGAAAAGCCTGGGCTGTTTCGGCGCTCACTGCATTAAATACAAGAATGCCACCGGGTTTTAAATAATGATTAAGGCGTTCCATCATTTCCAGTAAGCGGCCTCCATGACCACCTATGAAGATACGGTCGGGCAGCGGCCATTCATCCAGATTAAAATTGTAAAAATCGCCAATGGTGGCTTGAATGCCCGGAATACGAAATTTGATTTGGTTTTTAGCCATCAGCTCCCGGGATTCCTCTCGCTTTTCAATGGCAAAAACTGATAGATGCGGTGCCATTTGTTTGGCTTCGATGGAAACCGAACCGGTACAAAAGCCAATGTCCCAAAACACTTTGGCCGTATCCAGCTTTAACATGGATAATGACATCAGGCGTATGCTGCGCTTGGTAATCATCTTGGGACGCCCCTCCAGATAGTGAAAATCCTTTTCATCGATGCCCGCCACCCGCTTATAATGCTCTAGCTTCCCCAGAATCAGGCAATTGGGCATAACTGTTTCTGTTTCGGCCAGCTCCTTCACACTTAATTCCCTCACTTGCTGACGTGCTCCACCCATGCGCTCACCCAGGTATACTTTGTAATTGGTAAGTCCTGCCGCCAGCATGTATTGACCAATTGCAGCGGGAGTCTTCCGTCTGTCGGTTAATACGCCAATCAGCGATGTTCCATGAATCAGTTCCTGATCGAGGTTTTCCCAGGGACGGCCCGTAAGTGTTGCCACCACCATGTTGCCGTAGGGAATCAGACAGTGCTGAGCCAGCATCTGCACGCTATTAAAGGTAGAATATACTTTCAAGCTATCACCCGGAAATTCCCGTTTCAAGGTATTGGCAATACCAAAGAACAAAGGATCGCCCGAGGCAAACACCACCAGCGTCCCATCGATCTGACGGTATTGATCAAAAGTTGGCTTTAGTGGCACCACTACCTCAATCCATTGGTGATGGGCCGGCAGTAAATCAGCCACCAGCTCATAGTGCCGCTTACCACCGGAAAAGTAGCGGGTATTAGCAATGATGCTTTTCAGCTCGTCGCTTAATACCGGCTTGGTCTCATCTGCTATGCCAATGACGATGAATTTACACATCGCGACCGGGTTTTAAAGAAGCTGCTTCATCACGACTTAAAATCGCATTAACAATGGTAGCTGCCAGGTTGGAGCCGCCTTTACGTCCTTCCACACTTACATAAGGCAGGTTCTTAAAGGTTTTTAATCGGTGCTTCGATTCTTCCACATTAACAAAGCCAACCGGTGCTCCAACGATTCCAGCCGGCTGAAACTGCTTTTTACGCATCAGCTCGGTGAGTTCGATCAATGCCGTCGGCGCATTTCCAAATACATACAAGGCATCCGGATGCTCCTCTACCGCCAGGCGAATACCTGCCTGTGTGCGTGTTATATTTTTCTCTTTGGCCAAGCCCATGGTGCGCTCATCGTGCAAATAGCATTTGATGTTAATGCCATAGCGCTCGCAGGCTTTTTTACGGATACCGCTTTGCACCATGGTAACGTCGGTAATGATGGTACCACCCTTCAGGAGATATTCATTGATGCGTTTAACGGCATCGTTCTTCACCCTTAGCAGGTTTTTCATTTCAAAATCGGCCGTGGTATGGATGCAATGCAACATCACCCATTTCTCTTCGTGCGAGATATCCAAATCGCTTAACTGAGCGGCAATGGTTCGGAAACTTTCCTGCATAATCAGAGGTCCGGGTGCACCATCTTCCTCGTACTTGGAGTAATAGCCACGTGGTGTGATAAACTTATCGTTAATCACATAACTTTGCGAGTTGCCGATGATGACGATGGAAAACATATCCACAATTTCCGGATCAAAATCAGCCAGCGAAGTAAAAGTTACCTGTTCGTCTTCCCGCTCTACCTGGCGCACAATAGCCACCGGAGTGGAAGGATCACGCTCTTCCAGAAACAGCTCCTGCAAACGGTAAATCTGCCAGTAACGTTTTTTACTTTTCGGATTGTACAGTACAGTAACAAAATCACCATAAGCTGCTGCTTTCATGCGTTTCTCAATCAGCTTCCAGGGTGTCAACAGATCGGATAAAGACAAAACCACAAAATCGTGGCTAAAGGGCGCTCCCAATTTGGCAGCTGCTGCCTGAAATGCCGAAATACCAGGAATGACTTCCACCGGGATATTGGACTGTCGCTTTTCGGCCATTTCCAGAATCAAAGAAGCCATGCCATAAATACCGGCATCGCCCGAACTAATAACCGCCACTTTCAAACCCGACTCCGCCTTTTCAAAAGCTATTTTCGCGCGTTCCACTTCCTGGCGCATACCAGTATCGATGCAATCGGTTCCTTCCTGCAAATAGCATTGTATAAACTGGAAATAGTATTTATAACCAATCACCACATCTGCTTTCTTAATCGCTTCGATGGCCGGTTGTAAAAACAGATCCGGATTACCGGGCCCCAAGCCAATTACTTTTATATTGCTCATCGTAATTTGTTTTTCAATCCCCTATTTTCTTTCCTCTAATGCTTCTAAAATCGATCCTTTTTCTCCAGTGGCCAGATTAGGCACACTCGCCTTTTGTTTTATAATAATGATGGAGAAATAAGGAATGCGTCGTGACTTTAATTCGTTGATATCACAGCTTGTAAACTCCTTATCAGTCCCCATGTATTCGCCATAAAAGAAGGCTAATTGATGACGTTCCAGAAAATCGGCAATCCACTCTTTTACCTTGGATACTTTCATCATTACCACCGTTTCGTTCGCTGAAGTAAGATCGGCCAACTCCTTTTCATCGGCCACCTCAGGTACCACCAACACCTTATCGGTTTGTGTACAGATGGGCTGGGCACTCAAGGCACCACCAAGAATAAATGCCGGAACACCCGATATCATTTCATAACTGATGCCGGCTTGTTTAATATCATCAATCAGGTAAGCAAAAGTGCTGTAGAAGGAAATATCTCCTTCGCTGGCAATGGCCACTGTTTTTCCCTGCTGACAATAAGCAATGCTTTCCTGAGCCAATCGACCATAGGTGGCATTCACTTCGCTGCGATCGTATTTCATAGCCACCTCAACGGGCAACAGCTTCCCCTTATCCAGGTTTAACTCTCCCAACACACGTAAAGCCATACTGCTTTTCATGCCTTTACTATTGACAGTTGTCGGATAAAAAACAACATCGGCCTTTTCCAGCGTTTTCAGTGCTTTAAGGGTAATCAATTCCGGATCGCCCGGCCCCAAAGCCACACCATATACTTTTCCCTGCTCCATGCTTCTTAATTAGTGTTTATGATGTCCGCAACAACCGTGATCGTGTCCATGATGATGATGTCCATGACCATGATGGTGATGGTGGTGTGGTTCATAGTTCTCCAATGTATCCTGATCCACAGCACTAATCAAATCCACCTCTCCTTTTTCAACGCTCTCCAGTCGTTTAAGTATGATTTGAGCCAACACATCCGATTCGCTTAAGAGCGGTGTGACGGAGATTTTTATATCCGATCGTTTTTCTTCCATCGCTTTAAACAGATCCACTGCTTTATCCATGTAGACACCCGGGAAGAAAATATAAGGAACTACAACAATGTTTTTATAGGGCAGATTTTCGCATATAGCCAGAGCGTCGGCGACTGAAGGGTATGTCATGCGACTGCAGTAACCATTAATGGCAAAAGGAAATTTATTGGCTTCCTGCACCATTCTTGTCAGACGTGCCAGATCGCCATTGGCCGCAGGCTTTGAAGCTCCAACACCCAAGGCGAAAAACAAGGTTTCTTTCTCTTTGCCTTCCACATTGCCTTTAACCTGACTGATCAAGTCGTTTGATAATTCAATCATATCGTCACAGTCGCCAATGTAATGAGCCAGTTTTATGGACACATCATATTTTTTCTGTAATTGATACAACATGCAAGGAATATCTTTTTGAATATGCACACCTGTAAATAAAAACACCGGCAAGGCAAAAATCTCCTTCACACCTTTATCGGCCAAACGCCTTACTCCATGCTCAAAATCAGGCTCTGACAGTTCCAGAAATCCGGCTTCCACCTCATAATCGGGTAAACGCTTTGCAAATTCGCTGGCATATTTCTTAAAGGCTTCTTCACCGCGCTTAACACGGGTTCCATGCCCGCATAATAATACTCCTTTTTTACACATGGCTTAACTCTTGTTTATTTACTGATTGAATAATAGGTTTTAACTGATCGGAGAAATTAACAACCTCTCCCACAATCATTAGCGCAGGTGGTTTAAAGCCGGCCTGGTTCATATCTTTTTCGATTGATTTTAGATCTGATTTTAGCATTTCCTGCTGTGGGTATGTTCCCCAGCGTATTAAAGCGACAGGTGTTTCTTCTCCTTTTCCGCCATTAACCAGCTCCTCAGCGATTCGCCCCGCATTGGTCACACCCATATACACCACCAGGGTATCTGATCCTTTTGCCAGCGATTGCCAGTCAACCGGGTTTGATCCATTTTTAGCCGGATGCCCCGTTACAAAGGTCACAGAAGAGGCTACATTGCGCGCCGTAACTGGTATACCCATGTAAGCTGGCACGGCTACACCAGAAGTAATGCCCGGCACTACTTCATAATCGATGTCGTTCTTAATTAATGTGAGTATTTCTTCAACACCACGACCAAACACAAAAGGGTCACCGCCCTTTAGCCTGACAATATCTTTACCTTGACGGGCATGCTGTACCAATAGTTCGTTTAATTCGTCCTGTGGATAGGTGTGCTTATCTTTCTTTTTACCCACGTAAATCATTTCACAACCTTCCTGACAATAATCCAACAGGTCTTTATTAACCAGGTAATCATACAACACAACTCCCGCCCTGGCCAGTAATTTGGCGGCCTTAACAGTAATTAGATCGGCATCACCAGGTCCGGCACCTACCAACCAAACTTTTCCCTTTTGTTCGTTCATATCTTATATTTCGCCCAGATCAACTTTATTATTCTCTATCTTTTTAATCAACTCATCCACGATCAATTCCATCTCTTTTTTTGCGGATTCAGACTGATTCTCCACCATTTCTGCCCGCTTTTCTGCTATCTCACCAATCATCTCTTCACTCACCGATGATAACTTTTTAATCAGGTAACGTCTTAGTTTTGCCGACAAAGCAGGTGACTTACCTTCGGTTGTAACGCCCAGCTTTAAATGACCAACACCACAGGTTGCAGGCAGGATAAAATCGCCCTGATCAACCCCATTCAAGCTATTGTTTAATACATTATGATCCTTTGCTTCATCGGTAATTTGTTGATTAAGCAATTGCTTATTGGTGGCAGCAAAAACCAGAAAAAAACCACAAACATCATCCGTTTGATAATGTCGGTTAAGATGAATGAACTGCTTTTGATCTTTCATCTGCAACAAAGCGGGTGTTAATTCTTTGGAAATAACAGTTATGGCAGCACCCGCCAGGTATAGCTTTTTGATTTTTCGCTCGGCGACTTTACCGCCACCAACAATCAAGCATGGTTTGTTTTTAATATTTATGTGAATCGGATAATATTTCATCGCCGCAATAAATTAGCTTGGTAGAGATTTTTTGCTCAGTTTAATGAAATCCAATGATTTACAAAATCACAAGAGAGCTTGTGCGACTCACCAATGAGATAATTGTATTATTATCCTTTACAACACGTATTTGCAGCTTAAATGCCTGCCCTAAATGAGATGACTTTTTCATTGTACATCAAACTTTTAAACCCGAAAGCCTTGATTAATATTATGTTGAAATTTGATGGCAGGTTTTCTGACTTACTCCCTCCTCTTTGCGTCTTCCCATCAGTCTTTACCAATAGTGACTTAATGCAATGGAGTTACAGAGCTTACAGCTGCGGGTACAGTTCCGGACTTACACCGGATTCCCTCTTAATGTCAGCATTTGAATCGTTTAACACTAACACACCATTAAAAATCGGGATCAAAAGTAATATTTTTTGATTTAAGCCAAATACCTACACACAAATTTTAGCTTATTTAGAATAAGGTGTAATTAGCTATATTTGCAAAATATTTGGGAGCCGTGATTGATTTGTTCAATGGCCGCAACTGTCAAAAATTACTTGAATAATGCTTAGCGAAAAAGATACAATTTGTGCCATATCAACAGCCCAGGGAATGGGTGCCATCGCAGTCATCCGTCTTTCGGGTGATCAATCCATTGCAATTTGTGAAAAGATTTTCAGACCGGCGAAAGCCAATAAATCACTAGCTTCACAAAAGGCAAATACCATCCACTTTGGAAGCATTTACAATGGCGATAAGGACATTGATGAAGTATTGATAAGCATTTTTAAGGCGCCGCATTCGTTTACCGGTGAAGAAATTGTGGAGATTGCCTGTCATGGTGCCCCATACATTCAACAGCAGGTTTTACAGCTCCTTACGAAGAATGGTGCACGACTGGCCACTGCGGGAGAATTTACTCAACGTGCTTTCTTAAATGGTAAAATGGATTTATCACAGGCTGAAGCAGTAGCCGACCTAATTGCTTCACGCAGCGAAGCAGCCCGACGGGTAGCTCTGCAACAAATGCGTGGTGGTTTCTCCAATGAATTGGTTAACCTGCGCATGCAACTGCTAAACTTTATTTCACTCATTGAGCTGGAGCTGGATTTTAGTGAAGAAGATGTGGAATTTGCCAACCGCACAGAACTAACGAAGCTGGTGGATGAAATTGCTACCCTACTTAAAAAACTGGTCAATTCATTCTCGCTAGGTAATGCTATAAAGAATGGTATTCCTGTGGCTATTGTGGGTCATACCAATGCTGGCAAATCCACATTACTAAATACCTTACTGCAGGAAGAACGTGCCATCGTTTCGGATATCCACGGCACCACCCGCGATGTGATCGAGGACACCATAAATATTGAGGGTATTGGCTTTCGTTTTATTGATACTGCTGGTATTCGAGCTACGAAAGATGAAATTGAAAATCTGGGAATTGAACGTACTTATGATAAAATCAGCAAGGCTACCATCGTTCTGCTAATGCTGGATGTGAATGATCCGGATGAAAAAATCCACGATGCCATCAGCGACGTCAAAAAACGTCTGGACGAGCATCAGCAATTGATTGTAGTGATTAATAAAACGGATCTGGCCGATGATTCAGCTACCACTGATCGCTTCTCAAAAGACAGCTTCAAAGAATTATCCGGTACCGATGCCATCGTTCCCATTTCGGCTAAAAAACAACTAAACATTGATGCCTTAACCGATGCATTATTAAAAACAGTCAACCTTTCTGCCATCGATAATGACGAAGTGATAGTTACCAACGTTCGCCACTACGAAGCACTGCAGAAATCCTACGAAGCCATACAAAGGGTGGTCGACGGCCTTCAATCCGGCATCAGCGGCGACTTCCTGGCACAAGACATCCGTGAAGTATTGCATTTCTTAGGTGAAATAACCGGACAAATTAACACCGATGAGGTATTGGGGAATATTTTTAAGAATTTCTGTATCGGTAAGTAATTATAGCCAACTAAAATCATTAGATTTTACTAAATACCAATATACAAAACACTTACCAAACAAGCTATTTGCATCAATTAAATATTAAATCCAAATGGAGGTCAGCCTTTTGTCTACTATTTGTATTTCTAATTACTTTTTTTGTAATTTGCCATTAGTCACATTGCAAGTTAATTTATTATTTAGACTTACTTGGACGATCGAGAACGTATTAATAACTATTTCGCGGCAAATTATGAGTAGCAACCTTAAAATTGAGAAGATCTGTGAGTGGTGTAATAACAAGTTTATCGCAAGAACTACAACAACAAAGTACTGTTCTCATAAATGTAATTCTAAAGCGTACAAAGATCGTCAGCGAAAAGATAAGGCAGAAAGAATATCGACCAGAGAAGCTGGCAAGTATTCTGATGAGTATATAGCCAAACTAAATAACAAAGCCTTCTTAAAGGTTCAGGAAGTAGCAATCCTTCTTGGTTTGAGCAAACAGACCATTTACAACCTGATCTATAGTAATCAACTAAAAGCATCAAAACTATCACCTAGAATCACAATCATCAAAAAAAGTGATATTGATGACATGTTCGAAAAAGCCAAATCAAACAAAATAAACCCAACTAAAGCATCTGATCGTCAAACTGAATATTACAGCCTTCAGGAAATAAAAGATAAATATCGAATAAGCAATACATGGCTATATAAAATTGCTAAAGAAAAGAATGTTCCCAAACTCAATAATAATGGTCAAGTTTTATTTAGTAAGTCCCATATTGACAGACTACTTCGAAAAAGAAATGAAGATCAGTCTGAAATTTCTGACTGGGCTAATACACAGCAGCTGTGTGATGAGCTCAAAATGACTACTTCTGCCTTTCATTCCTTTATTTCAAGAGTAGGTGTACCCAAAAAAAGAGATGGTCGAACAACATACTATTCACGCAAACATGTATTGACAGCTAAAGGTATCATCCAGAAAGAAGCACCTGAATTCTACACAACCGATGAAGCAATAAAAGCTTATGGACTTTCAAGAGACAGTTTATACAGCTTAATTAAAAAGAACGATATCAATAAAATCCGAAAAGGTCGGTATATTCTTATATCAAGGAATGAACTTGATAATTTACTAAAACCTTAATCTTATGACCTGCACAAAAGTAACCGTCAGAAAGAAGCCCATTTCAAAGGGAAGATATTCGCTTTATCTTGATTTCTACCCTCCATTCAGAAATCCTGAAACCATGAAAATGAGTAGAAGGGAAACATTAGGCATATACATCTACCAGAAGCCTAAAAACTTAATGGAAAAGCAATACAACAAAGATCTTCTATTAGAAATAATAATAAAGTGTGAAACCCAACTTTCGTCATTTTGACCTTGCATGAACATTTTCATAACTATTTTCCTATTTCATCAAAATAAATACCTCTTTTTCACGTATAATAACCATTTTCACGATCGTACAGCTCCCAAAGAAGGCAATAAGTGGTTTATACTGCCATAATCAATGCTTTAAAATTACCTACACCATTGCCACAAGATTCGCACTAATCAGCACTAAAAAAAGACGCTACAAGTAAGATGACTGGCGGGTCTTCTCTCCAAAACATAAACCTCCTGTTTTGTGCGAAGGGCACCATTTTCAGAACATGGAGTTAACGAGGTCATAAATTTGCTGGCAATTTAGCACACTGGCCAATACAGCCGCAAAATATGCTTCCTATACGAGTGGCTCATTGGCACCACTCTGGATATCCCCAACCTTGGTGTTAAGAGCTTTGTTCCCCTGCTGGATGATAAGCTACAGTTTACCATTGAGGGACAGCGTTCATCACGCCATCGTATCATCAATAACCTACCTGGCACCCCTGAATTCTGCCCACTCATTTTTAAAACGCCAAAGCTGCAGGCACATATCGAAGCAAACTTGGCCAACACTCAACACAGTTACCTGCAATCCATTCATAAGGATGTCCTGCAACGTGCATCATCTTTCCTGCTTTTAAAAGACTCGAAAGCGTCCTTTACTATCGAGGGCGAAAACCCCGGTACTAATCGTGCTCTCCGTTGGGGAAAAGCAATTGGACAAGCGGGTACCAAAGACCTTATTCTCAAGGAATTGATTCGCCTGCAACAATTAGTCATCGAAAGCAAGCGCTTTACACAAATGGGCTTACGTCAACAAGGCGGCTTCGTTAGTGAACATGACCGTTCAACTGGAGAACCATTGCCGGATCATATTTCTGCCAGACATGAAGATTTAGAGCAATTAATAGATGGACTTATCGCCACATTTAAGCAACTCGAAGCATCTGACTTTGATGCAGTGCTGGCAACCACATGTATTGCTTTTGGCTTTGCCTTCATTCACCCTTTTGCAGATGGTAATGGACGCCTTCATCGCTACCTGATTCATCATATTTTAGCCAAGATGAGGTTCTCACAGCAAGGCTTTATCTTCCCGGTATCCGCATCCATCCTTAATTACATCGATGATTATCTAAAGGTGCTGGAGGCGTATTCACATCCTGTTCTTGACTTCATTGAATGGGAAACCATTGAAGACAACAATATGAAAGTAACTAACCAAACCATTGATTATTATCGCTACTTTGATGCCACAGGACAGGTTGAGTTTTTTATACGACTGTGTTCTGGTTACCTTCAACTATATCATTCCGGAAGAAGTCAACTATCTGACACACTATGATGAGTTTAAGCACTATGTTGACAATAACCTAAAGGTGCCGCATTAGTTGATAGCAACTCTTGTTCGCATCCTTAAACAAAACAAAGGTCGGCTATCCCAAAGAGCACGTTCCAAAGAATTCAAGGCACGCACTGAGGCTGAAATAAAAGAGTTAGAAACCCGATACCACGAGATATTTATGAGCAATGACTAGATCATTAATACGACTATGCATCTTTCCCAAAGATGAACAGCGCACCACCGACCAAAGTGAATAATAAAGCCGGCGCATTCTTCAAGACATCAAGGAACATTGGGGGAAGAAGAAGCTCAAGTTTAGCAAGCATCAGAATAATTTGCAGTCTACACAGTCATTGATGTAAACTAAATATGACTTGACATTACGGATAAATTGATCAGATCCCAGAACAATTCCATCTTACACTTCCTCTAAATTAGAACTCCACGTTACTCATACAATTCTTTCAGTTTTACTATCATTATTGCTCTTCTCAAAGGATTAGAGTGGATTAATTGAAAAATCACCTGACACCTTCTAAAAGTGTCAGGTAAGTCACATTTGTTTAATTATAAAGCAATAATTGAACATATGTATAATTCCGATGTGTCATGAGGTGAGCTTTTGCCGCAATTGAACTTTTTAGTATACTTTAAAGTATGATGCATTTGAATATTCCCTTCTCTGGTGAAGCCAGGTACAAATTATCTTTAGAATCTACTGTTAAAGGTATATATGAACATCCATCAACAAGTTCTTTAACACCTTCAATTTTTTTAACGCCACTCTGGCTGTATACTTTAATACGGGTTGGTGTTTTTTCAACAGTCACCAAAGCGCCATTCGAAAGGGAACTAACGGCTACCGGGTTGCAGCAGCCAATAAAGTCATTTAATTCCATCCCTCTTTGCCCAAAAGTCATTTGAACCTCACCGTTTAAATCGTAGGCTTCTACCTTAAAAGCACCCAGATTGGCAACCAGTATTCTGTCTTTGTCGTCAATATCAAAGTCAAGGATACCACAGCAAGCTCTTAAATTTTTAATGGTTGACAAAACATTCTCAGTTTCAATATCAATTATAGCCAACTGCCTTGTTGATTGGTCAGATACCATCAGTTTATTTTGGTGAATCCTAATTCCTGAAGCAGATTTAAGCTCTTTAATTAAGAACGATTTTATTGCCTCTCCTTTCTCATTGTAAATACTGCAGGATGTTCCCTTTGGTATCTTTTTTTCAATGACCCTACCTCTTATCTTGGTCTTTAATAACTCAACCTCGGTTGTCATCAGGTAAATATTATTTTTACTATCCACCCCAATACTTGTCGCTTTGCCAATAACTGCTGGTGTAAAGGATCGTATTTGTTGACCTTCCGGACTGATAATCAAAACTTCTCCATTTTCGCATAGCGCACAAATATTATCATTAGAAAAAGCAGTCATGTAAACAATGTGATTAAACTTCTGACCATTATATTTAGTGTCCAAAGCATATTTGACCTCATCAACTCCGCTCAGAAATTTCTCAAGACTTACATCGGCCTTTTCGTATACTTTTTTAGCCTGTATATCAGTCAAAATATGCTGTGTTTTTGCATTGGCTATTATCTCTTTATCCAAACCTAAAATAAATGCTTCAAGTACTTCTTTATCTACTTCGTAGGTGTAGGCTTCCAACAGTTCCGGAATGTATATGGATGTTGGATTATCATTGATAAACTTTCGCCTGAAAGCCTTATATAATTCCTGAACCGATACACGACCATTTGAATTAACCTGAGTTGTTACCATTGAATAACCATTGATTTGTTTTGGTTTCAATGGCTGATAAATCGGCATCTCCATTTCCCCTGATTCAACTTTCTCCACGAAATTATCCTGCTCCTTTTGATAGCGCAAATACTCTAACCTGAGTTTACCTCCTTTTATATTAACCTCTTTAAAATTATCCTTATCAAGGCTAATCAGCATTGGTGAGTTATCGGCATAAACAGTTAAGCTTTGATCGCCCAATGATAACTTCACCCGCATTTGTACAGGAAGTTCTTTTAAATACTTGAATTTGCCATCTTCAATTTCAATGGAATCAAACAGTTCCGGCTGCACATTTCGATTTTCTATGTATAAGTAACCGCTCTCAATGCCAGAAATATTACCGATCAATTCAAACTTACCTTCTGATTGCTGAGCTGTTTTATTATCACTTCCCTGTCTACATGAAATTAGAGGTAATAATAGACCAAATAATAAGATATTCTTTATCATTCTTATACTGTATTATTGTCGATTAAAAATTATAATTAAGGTGATCGAATATGAATGTAAACCGGTTATCAGCTTTTAAAATATCTTGGATAGACCTATTAAACACATCGAAGTTCACCTTTTCAAAAGCTTTAATGGTGTTGTCAATATTGTAAATGTCTTCACCTGTTAATTCAAACTGAAGAATACGGTCTAAAACATTTCGAACTTTCCCTTTCTCTTCTTCAATGACCGCAATTTTAGCCTTTGTAAATTCATCCTGTGTAAACCCATTTATTGATGCTTGACTAATGATCTTCCTGGCCGCTGCAATCAGTTCATTTGTATGCTCCACCTGGCAATCAAAATCAATATCGAGAAAATATTTATCGTCAGCTAGTCTATTTGTATTACGGAAAGCATACACACCTTGCATCTCTTCTCTTAGCTTGTTGAGCAATTTTTGATATAAGGCGTTCTGTGCAATTTTAAATATATTCTCTGTATCATCAGTTGGCTTGATGTTATCCCAATACTTGATATTAACAGAGTTAATACCCTGCTTAAGCCGAATCTTGTACCGCTTTGTTTTTTTGCCCGAACGCATTGCAAAAGGCAAGCCCTGCTCTTTCGTATATTCGAAATTGCCTGGTTTTGCATTGGCCAGTGTTTTATTCATCACTTCTAAAAACTTTCGTTCGCTTAAATTACCGGTAAAAACCCAGGTAAAACGGTCCGGTGCAAAACCCATACGATAAAGAGAAAGTAATTCATCTGCATTGTAGTTATCATTGATAGAATATGATTCAGACTTTAAACGAGGATCAAACCTCGTCATAAATTGGTCAATCATATTCTGGCGAGTCTTCATGGTTGTTTGGGTGAATTCCTTACTTGTTAAAATATTAATCCCATCTGTAATTGATTTTCTGGCATCTCCATCTACTTTCATTTTTTCACCACGGGCTGTTATCAGGCCCATCATTAGCTCCAGATTATCGATTGAAGAAGAAGCAGTAATTTCATCCGAATAAATACCACAATTGAAAGTCAAATCTTCTATTTCACCGTATAGTGCATTCTGAATTTGTCTTTTCGTATAAGTACCATAGTCGGCATAATTAGCGGTTGCATTCACAGCAAAGCGGTCATAGGAATATTGCTCATAAAGAGCAGGCGCAATAGCATTTACATGTATTTTACCTCCATACCTGGAATGCTTATGATAGATTACCTTTATTCCATTTGATAAGGTGTATACTTTAGCTTTGACAAGTTCATGGTTATTTTTTTCAACAACTGCCCCGGGCTCCATCGACTCGTTCAATACTTTTGAAAAATCAACTTTCTCTCGCTCAAACTTCCAGATAGTATTTAGACTCTGTAAAGAATCCTTTTTTGCCAATAGAGTTTTAGCCTCCATAAAATCATTTCCTTTTTGACCGCTTACGATCATACTTGCATTACCAAATGCTTCGTATTGTTCAATAACCTGTTTAATATCTTCAGGGCTTATCTGTTGTAATAGTTTAATCAGGCGCTTACAATACTGAACATTATCAAGGTAATCCTGCTGTTGAATAAAGCTTTCGGCAATACTTGCAGCCATTTGATCCGTATTTTGCTCATCTGATGCTATTATTTTTTCAGCATTAAGTATTGAATTATCAATGATTACCTTAATTTCTTTCTCAGTAAAGCCATTTCTTCTAATGTCTTCCCATATCTGAACTGCCCTATCCCATGTATCAAACAACTTTTGATTGCTGTTGCTGCTTACTCCAATTTCAAAATGATAATACTGTTGTTTTAAGCTGTTCTTTGAAAACCCAATTGATGAACCAAGCAAATCTGTATGTTGAGATTTAATGGCTTTAATCCTGGCATTTAATAAGGCACTTGTAATATCTCTTAATACTGAAGTTCTAAAATACTCTTTACTGTTGGCATAAGTAAATTGAAAGCGTTTATTATATGAAATGTAAAATGCACCTGCTTGCTCTTCAGCAAAGTTCACACAATTAACCGTTTCGTTATTGGGGATGTTCAATTGATATTCTGGTGTAACCTCCTCGTATGATGGCAAACTTTCGAACTTCGTTTTGACAATATCCTCAATTTTATCAACATCAATATCACCTACTATAATCAAAGCTTGTTTATCAGTTCGGTACCATTTATTGTAGAACTTGATTAGTTTTTCGGCATTCACATTTTCAATTGACTCAAGCTGTCCAATTGGTTGTTTATCTGCAAATGTGAGTCCATTTAACAGTGCTTTTTCAGCAGCTAATTGATTAAGACTCGGCTCTCTATAAACTTTATTTCTTTCTTTAATAATGATGTTCCTCTCAATATCAATTTGCTCATCATTAATTTCGATACCATTACACCAATCATACACAATGGTTAAACATTTGTCGATTAGTTCATCATCCTGTGCGTTTAAATTATTAAACCAATATTTCGTTGCCTGTGTATTAGTAATCGCATTAATGTTTTTACCGAATATTAAACCATGGTCAGCAACGGCTTTCACTACTCCTTTTCGTCCGGGAAAGTGCTTAGTTCCATTGAATGCCATATGTTCGAGAAAGTGGGCATAACCCGACTCACTTTCCGTTTCATAATCAGACCCAACTCTTTGAGCTAAATAGATGGTTGCCCTTCCGGCTGGATGATCACTTTTGCGTAGATAATAGGTAAATCCGTTTTTCAATTTTCCAACCTTTGTATGTTTGTCTAATGGAATAAACCTTTGAGAAATTCCGAGCTGGGAAAATATAATTGAAAATAATAGTATAAGTATCTTCTTCATAACTATGGTACTGAAGTTAGTAGTATTGACTGTCAATAGTATCAGGTTTAAGATTTGGCATACCTTGCCCTGGCTCTTAAAAAGAGCATTAAATAGATGCAAAATGGAGAAAGTAGAATAAGCTGATAATACTCACTCCTTCATTCACTTAAAAGGAGTGAGATATTAAAAAGTGTATTAAACTATACAAATCAGCTTTTGGTGCTTTTGAATACAGCGCTTTAAAGGTTACGACACAACCTCTAACAGTTTATGCACTTCAGGATCAGATGGTCGAGGTGCGTCCGGATCAACAATTTTTCCTTCATCATCAATCAAAATAAATCGGGGAATTGCTTTTACATTATAAGCTTTTAAGAAAGTATTTAAATTCAAAACACCCCCAAACAACTGAATTCCACCTAATTCTTTTTCCTGAACGAATGTTTTCCATGGTTCTTGATCACTATCACAACCAATACTCACAAACTTGATTTTTTTGCCAGCATACTTGTGTTCCAACTCTTGTAAGTGTGGAATTTGAGCTTTACAAGGCCCGCACCATGTCGCCCAACAATCAATATAAACATAGTATCCTTTAAAATCTTCCAACTTAACAGTTTTGCCATTAATATCTGGCATACTAAAGCCTGGACTTTGTTTACCTTTTGCTACTTTATCATTTGATGCATCAATTGCTAAACATTGAGCATAATAATCGGTATCTTTCAGGTAAAGTTTAATCAACTCGCGGGTTGATTTACTTTTCTCAAATCCCCGGTTTTGAATTGCAATATTGTAAATATCAAATAGCACTGCATTACGAAGTGGCTGATGATCAATTGCAGCAACCATGCGAATTGTTTTTTCGCGATGATTTTTTTCGCTAGTGGCATCAACCCCTGCAACAGCATAACACAGTTTATTAATTAGGCTTCGATATACATTAGAGTTTTTGATATCTTCTTTGATGGTGCAGAATTCACGCATCTCTTCAAATATGGCAGGATCAGTACGTAACTCTTCAAGTTCAAGTATATTTTCCACTTGATACTCATACGTAGGCTGATAAAGATCTAAACCACAATGTGTATGAATTCTTAACATTTCTATCAGACCTTTTTTAAAGAAGTCGCTATAGTTCTTGTCTTTTGTCAATTCTTTATATTTGGTAAAAACCATGCCCTTCATTTGCTCACAAAAATCTTCAAAATCCAGGGTAACATCACACAGAACAAGGTTATATTTCAACCAATTAACAAGTAGCTCATTCTCTCCCTGATCATTCGCTTGTACTTCATAAAATTCGCGATTCTTTTCATAGTCAAAATTAATATTCACATCTACTCCAGGATATAGATAACAGTCCCGATATGCCTTCTCATATTCAAAACTTGCAAATACTTCTTTTTCTATTGGTAAGTCAAAAACAACTATACCATCCTTGTTTACCTTTTGTTGGAAAACTTCATCTCCTGCGAAAATGCGGATTGTACCTTCAGTGGCATTATCAATTTTAAATGTCACTTTTGCATTTTCAGTAATCGCCTGGGTATGCATTGCCCCTAAAAGGAGCAATACAATATAAACTAATGATCTTTTCATTTCTTCTATTTTACTAACATATCAACTACTCTACCAACAAGATTCTCGTACCTTGTCTCTTCTTCAACAGTACCATTTTGGTTACCGTTTAATTCTACAATTGTCCCTTTATCAGGACCATCTGAAATGGCAACGTAAACTTTTCTGATTTCATCTCTGTATTCAAAAGCAATTGCATCAATATTTTTTCCAAAATCGGCAACTTCTCTTACTTCCCCAGAAGTTGTCACAATTACATACAGTTTACTACCTACGCTATAATAGATAAAAGCATCACGAGTGCTATTGGTAAAGTGGGTGGCATCGGCAATATTCGAGGTCGCATCAATTTCATAGTCGTTTCTCAAAAACATGCTATACCCCTCACTTTCAATTTCAGTCGCATAATATTTATCGGTCGCTTCGTCATAAAATACACATGCCATATAAGAGCCTGCATGAGTATACTTATTAGTTTCACCATGAACCATAATACGACCGTAATTCCCCCAATCAACATCTCCATAGCTTCTGAAAACCGATAGATTATCGGAATTTGAATTAATATGTATAAAACCCTTATGGTTATTGTCATAGCCAAGAGTTAAATATCTAGTCATGACTGAGAATCCACTTAACTCTAAATCCGATTCAAAAGCAGAATAGAATTTAAATTCACCTGTGCTCCTTCCGTCGTCTTTTCGTTTATGAATTTTATTGTTATTGATTATAAAATCAGTTCCTCTCGCAAATGACGAAGGATTGGCGGAAAAATATGCATTTTGATTAAGCACTATTGGCACCTCAAAGAATTTGTCAACAAATGAGGATTCTTTTCTGAAATCATCAGTAGAACAAAAAACACCCCCATTATCATCGTTGCAGGCAATAACAAACTCACCATAATATGTTTGACTAATCCACTTTGGGTTTGTACCGATTGCAGTACCATTCAATGTCAGGTATACGTCTTTAAGTTGCTCATTAAGATTAAAATTAATAAAAGCAATGCGTGCTTCATTACTGACTTCATTAAGCACCACAAGTCCACTCGTATAAATATTCTGAACCTCTAGCATCACCTCCTGCTCAGCAAATACCTTTGTATTATTATCTGTAACACGATATTTCAAAAGATAGGTACCGGGTACCAGGCTAATCTGATAACTCAAATTTCTATCGCGTGAAATAGTATCAGCTTTTCCTATCGTTTGATCTTTTTGAAACAAAAACCATACAAATGAAAGATCGTCTTCTGTTTTATCAATTGATTGCTCAATAACAGGTTCTATTTCTAATTGCTCCAGAATTAAGGCTTCTATCTCATCCGTCTCAGAAAACTGTGCGATTGATATTTCATTAATCTCTTTAAAAACCGTCTTGGTTTCTTCATCTGAACAGCTTATAAATGCCATCAGACAAATTACATATATATATTTTAATAATTTCATAGTTTTAAATTTACCATCCCATTATTAATAATCCATTTTCATCGTATACCGTATTTTCCTTAAAGTATTGACCACACTTGTAACCTTCGAAATTCCAATAGTTAGAGTTCTCAAAATACTCGTCTATTGAAGGAAAATCCCTCCCCATTATTTCAATACAGGTTTTGTGCTTTACTTTAGAATATACATATCCGAAGCTACCTTGGATATACTTCCAGGAAGCCGGTTGGATTACATCTCCTGAGAAATTAATTTTAAACTGTAGCTTATCTTCTATGCCTAACTCTAAATCTTCAGTTGCTTCCAGCTTTAACACTAAACCAAAAATATCAGTGGCCAGATCAGGATCTTCATTGATTAACTTTATATAAATGGTATCCCTCTCTTGCCCTGCTTTAAAAATATAGTAGTCCTCAAGAGCAAAGTGTACATCTTCTTCCACATCCGATTGCTCTGTATCGGCAAAAATTCTTACTTTTTTGTCTTCGGTTGCTATATTTCCTGCAATCTGAATGTGCACAGGAACTAATGCTTCTTTTACATTTTCATCGATGAAATAGAATCCAATACTATCGACACTTGAACCGCCTACCTGGTGATTAAAGTACACTTTTGTTGATGAATCCCAGTTAGCTATCTCAGATTCTTTACATGAAGAGAAAAGAGCAATTGCTATTAATATTATAAATATATTCTTCATTTCTTCTTAATTTATTGTCCATTCACGAGTTATCTCACCATATGTCAGCTCATTGACTGGTATTGGAAAAATATAGACCTCTTCCTTATTCTCAATTGGTATAACAATAGGCTTAACTACCCATTCCCAGGTCATCCAATCCAATTCCTCGCGTTTATGAGTTTTAGTCTCATCGGCATTAAGTCGTTTGTAGTAAAACCATAATTGACCTTCTGATATGTATTCCCTAACGTATTCGTCAAATAAGGTTGTTTCAAAGTCCGCGATCTGATCATCATCTAATTCGAATAAGCCGCGATGAGTTTTAAAGGTATTCATAAAAGCCACTTTTTCACTTTCTGTCTCGGCACATTCAGCTGCAATCAAATACATTTCACCTTTTCTAATAAGAGGTAAAGAGTTAACTTGAGTGTATTTTACATTCTTCAATTCTCCTCCATCCGTTTTAAACCAACCAGTTAGACGTACATCTGTACCTTCATACATTAAACCAAACTGATCCGAATCAAATTTGAGCAAATCTCTTCCAAAAGCAGCTTCTGTTAATGATTCAACATTTTGTACATTTAAAGAAAAGATATCTTCCGATCCCCAACTTGGATTATTGGGATCAATTAAGCTTGCATCTTCGTTTTCAATAACATATTTAGCCTCCGCAAAAGCTAATGTATTCATATTGGCGTAGAGGTAAACCCTTGCCTTTAAAGCTCTGGCACTAACATTAGTAAAGTAAAACTTATTATAAGCCTCATCTTCCACATGCTCAAATAAGGTGATAGCTTCATCAATATCCCCAATTACTTTTTCAATCACCTCTCCAACCGGAATCTGTGGAAACGGTGAGCTTTGCAACGTTGTTACATAAGGTATGCCAGGCGCTTCATTGTCCATTGCCGGTGAAGGGGCATACAATCGTAAAAGATCAAAATGAAGGAAAGCGCGTTGCATTAAAGCCTCAGCTTTTACTTTGAAATAATTAGTTGATGTAAATATAGCTTCATCCTCATCAATGTTGTCGAGTACCGAATTAACATTGGCAATAATGGAATACATCCTTGACCAGGAAGAATAGATTTGATTAACTAACTTTTCGTTCATATAATCATAGCTATATGCATAATAAAAAGGGTCATCCAAATCATTTGACTCTTCATAATACTTAGCCAGTATATCCAATAAAGACATTGACAAGTTACCTCCATACAGCCCGGTTTGAGACATATTATAATAATTCCCAATAACTACCTGCTTATATCCATCTTCAGTACTGAAAATCCGCTCTTGTCGGATCTCAGATTTCAGTTCCACATCAAGCCAGTCGTTGCACGAGCTTAATGTTATTGCTAACAATAATATGTAAATTAATTTTTTCATAATGACTTAGAATAATGCTGTAAGATTAAACGTAAATGATCGTGCAAAAGGATAACTGGTTCCTCTCTCTTGTTTAATAGTACTTAACCTGAAAATATCATTGGCATACACACCACAACGAATATTTGTCAAGCCAGCTTTTTTTACCCATGGTTGATTAAATGTATAGGAAACATTTAGCGATGTAAATGTTAGCGTATTTTCTTCCTGTATCATTCGCGTCGTTGGCCGTGTTTCCGAGCTTTCATTAATCCCTTTAAACTGCGCCTGATCACCTACATTTTTCCATCTGCTGTCGAATACTCGTTGATCAACATTATTGGCCATATTTACATTTTCAACTCTATCCACTAAAGTGGTGTTGTAAATATCAGCTCCCATAGTATATTGGAATATTAAATTGAATCGCCAGTCTTTTACCTGGAAATAACTACCAAAACTACCTCTTAAATCAGGACGGGTATCACCTGCCGGAGTGTAATTGTCAACTGACCAAACATCAGTTACATTGCCGTTTCTATCAAGAAATAATTCTTTACCCGTGGCTGGGTCAATGCCTAAAGATTTAACAGCCCATAATGTTGACATTGATTCTCCTTCAATAAATCGAACAACCGGTTTATTTCTTACAACATCATCACCATGAACAACATTCTCATATTCCTCATCTTTTTCCTCGTTCCAGGCTTGTAGTGCATCATTCATCTTCACTAACTTATTCTTGTTGTGACCTGCACTTGCAAAAAGATTCAAGGAAATATCTTTCTTTTGAATGACCATTGCATTCATACTTACCTCAAAACCTTTATTTTCTATCTCACCCAAATTACTTTTAATCGTTCCGAAACCAGTTGAAGGAGCAATTGGTAAATCAATGATGGTGCTTTCTGTTGTTTCATTGTACACGTCGAAAGAAAGATTAATACGATCCTGAATTACGCCTAAATCAACACCTATATTCTTCTTTAAGGTTTGCTGCCATTGCAAATCATCATTAGCCAAACTCTTTAAGGATGCACCATACATCTTACCTTCGTATGCATAATCAGCAATATATTCGTAGGTTGATATAGCCTGATAGGCACTGAAATTTTGTGAACCTGTGTAACCAAATGACCCTCTTAATTTAAGTCGGCTAATGCTATTGCTATCTTTTAAGAAGTTTTCGTTGTGAATATTCCAACCTGCTCCCAAAGCCCAAAATGGTGCCCATCTTTTGTTGGCTCCATAATCACTTGATCCATCATATTTAACAGATGCATCAAAGAGGTATTTGTTTTTATAGGAATAGTTGGTTGAACCAACCAATCCAATAGCTCTTTGAATCAAATATTCACCACTTGGTGAAGAAGCCTGAGCATACTGGAAAGCAAAACCAATATGATCCAATTCCTCATGTGGAAACCCTCGTGCCTGAAATCCCATCGTATTCGTATGCGAATCATTAATGTCGGCCCCGGCATTGAAGCTTATAACATTATCCCCAATAGTTTTATAATAGTTTAACATCAATCGTCCAATAAAGGATTCTTGCTTTGAGATCGTATAGTCGTATGAACCATCTTTATTCAGGTCAGACTCCTCGACTAAGGCCCGGCTGAAAGACGAATGTGATGCCGGTAAAAACTTGTTGTATTCGGTAATAGAACTTCTGTAAGTACCTGAAGAAACAATACGTAAGTCATCTGTCAAGTTGTAATCCAGGTTAAAATTGATCGTCGTATTCTGTGAAATGCTATTATCAACTGTATTTAAGCCCGCATCGTAAAGAGGGTTTACAATCCTAAATGTTTCTGAATGTTCCGTAGTGTATACATCGTATATTTCACCATTGATATGCGTTGGCATATAAGGATTCATATCGGCATATTTTGAATAACTACCATAAGGTGAATTCGTCGCATTTACCTTTGAAAAGTTGGCATTAACACGGAAATTTAATTTGTCTTTTCTATATCCAAGCGATAAATCAATAGAATTACGATCACGTCCCGAGCCTTTCATAACACCTTTATCTGCATTATGAAACAAATTCATCCCATAGGTAAATGCACCTGAACCCCCATTAATATTTAACGAATGTGAGGTATTAAGAGCAACATCTTTAACAGGTACTTCTAACCAATCTGTATCAACACCTTGCGCTGCTAATGCGACTTTCTCGTTAAATATATTTTGCAAGTCTGAATAATCACTTGGAATTTGTCCATCGTACCTGTGAATGGTTTGTTGTTCCAACTCCAACTTCTCTTCTGCATTGAGCAAATCATACACAGAAAGATCAGCAAATGAAAAGGTCGTATTCAAGGTATAAGATACATTTGTTTTTCCAGCTTTAGGCCTTTTTGACTCAACAACAACAACTCCATTAGCTGCATTGGAACCATAAATTGCAGTTGCAGTTGCATCTTTTAAAATTGTAATAGATGAAATCAGCTCCGGGTTCATATCAAAAATTCGCTGCATATCAACAGGAAATCCATCAAGAACAAACAAAGGTTGGTTAGGATTACCAGTAAAGTTTGCTTCAACATTCATATTGGTAGCACCTCGCAACTGAAAATCAGGCATATTGTTAGGGTCACTTCCCATCTCATTGTTCTCAATCATCTGAAAAGCAGGATCCATTGCACTTAATACTTCTAACACATTGTTAGGTGCAACTCTCATTAATTCCTCGCTAGATATTTGATTAACAGCACCAGTAAAGCTATTTTTACTTCTTTGAAAATAGCCTGTCACAACCACATCGGCTAAATCATGTGTTTCCTCAACCAAAGTGATATTGATTTCAGTTTGGTTGGTTATGGTGATGCTTTGTGTCACCATTCCAATAAAACTAACCTCAATGATTTGAAACCGGGCATCATCAGACTGAGGGACAGTTAACTGGTAATATCCATTAATATCACTGACTGTTCCAATGCCTGCATTCTTAACAATAATATTAGCTCCTGGAATTGGTTCTCCGCTTTCGTCTTTTACAGCACCTTTAATATTCCTAACCGATTCTTGCTGAGTGGAAACATCTTTTTCTTTAAAAAGAACAATCGTTCCATGCTTAAGCTTATAGTTCAGTCCTGTTCCCTTCAAGCTTTCATTTAGCACTTCCTCTAATGTGGCATCTTCTATATTAATATTAAGAACGACCTCATTATTGATATCATCCTGACTAAAGAACACAGCCTGATTGGTGCATCTTTGTATTTCAGCTAAGACTTGCTGTACCGATGCATTTTTCAGTTTAAGAGAGTATTTCTCATTCTGCGAAAATGTTTTTGCAGAAATAGTAGTTAAACTCAACACTAAGAACAAAGTACATAGTTTCATGACTCGTAGCATTTTGATACGACTCCCCTTTCTATGGGAATCATAGATCAATTTTTTTTTCATACATTTACATTTTTAATTTAGTTACCAAATTGAATTAAAGTCAAGCAGTGAGTGTCTCCAGCACCCGCTGCTTTTTATTTTCGTTTAAATAGTATTTTTTCGTTGTGGATAGCAATATCGATTTTTTTCGTCGTAGCTATGATATCCAATATCTTCTCAATATTATCATAACGCGATATCCCTCCACCAAATCTTAATTCAGCAAGATCTGCATCTGCAAACTCATACTCAAACTGATACCATCGTGCCAGATCGCGCATGATATCATCTAAGGTTACATTGCTATAAAACAAAGTCCCTTTAATCCACCCGGTCACTTGTTGAACATCTACAAAGTCAACATCAACATCACCGTCGTAATTTACCAGTTGCTGGTTAGGTTTTAGAATAACATCGTAATTTTGCCCTTCACTGCTAACTCTTACGGAGCCATGAACCAGTGTGGTTTTTATGGCATCTTCATCTTTATAGTTGCGAATATTAAAGCCTGTACCCAACACCTTAACATTATAGTCATCCCCTTTGACAATAAATGGCTTCTGCTTGTTTTCGGCTACTTCAAGGTAAATCTCGCCATGTATCAATTGTATCTCGCGTGTATCTCCATCAAAATTTGTCGGATAAATAAGTTTTGTTTCCGAGTTTAGCCATATATGTGTGCCATCTGCCAATTTCAATTGATACTCCCCTCCTTTGGGAACAATCAGAGTATTAAATTGTGACGTAATTTCTAATTGTTTCGAATAGCTTAATAAGTTAACAGAGTCGGAGGCAATTTTTATATTATCCACTAATATTTGTTCTGTTTTGTCTCCTCCCAAGTTTACTGTTTGACCATTAGGCAACTCTAATATGGCTTTTGAACCGCCCGTCTGAAGCCTTACCTGCTCTGCAATTTGATGTTCTGAACCATCCATCATTGTTAACAAATACCATGTGATGGTTCCCAAGGTGATAAGTGGTAAAACGATTGCCGCTATTTGTTTGTAGAAGTTTAACCGAATTTGTTTTCTCCACCCAGGTTTATCAGATGTCTTTTGAGCAACATTTAACCACGACTTTTCACTATCTATTCGTTGATAAGTACTTATTGATCTTAAATGATTTGAGAGTCGTACATATTCGTTGGCTTCTTTAATCGCCTGCTCATTAGCATCCAGCCATTGGGCTAAATTATTGACTTCGTCAGAATCCAGTAATCCAGATTCAAAATCAATTAATGACTTAATAATATGCTCTGGTAATCTTTTCACGCTTCTTAACTTTTACCTCTACGAAAACAAAAATGTAAAAAAGGGTGACAAGAAAATTAGGAAAAATAATCAGCTAATCAAAAGTAGTAATAATGCAAAAGATTCTTTGGACAGTTTTTCTCGCAACGATTTCATTGTTCGCGATAAAGTTGTTTTAACGGTATTCTTAGATATATCAAGTTCTTCGGCAATTTCATCATATTTTAATCGATGGATATAAACACCCACAAAAATCTCCTTACTGCGCTCTGGCAGCTTATCGATCTCTGCATTTATTTTTGCAATTTTTTCCTGAAAACCATCTTCATCAGGGAAGTTTTCAAATAAAGATTCACTGTAATTATCAATACCTTTAATCTTTATTTTATCAATTTTCTTTCGATAATTTAAACACTTATTTTTAACGCTATTGTATAAATATCCCCTGATGTAGTTTTGAACCGTCGCCAGTTTATCGCTTTCCCAAAAACTTATAAATACTTCTTGAACAAGATCCTCTGCCTCTTCTTCTGATTCTACAAATTTTGAAGCATAAACAACCAGAGGTTTATAGAATTGCTTAAACAGTAACTCTAGACCCAACTTATTACCCTGTTTCAGTAGTTTTAGTATTTTATCCTCTGGTCTCATTGAGGCAAATGTAATAAAAAGTTAATATTACAAAACAAACATCTACTACTTTAGAATTTCATTTAATGTCTTTCATTTGAACTCAAACTCTAGCTGCAATTATGCAGGGAAGGCTATATAATAGACATTGCTTGATTGGGAGTTGTTTTTGCAATCCCTTTCAGTTCAGCCAAGGCCGCAGTTACCTTGGTCGTTTTTCTGTATATTCTACTTTTTTAAAAAATTCAACTTCTTCATTTGAAAAATAATCTATCAATTTTGCAACCTTTTTATTTTTCAAGCTTTTTCGTGCATAAGACAAACCGATTTCCCTAAAATTTTTTGGTCCATTATAATTTTTTATCTTAAATCCAGTCCAACCACTGACAAAATATTCTGGTAAAAATGTAATTCCAAGTCCAGACATTAACAATGTTAGTACCTCATTTTTGCTTTGACAATTTGCAATAGTGTTCCATTTCTCTCCCGAGTTATTTAAAATCGTAAGGCTTTGTTGATGTGCTTCACAAGGAGGGCAATGGATAAAAGGTTCTCCACTTAAATCCATTATTTCAATGGTATCCTTTTCTGTCAATGGATTATTCTCAGGAATGCAAAGTACATAATTCTCTTTTACAAGTGGCAGAAACAAATGCTCTTCAAATTTCCACTCTCTAATTAATAGGTTTATTTCACAATCACGCCCGATTGGTCTAACATCCCATTCAATATCACCTAAAACTTTTGACGCTTCCTTGAAAAAATCATTTTTAAATTCCTGCGGAAGACTATCAGCTATTCCAATAATTATTTTACGTTTAAAGTTCCCTTCTTTAAACATTTCGGGAATTGCATTTAATTCCCCCCAAAACCTTTTTGCAATAGGGTATAAATAATGTGCATCCTCCTTTATTTCCACACCTCGTTTATGTCTCATAAACAGTCCCTTTCCAATCGTTTCTTCTAACTGTTTTAACCCATTTGATATGTTTGGTTGTGAAACAAAACATTTTTCAGCAGCTCTCGACAGGTTTTGTTCTTCGTAAACCACTACAAAAACCTTAGCAATCTTTCATCCATAATTATTTCTTATAATAGTCATTCAAAATTAGTATTTTGACGATATGAACATACAACATATTTTTGCAATGCCCTTACCAATAGAGGTTAATGGCTGTGTTATTTTTAAAAACTTATTATCATGAAAACTAATAATCAATTAATTGTAATTACCGGGGCAAGTTCAGGTTTCGGTTTAGAAATGGCAAAACAATTCGCTAACGATGGCTATCCATTACTCTTATTGGCTCGCAGAATTGAAAAAATGGAAACCTTAAAACTTCCCAACACAATGTGTAGAAAAGTTGATGTTACCAATAAAAAAGATTTTGAAGCTGCCGTTCGTGAAGCTGAAGCGAAATATGGTAAAACAGACTTGATTGTCAATAATGCTGGTGTAATGCTTTTAGGCGATATTGCAACTCAGGATGTAAAAGAATGGAAGACCATGTTAGATGTTAATGTAATGGGTGTAATGAATGGAATGCAAATCGTAATGAACGATATGAAAGAAAGAAAAAGTGGAACCATCATTAATGTTTCTTCAATTGCAGGAGTTCAGCCATTTGGCAACCATGCCGCATATTGTGCAAGTAAATTCGGAGTAACAGGATTAACCAGAGTTGCTCGTGGAGAAATGTCTCCTTTTAATGTCCGTGTGTTATCGATAATGCCCGGAGCTGTTAAAACAGAACTTTTAGGACACACTACAAACCAAAGTATTATCGATGGTTACAATGAGTGGAAAGAATCAGTAGGTGCAGTTAATATTACGGCAGAAGATGTTGCCCAAACCATAAAGTATGCCTACGAACTACCTCAATCAGTTTCTTTACGTGAGATTGTTATTACAGATACTATGCAAGATGCTTAATCATGCTAATGATTAAATCTTTATCAAAATAGTCATTTTTTTTAGTGCAATTGCTCTTATGGGTGTATTTTCTTAATCAGCTATAAAAGCAGAGGCTCAATATGTCAATCAACATATAAATATGAAGTACCAGTTAAAGCAAGACTTAGCTTTTGAACAAGCAACACAAATATGCAAAAATGCAGTTAATGTAGCAATAAATGAAGGATGTTTCATGTGCATTGCATTAGTTGATGCAGGAGGTAATTTGAAGAATTTTGTCAGAATGGACGAAGCTCCTCTCGGAAGCATTGACATTGCGATAAAAAAGGCAAAAACATCACGATTTAGCAACATGTCTACAGCTGAATTAGGTAAACTATCTCAACCAGGTCAGAATCTTTATGGTATCGAAGTTAGTAATCAGGGTTTTTTAATTTTTGGCGGAGGTGAACTTCTAAAAAATAAGGAAGGTGTAATTATTGGAGCTATTGGTGTTAGTGGTGGGACAGTCGAACAAGATATAAAAGTAGCAAAAGGCGCTATTGAAAAATCGAAATTAGTATTATAATTAAACATTTACATAGATGAATAAAATTAAAATCAGTGCATTGTTTCTTGTGATGATTTTCACAATCAATGCAAATGCTCAAAAAGCAAACAAACAAAATGATGCAACATACACAACACAATATGTTGCGGGGATTAACAAAGTTAGCTTCCTTAGTGAAGGAACTCGTATTTCAGGAAACCTATTTGTTCCACCAAATTACAATGAAGACGGTAACTTTAGTGCCATTGTGGTTATTACACCTGCAAGTGGAGTAAAAGAACAAACTGCTGGTATCTATGCAGCAAAATTAGCAAAAGAAGGTTTTGTTACTTTAGCGTTTGATCACAGGACTTACGGTGAAAGCGGTGGAATGCCAAGAGGCATGGAAAATGCACCAATGAAAGTGGAAGACATTAAAAACGCTGTTTCATTTGTTAGCACAGTTTCAGGAGTTGATAAAACAAAAATTGCAGAACTAGGGCTGTGTTCAGGAGCAGGATACAGCATTCAAACTGCTTGTTTTGATGCTCGTATTAAGTCAGTTGCTACAGTAAGCGGATTTGTTGATTTCATAGATTACGGATTAGGTGGTGCAACTCAATATGCAGATGTGTTAACGGGTGATAAAATTGAACAATTTCAACAGCAGATAAAAATGGGTAGCGATGCCCGCCAAAAATACTACGAAACTGGAGAAGTAATTCTTGTTGATGGTATTCCTGCAAAAGGTTCTGGAATGGGTGAATTTTGGGATAGAGCTGCTGATTATTATCGTAATCCAGAACGAGGTGGTGCAGCAAAGAACTATACTCCTTTACGTGCAGCCATGTCATTAGATACAAGATACTTTTTTAATCCAAGTGAGCACATGGATTTAATGAGAGGAACACCATTCTTAGCAATTGTTGGCTCAGAAGCTTTGTCTGCATATTTCAGCGAAGTCGCTGTTGATAGAGCTACAGGAGACAAAGAATTGTTCAAGATAAAAGATGCTCAACATTTCGACCTTTATGACCAGGAAGAATACGTAAATCAGGCAGTGAAAAAATTATCTGAGTTTTACAGTAGGACACTGAAATAATAATCGTTTTTTTCAATTTTAAAATAGTCACTTTATCATCAGTTGGTAGAGTGGCATTTTTATTCATACAGTCTCTTTTAATATGGGTTTGGTGACAACAAGTACTGTATTGATAAATTATTTTAAATTGTTGTTTAAAGCATCGAAAGTTTTGATAGGGAAAGAAAATGAGTTAGCCACTATACATAATATGGTTCTTTTAAAATCACAAAGCGAGAAACACCTTTACAAAACCAATTTATGAAACTGTCAATAATAGTGTAGGATACAGTAGGTGAAAATCGTCTCACTAAATGGTGGTTTGTTTAAACTATACTTTCTTCACAGTACTATTCACCTCATAAATCCGCAAATCATTCACATTAGAAAGTGCTTCTCTGGCATCAATGCGGTTGCGTTTATTTCTAAACCATATATTGTAACTTTCCATTGCACACCTTTTGCAGCCGCACCTTAGCGAGTGTTTTTTGCAAAGGGCGTTAGTTGAAGCATATTTCCAATCAAATGCGTTCCAAACCTTCTTGCGTTTCTTAGCGTAAAGTCTATCTTTCTTTGTTGTTTATCAATTCTATGGATGACTTCTACAATTTCATCAGGAGCGGAAGTAATATCAACTACTTTTCTTTTCTCATCAAACAGCACTTTGCAATTCGAGCAATAGTACCAATCGCAATCAAACCAATTCAACTATACATTATTGGCCATTTTAATTTCAGTTAACAGTTAATAATGATAATTTCAGGTTTCATCACTTATAACCTTGCCGTGACAGGTAAGTCATTTAATACATAGAGTTAAGACAAGTAACGCAATCACAATACATCAATGGAACCAGGCTAAACTTATAATTTTAATGATTACGTGGGCCTAAATTATAGATATTAGCTTTTACATTAGGTGATACTCATAGAGTCAACCCCACACCTCACCCACTTTACAAATTGAATTACAATAACTTACAGATAAAAAGCATTTATACCCCACCTGTACCCTTTTTTTTTTCATATCACACTATCCTACTGCACATTAGTATTTCTGTATCGGCAAGTAATCCCTAACACTTTTCAATTTGGTAAAACACCCGGCTAATAAGCTATGTAAAACGGTTTCATATCACCCCTTGATTTTTCTATAATTTGTACTATCTCAAGCTTCTATTGTGACTTCTTCCATCCTTTAATACTAGTAACAATCGAAGTTTATCACATTGATGTTATTCCATCTAAATAACACCAATGTGATAAACAAAACAACCTATCAACCTTTTTTACATGCATTGGTTATTACCTCTCTGTACTCTTGATATTTAATTTTTTTTCTTATCAAAAATCAGTATATTGAAACTGATAGTATTCTCATAGAATACTACACATCAACCATTTTTAAGTGGCCTATGAAAAAATGTATATCACTTCTGATCTTATTATTTTTTTCACTTTGCGCCGTGGTGGGACAAATTGATATTACAGGAAAAGTAAGTACGACAAATGGAATTCCAATTGAGAATGCCGATATATTATCAAAGGAAAATCAATTATTGACCAACACCAATAGCGATGGACTATTTTCGATTAGAAACATCGAAGACGGAACTGAATTATTAATCCAAAAAGAAGGATTCGAGCTAAAATTTGTTAAAGTTCACGATAGCATTATTGACGTAAAGCTCGATAGAATACAACAAAACTATTTTGGTTTATCGCTGGAAGCCTTAACACAGGTAAAGGTTGTAACCGGTTCAAAGAAAATTGTATCTGCCGCTACTGCCCCCGCCACAATAATGGTTATTACCAAAGATCAAATTCAAACGCGAGGATACAGAGAATTGGATGACGCATTGCGTGATGTCCCCGGATTTGATTTGACAAGGGTTCATGGTGTTTTCCCAACTATAAGAACCATGCGCGGCAGCTATGGCGATGAGAATAAACGCATCCTTTTAATGATTGATGGCATTGTTGAAAACCAATTAATCGGAAGTTGGGAATTGGGTGGTCCGATCTATAGCCTGCATAACATCGAACGTATTGAAATTATCTGGGGTCCTGCTTCGGCCGTTTACGGAGCCAATGCTTTTAGCGGAATCATCAACTTAATTTCAAAGGATCCGGCAAAAGAACAAGCTTTTACCTATCAAAAAGGCTTTGGAACCTTTAATACAAAGTATGATAACTTTGCATTGAATGCCAAAAAAGATGATGTAAGTATTTTACTTAGCGGAACGCTTTATAATACTGATGGACTTAAATTTACTAATCGACACCCCTCCTATTCCGATGCATATGTTGAAGATGCCTACTCGCTAAATGGAAGAATTAGTTTTCATGGTAAAAAGCTAAAAAGTACAATTGGAGCCAATATCTATCACTTGCCGGGTGGAGACGGAACTTTTGGAATGAGTGCAACTAAGTTATTAGGATTACCAGATCCGGGCAATCTGAACGAAGGAAACATGGGTTGGATTACCTACCAGTTTAACAATCAAAAACCAAGTTTATGGCATACTTATACCGAAACTTTTTTTGTTGAAGAAGACTGGAGCGTTAATGAGAAACTAAACCTTCTTTTTAAATCGCACTATCGGGAAACAGGTTTGGATGAAGACACCTATTCGTATCGGCAATATTCAGCTGATTTACCTTATGTGCGCAAAAACAGATTGGCACATGCATCCCATCAATTTGCCAGCGAAATACAGGCAGATATTCGTTTTAACGAAAAAAACAGTCTGATTTCAGGCATGCAATACACTTATACTGATTTGGAAAAGGGATATCGGGGAACCACCAACGATACAATTTTAGCAACAATTGACAATTTAATGGTTAATCAGCTAAGTTCGAAGTTTATATCCCGGGAGCATACAATACAACATAACTTCGCCTTCTACTCAGAATACGTTGCAACAACTGACTGGTTGAAAAACACATCATTTACGCTTGGTGTTCGCTTCGATTATAATAATGTTTATGGCGAAACTGTTAATCCACGACTTGGCATTGTTAACAAACCCAACAATAATCTGGTTTTAAAAGCATTGTATGGCAGAGCCTATCGGGCGCCTACCAACTTTGAAATGTACAGTGGTTTTGCCGGTGTTCGTATTAATAATGAAGACTTAAAACCCGAACAAATCAGCACCTATGAGTTTAATGCCAGCTATCAATTCGAAGATGTATTTATTCAAGCCAATACATTTTACAATCGATTAAGCGATTTAATCGTTGCATCAGTGCCCATTGGAAATGGTCTTACACAAAATCAAAATAAAGGAAGTGCCTATATTTATGGAGCAGAAATATGGGCAAAAATGGATTTCTCCAAGAATGCAAATGGTTTTGCCAATTTCAGTTACCAGCATGCAGAACAAACAGATTTAGGCCAAACCTACTCGATTCCAAACATAGCTTCGTTCAAAGCCAATGCTGGTATTCATTTTCATATAAAACAGATGTTTTCGATTGATATTATTGAAAACTGGGTTGGAAAACGAGAGCTCATCAGTTCAAATCCTCTTGGAGAACTTCCATCGTATTTTGTAACCAATTTATCACTTACATCAAATCGGCTTTATAAGAATTTACTAAGCTTCAACATAAGAGTAGATAATGTTTTCAACAAAAAATACCTGGATCCGGGCATTCGTTCTGCTGATGGAAAAGGGTTGTATTCAACAGTTCATGAACAACCAGGTAGAACTGTTTATCTGACTTTACAAATTAAATTAACGAAATGAGGATTTTAACACTGCTTTTTTTCATGTTTCTGTTTAATCCTCTATGGGGACAGGAGAACGAATATGCAATTAAAGCGGCCTATCTAGAAAAATTTGCACGTTTCACCCAATGGGAAAACAATGACAAAATAGATACTTTTCGGATTACTGTTTTGGGTAAAAATCCCTTTAAAGGGGAACTGGAGAATTTAGCTAACAATTACTCCATTCACAATAAAAAGATAACCATTAACTATGCCAATACTTTAAATGAATTAGCAGAAACTCATCTATTGTTTATCTCCTCATCAGAAGATAAGCACCTGAAGACAATTATCGAACTAACAAGTCAAAAAAATATTTTGGTGGTAGGCGAAACTAAAAGATGCACCGAATTTGGTGGCCATTTTATATTTTTTATCGCTGATGATCAAACCATTGGGTTTAAGGTAAATCCACGAAGAATAAAAAAATCCGGATTAGATACAGATATATATTTAATGAGTTATGGCGAAGTAGTTAGGTATTAGGAAGCAATAGTTTTGAGTGAAGAAAGTTCAATAAGTACATCAAATAATTGATTAATATGAAACAATTATTTCAAAATATAAAGATGCGAACCAAGATTATTGTAATTACGCTAATCATTAGTGTTATTACAACATCGATCGGTTTGTATATTGGCTACTTATTTAATGTTAATTATTACAGAACCAATGTAGTGGAAACCTTGGTTGAAGATGTTCAGCTAATTTCCAACTATCTGGTAATGCCAATGGAATTTGAATCGCCCGCTAAAGGAAAAGAGGTGCTTGAAAAACTACAATCAAAATCAAAAGTATTGAATTGCCAGGTTTTTTTACCTGATAATAGTTTATTTACCTCTATTGATTTTGGTAAGGAAAAGGTCAACAACATATCGACAGAGTTAAAAGAGAAAGAGGTTATCATCGATAACAAATACATTGAAATTTATAAACCTATAAATTATCTGAACCAGTACTATGGTGGAATTTATATCAGGGCAGAAAACAACATTCTGCATTTTCAGAAGCGCTATCTTCTAATTGCGTGTTTGCTATCCTTCATTATGGGGATTATGGCATTCGTATTGGCTCATTTTGGACAAAAACCAATTGTGCGACCAATTAACAACCTAAATAAAATGATGGGCAAAGTCACAGATGAAAAAGATTACAGCTTGCGCTTATCAGTGGAAGGTAAAAATGAAATTGCCCAATTAAATAAAACATTCAACCAAATGCTTGATGCTATTCAATTGAACGAACAAGAGCGCGACAAGGCGTTAATTGCATTAAAAGCGAATCAGGATGAATTAATCAAAGCTAAAGAAAAAGCAGAAGAAAGCGACCGTTTAAAATCAGTGTTTCTGCAAAATATGTCGCACGAAATCAGAACGCCGATGAATGCCATTGTCGGTTTTTCTGATTTATTGAATAACACCTCACTTTCTTTAGAAAAGAAAGAGTTATATCTGAATATTATTCAAACCAATTCTCACCAACTATTATCAATTGTAAATGATATTCTTACTATTTCTGCAATTGAAACCAAACAGGAAACCCTTAATCTTGAGAAAATTGAATTGAATTCTGTTCTCGATGAGCTTTGGACTGTTTTCAACAATAATAAGAAACTTAAAAATGTTAATCTGGAAATAGAAAAAACACTAATCGATAAAGAAGCCCTTATCTATTCCGATAAAACAAAACTCACCCAGATATTAAGTAATCTATTAGGTAATGCGCTAAAATTTACTTCCGAAGGAAGCGTGCGCTTTGGATATACACGTAAAACTGAAGATGATCACACATTTCTTGAGTTTTTTGTAAAAGATACTGGCATTGGCATTGAAGATGCTGATCAAAAATTAATCTTCGAGCGATTTACCCAAGCCAATGAATCCATTCGGAGTAAATTCGGTGGAACGGGTCTTGGTCTCAATATTTGTAAAGGATTTATAGAAATTTTGAAAGGTAAAATGTGGTTGGAATCCGAAGAAGGAAAAGGAACTGAGTTTTATTTCACAATTCCATACAAACCGGTAACATCAGATGAAACGATAACAGAGATTTCGGAAAGTACTGCGCCAAAAATCGCAATTGACAAAGCTCTTGATGATGAACTAAAAAATAAAGATGCCTTGGTTTTGGTTGCCGAAGATGAAGAATATAACTTCCTTTTAATTGAAAGCGTTTTGCATAGCATAGGTATTCGCTTAATTCATGCTAAAGATGGAAAGGAAACCATCGATATGTTCAAAACCAACCCCAATATCAAGCTCATATTAATGGATATAAAAATGCCGGAAATGAATGGTTACCAGGCAGCAAAAATCATTAAAAATTTGCAGGCAGATATGCCTATTGTTGCCCAATCGGCATATGCACTGGAGAAAGAAATCAAACACTACAGCAAAGTGTTTGATGACTATATTACCAAACCTATTAACTCCTTCATTCTAACCGAAAAGGTTAATAAGTATCTTTATACTTGATGAAAATAATCTGTCAAACGGAGTATTTTAAGTAATGTGTGCTAAAGCTTATACTTCATTATCCAGAGTTGGTTCTTCTCAATAATGTTAAGTTCTGAGGAAATAGATGTCGTCAGATACCAAAACAGCACCAACTACAAACAAAAGTGTTGGTGCTGCATTGGCAAATATCAGTCTTTATTTGGTATATAAGCTCTTTTCTTTTATAAATTTGACTTTGCCGAATTTTGATAATTCTTTCAAATCAATTTTTGATTTATCACCTACAATCATCGTCACCATTGGTTTTTTCTGAAGGTTTGATTGATAATACTTATAGATATCTCCGAATTGTATGTCTTTTACTTGTTGATTGATCCAAATAGCCGGATCTTTTTCATAGCCCAAATCCTTCCATTCCTGTATACTGTGCGACACATCTCTAAATCCCGGATAGGAAGTGATAGCCTGCTGTTCCAAATAGGGTTTAATATAAGTCATTCGCTCAGGCATCTGGGGCATATCATTCTTTAATTCAAAAAATACCGAAATCGCATCCAGCGTTTTATCAGCCTGTGTGCCGATGCTACCTACGAAATAGGATTTCTTACCTTCCTTTTCAGGGTTGATAAAGGCAGACCAGGCAGAATAAGCCAATGAGCGATACTCACGAATTTCCTGCAAAACCAATCCTGAAAATCCACCTCCATAATAGCTATTAAATGCCTGCTGGACCGGCACATCCTCTTTAGAGAAGGTGCTTCCGTTACTAAAGAAATAAATATTGGATTGCAGTGCTTTCTTACGGTTGACAACGTAAATTACATTTTCATGATATTCTTTCATTGAAGGCATTAGCTTTTCATCCATCTGCTTTGGCTGCTCCGAAAATTTAATATTCTTTGTTATCACATCCGAAACGGCTTGAATCCCCTCCTTACCTACGTAATGAATTTCGCTCTCAAAACTGGTAATATCCGACCAAATACGATTAAATGATTCAACATTAAACTTCTTGATTTGCTTTTTTGACAATCGATAACGGCTTGATGATTTTTCACCATATACGATAGTTCCCAGTAAAGCCTGTGCGACATCAGCTGGTTCTTCGCGCTCATATTTTCTACCTGAAATAGCATTATCGGCCACAACAGCCATATCCTTCTCCCTTAATACCGGTGCATTAATTAGTCGCCCGATTAAAGAAAAGGCTTCAGGCATGTTTTTCTCAATTCCGCTAAGGCTAATTTGTACATTCTCTCCATCGGCCTGGCAATAATAAGAAGAGCCTATTTCGGCAAAACTTGCCTGTAAATCATCCCGACTCAAATCTTTTGTTCCGGCCACATTAAGTAAATCGGCAACATATTTGGCTTCCTTAAATTGTAAATTACCAACCTGGAATACAATATCAGCCGTATAAATGTCATTTTTAGGATTATTCACCACATACAAATTAACCCCTTGCTTTAGCTCTGCCTGATTAAGGTCATTCTCAAAATCAACAAACTTAATCTGTCCTTTCTTCTCAGGGATGTTTTCAAACTTCTTTGCGAATACAGATTTACCCTTTTTATCGGTGGTAACCGGATCGTAATTGGGCTTGTTTAATTTCTCCTTTTTTGGTGCCCCCATCTTTGAGTAGAATGCCAGATAATTATCGCCATAATATTTGTTGGCAACCTTAAGGACATCTTCTTTTGTAACACCCTTTATTTTTTCAGGCATATTAAGCATTTCATCTGCATTTTTGCCCTGCACAAAATATTCACTCAGAATGTTTCCTCGCTCTTCAAAATCTTCCAAACTAAGCGTAAAATTCACATACATTTCCATTTTGGCTTGATCCAGTTCTTTGTCATCAAAATCTCCTGCCTGAACCTTTCGAACCTCATTTAATACAAGGTCCTCAGCTGTTTTTAACTTCTGGCCAATAAGCTTTGGAATAACTAAAAACATATCAGCGCCATAATCGATATTGTGCATAGAGATGGCCTCAATTTCCATTACCTCACCATTCTGAACCAGCTTATTGAGTTTACCGGTTCCCTTTTCGTTATAAATCAAATTATTAAAAACACTTAATGCCAGTTCGTCGGGATGACCGGACGGAACCGTTCTAAAACCCAATATAGCCAATTTTATGGGGCTAAATTTTCCAACAAACTCTTCACGACCATTAAACGCCACTTCCTCATACTTTTCTGCAACAGGCAACTCATTGTTTTTCCATTGTCCAAATTTCTCTTCCAACATAGGAATGACGGTTTCCGAATCAAAATCACCAATTAATACAACGGCCATATTGTTAGCCACATAGTATGTATTAAAAAAAGCATACATTTTTGACAAAGACGGATTTTTCAGATGTTCGGTGGTGCCAATTATTGTTTGTTGTCCGTAAGGATGGTTCTTATACAGGTTCTTATTAAATGCCTCTAAAAGCTTTGTTATAAAACTATCCTCATACATATTTTTTTCTTCGTAAACGGTTTCTAATTCAGCCTGAAAAGCTCTGAAAACAGGATTTATAAAGCGATGACTATACAGTTCAATCCACCTTTCAATCTGGTTAGGCGGAAACGAATTGTAATAAACCGTTTGATCAACACCTGTTCCGGCATTTAAATTGGTGCCTCCCATTTGATCAATCAGGTTGCTGGTTTCGTTGAGGATAGTGTATTTGCCGGCTTCAATTGACTCTTTATTAATTTCTTTCTGGATTTTTAACCTTAAGCTATCGTCTTTTGTTTGTGCCAATTCATCGTATAACTCGATAATCCGATCAATGTGCGGTTTTTCTTTTTCCCAGTTGCTGGTTCCCAATTCGGTGGTACCCTTAAAAAGCATATGCTCCTGGTAATGTGCCATACCTGTTGCATCTTTGGGATCATTCTTTGCTCCTGCCTTGACCACAACCATACCAAACACTTCAGTTTTACTGTGGTCTTCGTTCAAAATAATGGTTAAACCATTATCCAATTTAAACTGCTTTACAGCTTTATCTTGTGCCAGACAGACAAAACTGCCCAATCCAACAAAAGCCACTATCAATACAGATACTAATCTTATTCGTTTCATTTGCTAATTCTTTTAAATCAAATGCAACTGTTTGTACAATAATTTCTATCATCAATCAGTCACAAATGCTTTGTTGCGCTAATCTATTTTAACAAAGAAGCATATTAAAGAACGAATAACTCTCCAATTACATTTTAAAGCACTTCGGATTTCGGAAATCGCAAGGAATTTACACAATTCAGGAATCAACAGAAACCACAATAACCTAACCAACAGAAGCATACAAAAACAACTCAATTTTCATTGTTCTTTATAATAAAACGAATTGAAATCATAAAAATGGTATTTTTATTGGCCATAACAGGTTCCCAACTCAATCTGATTTTCATTATTTGGCTTAAACCAGTCATCCACGACCATTAAACTATTAATTACTATACAGACTATATAGTAACGCAATATCTAAAAGAAATTAATAAGAACAGGTAAATTTTTAAAAACGATCAATAAAAAGAACGCTAAGAACAGGTAACCAACCAAATGAAATCAAACCTGCCTCAGCGTTCAGCAACTAAATAATGTATTGAAATTGCTCTAATCCTGATTGTTTTTAACCAATTGATATATTTCGGAAACCGGTACTATTTGCTTAACAACCATTTGCGCCTCATTTTCGGCCGCAAATAATGCAAATGTTGAAGAAACCACACCAACTACTCTTCCGTTTTTATCCATAACAGGTGCCCCACTCGAACCCAAGGCAAAATCGGCTGAAATACTGCCCCTTAAACTATTCTTGGCCGGGGAGATATAATAACGGGTTACTTTACCATAAGAGTAGGTATAATACTCTCCAAAAGGATGACTTATCAGGTTAACATCGTGGCTTATCGGCGCATTAGAAGCTGATAGTTTAATTGGTTTTAAAGGCTTTTTTGAATCTATCTTAAAAATGGCTAAATCCATCTTATCATCAATAGCATGTATTTGTGTCACCGGATATACATGCCCATGCTGATCTATGGCAAACATGCCCAGATAAGTATTTTTATCATCTTCAGTTTGAGAAAATATATGATGATTGCTCACACATAACCCATCTTTATTAATTACAAAACCACTTGATGTATTGGCATGAAAGTTAGGACAATTATCACATAGGTAAAGTTTGGCCATGATCAACACGCCTTCTTTTTGTTTCTCATAGTCAAACGATTCATTTTTTGAGGCCTTAAACCTTGGCAGATCAAAGCCTCCACCTATATTTTTAAATAAATCTGATATGCTTGCAGCCTGACCATTCTCATAAAGTTTCGAGCACTTCTCTACAATGTACTTTTTTATACTTCCATCGTTGAGAATGCCACCTTTAATAGCCAAAGGATTTAATTCCGATTCCACAATATTTTGGGCTTTTAAAGTCCTCACAAAAGAAGTACTGAAAAGCAAACCAAGTATCAATAAAGCGATTAGCTGTTTAATTGTTGTTTTCTGCATTGTCTTCAAATTTTTAGATTACATCTTACCCCTATTACCCACAAATCCTTAATTTCGGTGACATACTCCGGATTGTTTTAACAAAACTTTAACCATTTAAGCTCTTAAGCCAGTTGCTTCTGCTATGCGAGACCTCCGATTTTGTTTCTGTTAAACAGTAGTTAGAACTATATCGTAATTACAAATAATTCTAAGTGGGTAGGTATACGAACAACAAAAGAACAAGTGATCTTAAACCTATAAGACCCATGACAAACATTTCCTCTTTTAAAAATTTATGACGGTACTACCAATTATATAGGTTCAAATACATTGCAAACTTTTTTAAATAATTTACCTTTATTCTGAAGTAAGTAGCATCTGACAAATTACATCAGAAATGACGGTAGAAGAGTTAATCAATATAATTCCTTTTAAAATATTACAACGAGGCCAAGATTACTGTGATAATGGCCATGTTTTACAACTCAATCAGGGTAATGATGGCACATGGTATGCCGAAGTTGAAGGTAACTATGGTAATTATGAGGTAGAAATTAAACCCGATACCGATAGTGAATCAGCAGATTATTTTTGCGACTGCCCATATGATGGCTCTATTTGCAAACATGTTGCTGCGGTTGCATTAACTATAATAGAGAAAAAAACTATTGTGATTTCATCGACTGAGTCTAAAACTGATAATGAAAGTTGGGAAGAACTAATACATAATGCCAAGCCTAAAGATTTAAGAAATTTAATGCTTGACTTTTGTTCTAAAAATCAGGATTTCAGGCATCAGGTTAAGCTTGCTTTTTCTAAACCTGTTTCAATTCAGAATACAGATAATATCCCCTATTATGAAAGCCAGATAAACGGCATATTTGACAATTACGATTATCGGGGTTTTATTGATTACCGAAGCAGTCATAAAGCGATAAAGGATGTCAACCAATTCCAGGTAAAAGCAGATAACTATTACTCAAAAGGTAACCTGAATGAAGCTTTTTGCATTTCGGCTGCCATTGCAATGGAAGGGGCAAAAGCCATTCTGTATATGGATGATTCTTCAGGTGAGTGTAGTGGCGCAATTGATGATGCTTTTCTGAGAATTGAGAACATTCTTATAAGAAAACAAGTGTCAAATGATTTAATAGAGCGAATTTTCAACTGGCTTTATGAGCAGGTCCAAAATTCGAATTATAGAAATTATGGTCTTGATGACAGACTTGAACCATTGTTTTTTGAAACGGCAGTTTCATTAAAACAAATGGATAAAGCATATAAATTCATTGATTCCAAAATAGATGAATCAGATAAGGAAGATACCTGGAGTAAAAATTACTATTTACAAAACTATCTGGGACAAAAAATCAACCTGCTACAGTCTGAAGGTCGCAAAGCTGAAGCCGACCATATCATTGATTCATATCTGCACTTTGAAACATTTAGACAAACACGAGTGAAGCAGGCATTATCGATCAACAATTTTGGGAAAGCAGAAAAACTGATATTAGAAGGTATAAAAATAGCTCAAGAAGATAATGCTGATGGCATTGTTCATCAATGGAAAGACCAATTACTTGAGCTTTACAAACAAAATAATCAAAGCTCTAAATATAATATCCTGGCAAGGGAACTCTTTATTGAGAACACTTCCGACATCAAGTATTTCAGACTTTATAAACGAACGAGCGCTAAAGAAGATTGGCAAAAGAACAGAGATAAGCTCATTGCCGAACTGAAACTCAAAAAGCAAGATTATTACAGCGGAGTTTCAACAGATGATCTGGCAAAAATTTATATTGAGGAACAAATGATTGACGAACTTTTTACAATTGTATGTTCCTCAAACAGTATCCATACTATAATCAGATATACCAACCATTTAAAGACAAAATATCCTGCTGAATTATTAGATTACTATAAATCAGCCATTGAGATACAGGCTTGTCAAACGGGTCGTAATATATATGTACAACTGGTTGAATACTTAAGACAAATGGCCAAACTAAAAGGCGGATTATCAGCTGCAAAAGCATTAAAAAACTTATTGCTGAATAAATATAAAAACCGCCGGGCGATGAAAGAAGAGTTTGAGAAACTGAATTGGAATTAAACTAGATCTCTAATACCTTTCCACCAGCGAAGGTTAGTAATCATATGTAAAAGGCAGGACTTGATTTTACAGACAACGTGACGAGGTTAGAACTCCATCTTGCATCTCTTTTTTATTCATTTTTTCTATCAATATTGCTCCCCACAAAGGATTGGAGTGTATTGATAGGAAAAATAATCTGACATTTTCAAAAGCTGTCAGATAAGTCACGCTTGTCAGGTCAAGTAGTGGCAAGTACAAATCATATCAATCACTTTTACATATACATAACCCTTAACTATATCATTCAGGTTACACCTGTACTTAAATTCTTTGCATTATTCTAAATTGCTTACTACTCAATTGCCTGTTTGATATTAATCCTTTTAAGCTTCTCGTTATAAACCACAGGTTTTAAAAATGCCATTGGCATTTGTTTAACAAACGCAATAAGTTTATTACCTTACTTATAGGTTAACCAAACTGATGTATTTTATGAGCTACGAAGAATCTTTCTCCATCTGGAAACAGCAATTGGAAGCGTTTCCGATTGATAAACTTAAAAAAGTAAACATACCCATACATATTTTTTGTGCTGAAGCTGAAGCATTGGCTACTGCGGCTAAAAAGGATAAAACCATGTTAATCAAAGCCGGATTAGACTGGCATTACGTTGATGATTTAAAAACTTTGAGTGGAACCCTTCGTTATTGCGAAGCCAATTGGAAAAACGCCGGTCAATCGTCGATTGAAATCCTTTGGAAACAGAAAAAACAGGAAGCGCAGGACTTAAAGAAGGAATTACTGCGTCATTTTAATTATGCCTTACATCATCTGCCCGCCCCAAAAAAACAACTCTCTGCAATTAGTAAAAATCGCACGATTGAGAAGTTAATTATCGACCTTAAAACATTGGCCAAAATGGGCGAAGAATATGCTACTACCTTATCCGGCATCAATTTTGATGTGCGCCTTAATACACAAGCCAATGAGCTATCTGATGAACTGGCTGATTTATTAGCCCGGAAAAACACACAACAAAAGAGCAGCCAATTACAAAAACAACTAAGGGATGCTGCTTTTAGTTTATTGATGGATAGAGTCAGCATCATCCGTACTTGCGGACAATACGTATTCCATAACAACAAGTCGAGGCGGATTATATACATATCAATGAATAGCCGAAATCATTATATGAAATCAAAAACTAATCAATGACTATATTAATCTTATATATGACGATATATTTTATTCTATGAATCTGATATTAGATAGAATTTATTATCACAGTTAGCATATTCCATTCCCTTAATAATCTATTATGCCATATGATACATTGATTATACTCATACAAACTTAAACAAGCCCAAAGAGTAAATTGAAAGCTGTTAATCCTCAATAAATATAACTTTTAAAGTCACCTACCTCCGAGGCAAGCCTATGGGGTATTTCCGCCACTTTATTTCTGCTATCGCAGAAAACCCAATTTTCTTATTAACCACTCTGCCCGATAAATCGGTCATTTCCCCTGAAGTTCAAGGGAGAAAAAGTTGCCTTAGAGATAAGCCTCTGAGAATTTTATTGATTTAAAACTCGGTTCCTCAGCGTCTCAGTATAATTTTTTAGTTGAGTAATCTTTAATTACTATCAATGCTTGATTATGTATTTTCATATTCTTATAAATCCCCTCATTTTAATTTCACTCAAACGAAGGGATTTTTATCCATTAATAATTCTATATATCAATAGTAATTTCTGCTGAGAACATATAGTTTGGATCGCCTCTTTCATTGAGAGTTTTCATCATGGTAGAGACTTTCCTTTCTACGGTATATTCTTTGGCTGTTCCTTTGTTGATGGTTATTGCAACAGGTTTGTCCAGGTCCAGCATGTCATCATTTAAATACACTGTGAGTGGCAATTTGTCATCGCTTTGCCCCTTTTCAACCACTAAATCAATGCTATTCGTCTCTCTATCTAATTCCGCATTGATTTGAAGTGGGTAGTATTGTGGCTCAGTGGGTAGTCCTAACCAATACAATTGTGGTTTGTGGTTTCCATGCACCTTAATCACTTTCCAGCTAATCTTTTCAGGATTTGGATTACGGGTGTATTGATAAATCCAGCTCGGACCTGATTGGTATTCTATACCATGTCCTTTACCTTTATGCACTTTAATGTGGTGCGTATACCCCTGTGGATCTTCTTTTTGCAACTTATCCAAGGCCTCAGCATAATGCTTGTTTAAATCAAGTCGGCCAAACATGGTATCAAACTCACCAATATCGGCCCGGAACGCCAGGTTGCGCATATTACAAGGCGGCGCATTGTTAATTGGTTCACCACCAGCCATTGAGTTTGCACCGGCCCAACGATCGGCCATAAAAGCTCCCAGGCGGTAGGCAGTATAGGCGCCCTCTGAAATGCCGATAAGGTAAATTCGGTTTGGATCGACATTGTGGTATAATATGGCCTGCCTAATGACCTGGTCAAAGGCTGTTTGGCAATAATTGTAATACCATCTGCCATCGTGGTCGTCAGCCATACGCGGTATAAAATACAAGGCATCTGTCGGGTAAAGCCAACTGAATAATAAAACCTGTGCATTCCATTCTCGGTCATTCATTGGCGAGGCATGTGGCTGGCCTTTAACCCGGGTATCCTGCCCTCCCCCGTGTAAGGCAATAAAAAGCGGACACTTCTGAGTATTAACATTTCCCTTGCCTATAAAATGAAACGGCATGGTTTTGTCACCCAAATCAAGCATGTATTTTGGAGGTTTGATGCGGGTTTTAAGGCTATCGCCCGGATAGATCGTTGGCTCCGGCAGTATCGTATCCTTTTTCAAATTGGTGGTTCCTGTTTTATAGGCTTCCCATATGAGTGATTCCGAATTTTTTACTTCCTGCTTGCTTAAAGGAGCCAGTTTTTCTATTGCTTTCGGAAAATTCTCCCCTCTGTCAGGCATCGAAAACCAATTCGTAATTAGTTTGGTATTCTTTTTAGAACTAATTTTTGATCCACCCTTGGGTTGCATACAGGCTAAAAGCGACCAGCTCATTAAAATGGCACAACAAAAAACGGACAATTTCTTTAGATTCATTTTCTATTTTTTTCAATTAGTTATTTTAAACATCAATTTATACCCTAATAACCCTCAAAACAAAAGAACAGACGACAAGTTAAATGTTAATGTTTAGTTAATCTTCATTCGAACACCCCACATACCCTTAACTATCTTGACCTTATAAACATCAAAACTAATTCAATTAGTCATAAAAAAACAGGAACGCATCCCGATTTAAATAATAAAAAATCGATACATCCCTGTTAAACTGTTTGTATAGGGTAATGACTACAAGTTGCGACTATCGGCATCTTTAGCCGCCTGCGACTTGCCATATTGTTTACCGGCCATCTTCTCTATTTTTGATATTTCGATGGCGACAGCAAAATGATCGGTTCCTTTTTTCTTAGGCATTTCTACCAATGTTGAGTTGCCTTGCTGCGAAAAGTTAAGGATTTTGCCTGTTGCCACATCTTTTAACACAGCATCCACTGCTGCGAGGCAGCCCGGTAACATGGCTTTGTCCATCTGTTCACCTTCTTCCAGCAACACAATGGCATATACTTTACTGTTATCTTTGGCACGTGTATAGCGCACATTGGCTTCCATAAAAGGAGCCACGGAACGGGTCGCATAAATGGCTTCTCCATTCTTCTTTAACCATTGTCCCATGCCCTGTACGGCTTCCACTTCTTTTTTATTGAACCAACCTTCGGGCGAGGCACCCAGATTCAGAAGGAAATTACCACCTTTGGCTACTACATCAATTAGTTTGTGTGTTAACTCACGACTGCTCTTCACACGTGTTTCGTGGCTCTCAACAAAACGGTAGGAGAAACAGCAATTAACAGTCATATTGCTTTCAAAAGGAATTTTGTTGGATTCTGAAGGAATGTGTTGCTCTGGTGTGCGATAATTTTCCCAACGGCCACCAACCCAACGGTCAACCACCAGGATGCCGGGCTGATGCTGACGGCACATGGCACCCACCTCATCCATCTTCATATCCTGTCCTTTATTGGCTTTATCGGCCCAGGCGCCATCGAGCCATAAGATATCCACATCTCCATATTGCGTCATCAACTCTTCCACCTGGTTGTAAAAGAAATCGGTAAACTGCTTCCACCAATCTGGGTGACGTTCAATTTTGTAGTTAACATTACGACCCGGCTTATCAAAGGATGGTGACCAATATGCTGGATGATGCCAGTCGGGCTTGGAAATATATGCACCAATCATCATGTCTTTGTCGCGCATGGCATTAAACAAGGCTCCCGTTATATCGGCATTTTTGGCCTTGGCATATGGAAACGCCGGATTGGTTATCTTATAATCGGTTTGCTTGGTGTCCCACATGGTAAAGCCATCGTGGTGCTTAGTGGTAAATACAAAGTACTTAGCACCCATGTCAACAGCCAAATCAGCCCATTGCTCAGGCTTAAACTTAGTTGGATTAAAACGCTTGGGTAAATCAAAGTAATGCTTTCTGAACGCTGTGATATCATCATGTGGCGTTAACCAATCCACATCTTCCGACACAATTGGCCAGGATTCACACAGCCCCTCTACCGAATAGGCTCCCCAGTGCACAAAAAATCCAAGTTTTAAATCCTGCCAGTCTTCCAGCTTTTGCAATACTTGCTCGTCCTGCTCTACCACATACTCTTTACCTGCCCATTGGCCAAAAGAAAAAATGCTTACTAAAAACAGAGTGATCGTTAATAATGTCTTGTTCATAAATCAGTGATTAGTGTTACTATTTAAACCTGACCACAAAAATCTTTTAATAACTGATGTCGCAAATGGTGTAGAAGTTCAATTAGGGGTAATTTCTTTCAAAGCTTTATAACATCAGGTGTGTAAATGGGATTATTGAATAAAAAACACCTTCTTAATCTTACCATCTTCGATGTGATAAATGGCAATGGCTTCAAAGGTTCTGTCGCCGGCACGTACTTTCTCTTGGTCGATCACAATGTTGTTTTGCACCATCCTGCTAACCAATTGGCAATGCAGGTTTGGTGTATTCTTAAACATCTTAGCATAGATTTTGCGCATGGTATCTTTACCTTTGTATTTTAGCTCATTAGGAAAGGCATACACCTCCACATCATCGGCGTAAGGAATTAAAAAGGCTTCTATATCGCGATTGTTATAGGCTTCGAGCTGCTGCTGGGCTAACTCCGATGGCAAACTCCCTTTGCTGACCGTTTTCTTATTGGTTTTAACATCCTGAGCAAGTACATTTAAAGTCAAGCTTAAGCAAAAGATTAATAAAAGACATCTCATAAACTATCCGTTTTTAAAGTTAATTACCACTCAACTCAATGCTCCAGTTATCGGTTTTAAAGAAGGTCACTTCGTGCAAATACCTCACCTGATCCGTCTGGAAAAAATCAGGTAACAAATGATTGGCATTACGCCATAATGAAGGCTGGTAAACCACCGTATTAATCAAGGCCCGGCTTTTATTTAATTGAGATCGGGAGATTTGTTTTACCAAGTCCTTATTCTTTTCAGGCGCTTCGTAAATCTGCAGTTCGCGATTAAATTCAATGGCTTGCCCATCGCCTTCAATTTTTACACGACTACATTGATGTTTCAGATAAGGCTCCTCGTTGTGAATCATATAACTGACATGGTTCGCATTTTCTATAAATTTTACGGTCCGCAATGCATGACCGGCTTCCAGATAGAGCTCTGCCGTTTGAAACTTCCGTGCTACTTTAGAGGTTTGCCAAGTCATGTGCAATAGGTGATTAGTTACTACATCAATCAATACATAGCCATCGTATAGATTGTGATAAGAACTTTCATTTTGCATAAAGTTAATCAAATAAGCCTCCCGACCTCTGAAAACTGTTGTACCGGCCATCTCAAACGCATATTCCTTCTGAATAAACTTGTTAAAGAAGCTCATATTATCCAACAATGGATCCTTTAATTGCACGGTTTCTGTATTATAATTGACTGCGGGCTTAAAACGTATCACTTGCGCATAATCATCGGACCGGTATAAGCGGCCATTTAATATTTTAGACATATGCGGACTGGCCACAGATTTATTGTACAATTGCCTCAATTTTAATTCATAATCGGCCAATAAATATAATTTATTGTTATAAGCTATTTGTTCTCGATAAGCGGCTTTATTTATTAATGAACGGCTACGCACCAATGACCGTGTCTTTCTCACCATCCTTTTAATTACATCATTTCCTTTTTCTGCAGACTCCATTAATCGGGTATCAGAAAAATGTATAATCCCTTCATTTTCGCTTACCGATTTTAATGACACTTCGATACATCCTTTGCCCGGATTACTCACCCAGAGCATATCATCTTTATCCACTTTACTTGCATCCAATGAGAATATGCCACATGAATTCGCCGTTGTCCCAATATTCTTATCCTGAACTTGTATATCAGCGAATGGTATAGGCTCTTCATGATTATCGACCACTCGCACAAGCCATTGCTTGCTTTTTGAATAATTGCTCGCATAATCATTCCAGTTAATTATGGAGCTTGCTTCCTCCTCCACCAAAACCTTGGCACTATCATTCATACCATTTTTGAGTTGATCCCAATCAGGTTTCAATCCAAATTCAACACGCTTAGCTGCTATCTGCCCCTGACCGGATATTCCTGCCACATCAAAACGTAAGCCTCGAGCCACATCACTATTGAAGAACTGAATTTGACCTTTTCCCTTTTCATCAGTTTTCAATTCGCCATTCCAATAAACGGTAGTCCGTGTATCTGATAAAACCTGCTGATCATTAGCCGATGAATAGTCTGGATTATAAAACTCTCTTTTACCCATAAAACCAACTAGTCTTTTCTGAATTATTCCCTTCTTATAATCATTGGAGAAAAGCCCTTGGCCGTGTTTAGTGTAGATGGCCAATATAACACTTTCATTAGCGACATCATCAACGGCTAGGTTATCAAAATCAACATCCAGATCTAATATGAGATCTCGATTCGGATTCTCTTTCAAATCTGTTATTAACTCTACTGTTTTAACAAGGTGGGGATCAAAAGTGATAATATCATTAACATTGTGCGGATTACTTACCCGATTAATATAGCCATCCCGATTAGTTGTTGCCACCACTTCGCCATCAAAACAAACAATAAATCGTCTTTCTCCTCCCCTGGTTAATTGAAAGCGTATGGTCTCCTTTGCTTCTTCTAGCTCAGGCATTTCTGGTTGATAAATACTATCTCCCTGGGCATGAGACTTGCGCATATCTATAATTGCATTTATCGATACGTTTTGCTCTTGTTCGCGTCCATATAACTGGCTTAATCTGGCCGGTTCAGTAGATATCGTTAATTCCGGAAATTGATCAAATAGTAAATCGATTAATCCTGTGCTCCAAGGAGTTTGTTCCTGTATCGCTTCAATCTGCCGTTCATTAATAACAACTGAGGGCGAACCGTATTGTTTAGTCATCTCTTCCCGCTTTGTTTTAATCTTATTTGCGACAATATCCACCTCCTTTATCATGATATTAAGCGAATCAGTCGGTAAGCCTAAATCAAGCCGACGTGTCTCTTCTGGTTTCTTTACATACGAATTAAGCACATGAGGAATCTCTTCAATCTCATCCAGATTACTTTCAAAACGATGTTCTAAATCATTGTCATGAATAATCTTTGTTTTGGTCTTACCGGAATCATATAATTCATCTATGAATGGTAAATTTGATTCTAACTCTATAAATACATCCTTTTTTATATCTTCTCCATTCGATGTTTGAACGAGCAATTTAACCGTATCTGTATAGGATAACAATTCGAAGTTAAATTCACCTTCCTTATCTGTTACACCTTCATATATATCAGGCATCCCTTTTTGAAAGGCAAGTACTTTAACATTCATTTTTCGCCGAATGCTTTTATGACTACCTGGCTTTTTGAGCTTAGTTTTCAAATAACTAAACTGCTCCAGCTGATAGGCTGGTTTGTCATTAAGATCATTGCATGAAGGATACCAGTTAAACCTTCTCCACCCTTTTGTAAGCATGACCAAATCCAGGCGCATATGAGCTCTTCTTGTATCACCTAACATATTAATGAGTGAATTTTGTGCCTCCGGAAAATCACATGCCAACTTCATGTAATCATACATATCTTCTTTATAAAAAGTAGAGCTAATCTGTCCTAAATCTGTTACAGCGATAGAAAAGTCACCCTCAACAGGCTTATTATCGGCATCCTTAACAATAACATCGGCCGATATTTCCTGCCGCTTGGAATACTCTGTATCAGAAGGCTGAATATCCACAGATAAACCATCATTATGATTAACATACACCAATCTTTCAGCTTGGGGCTTAAGAAACTGATCTAACAAAATTAATTGGACAATGCCTGTTTTGAATTTATTCTTATCGAGTTTGATAATTCGACCTTTTGAGCTTGTTTCGCTTTCGATACAGGATCTAATAACACCTCGTTGACTGGCAACCAGATATAACTTGCCTGATTCTGAAGAAGTATTTGTCGAAACCTGAACTATTAACCGATTATTCCGGTATTTATTCAATACATTAATAACGTAACCCTGGGCTTTGACCTTCGGCAAATCCAGTTTAACAGTGTCCTGACTAAAATTAACAACAGCATGGTAAGCCATATCTGCATGGGGTTTAATACTAAAACAACCACGTCCCTGATCAACCGAACGAATAAGGGCAATTTTCTTCTTATTTTCATCATAAACCATCCCTATAACAGGGATGTTTCTTCCCAATGTATCCATGGCCTCGAATGCCACAACTGATTGAATTCCTGCAACTAAATCACCTCCTTCTGGAAAGAAAGACACTTGATAAGGTATTTTTTTTTCCTTATTGACGCAGCCCAGTGTGTCCTTCTGTTCTGAGGATATCCGTAAACTATCAAGACTTTCGGTTACAAGATCCAAATCAATTACTTCGTTATTTATTATCACCAATTGCTTTTTAAAAATATTACCTGACCGCTCATTTCTCATCCAATTGGTATAGGCCACCAATCGATATTGCCCCTGAGGTAATCCTTCTGGTATCGGGAAAGCACTATTTACCATCCCTTTATCTAATTCAAATACGCGCTTTAACACCAATACACCACTCGGATCTCTCAATTCCAGATAAAGGATTTTCTCTAATAATTCGGGCTTATCATTGGCGGCCGTTAATAAGTAGGCTTTAAACCAAATCTTTTCACCGGTTTGATATACGGGGCGGTCGGTGTGAATATAAAGCTTTTCTTCATGTTGATTGAGCATAAAATCCTGTACCTGCTCAATCTGCTTGCGCATATTCAGGGTATCTGTTACCTGACTTCGGATTATGTTTTGAGAATTAATTATCAGATTGATAGATACAATAATAAATAGCCTTAATCTATTATAGTTTGATAATTTAAGTTTGGCCGATATTAAGGATTTACATTTCATAATATTAGGGAGTAAGAAAGTTATCATCTTTATTTTTAGTTGAATGGGTCCAATTCCATTTTGTTTTTATTGTATGACTCCAGGTTAAATTGCACGGATAACCTGTGCCAGACTGCTACCTCTTTTCCCTTATGAATACCCGGATGCCATTGAGGCATGGCTTTTACAATACGTATGGCCTCTGAATCCAATAAAGGGTGGAGCGATCGTTCAACTTTAACACATGTAGTATTCCCGTTTTTATCAATAATAAAAGACAGATAAACACGTCCTTGAATTTTCTTAGTCTCTGCTTTTAAGGGATACTTGTATGATTTTTCCAGATAGTTTTTTAAAGCCTTTTTACCTCCCGGGAACTCAGGCATTATCTCAACTGTATGAAATGCCTGATTTATCTTAGTGTTTATGATTGCCTGGGTATTTAATTGTAATTTTTCATTATCAATTACGATGGGAATAACATATCTAAAATTAACCGGCCTTGACTCCTGCCGTGCCGGTAACCAACGAATATCCGATTTTAATGCCAGCTCATCTTCTGAAACCAATTCTGATTTATCTAATTTGCTATAAATTCCTTTGTATGACTCCCATCCTCGTTCATTAATTTCGATCAGTAGGTAAGCACTATCTGGTAAATCTCTTTTAATTTCTGACAATAGATGCATGATCGGAGTATGTTTGTCTTCCATAAATTGACTGAAACCTCCCGGATAAGCTGGCCACTCATCGACCGACTGTTTTTCAGCTAGTTTATCAACTCCGCTCATCGATGAGGCATGTACAACATGTTTATATTGAGCATTATTGATATAGATATCCCGCTTAGGCTTATGTTTCTTTATACAATGAATAAACTCCCCATGTATGATTCGTGGGAATATCTGTTTAACATCTACAATATAATATGAACCATCATTTAATGTCTCTTTTATTTGGAAGCCATAAGTCAAGGTATCAATAATCAGAATTTTTGACTCATGTACTTTCTTCTTACCCTGGAAATTCATCAATTTAAAACTACCTTTTTTCTTCCGTGCCTTTACCTTATCCGATTCCTGTGATTTTTGCCAGACTCCTTTGTTTCGATAATGGCTTATTAATTCGAACTTATCTTCCTGTCCAACCTTAATAATCATTTTATAGGCTTCTCCGGCATTTACAAATGCTTTACCGTTTTTGTTATAATATACAGTATCCGATTCAAACAACTCTGCCTTAGCATTAACGGATATCAATAAGACCGCCAGGAGAAAGATTGACTTAAAGTTCATAAATACTTAGTTAGGTTTTTATATATAACCCATAAACCTTGCATAGAGGTGACATGCAAATAAAAAAGCCGGATAACACATGGTCATCCGGCATAGTTGAGGTATAGTCTGCTACCAACTGTACCTAACTCACACACACTTTTGTTTAATCGATCAACTAAAAATCATCCTATATATCAAGGCTATTAAATAAGTCTAATAATCGAGGATCGGAAGGTCGGGGAGCTTCCTTTCTTATAATATTACCCCCCGCTACCGCACAAATCCCTTAGCGTGGTATTACACTACAGGCACAGATTTGTGCAAAAAAAAACATCGCCAATACAGCGAGTTGATACATACAAGTTCCAATTATTTAGACGCACTCCATGGCTCCGCCTGGTCACTTACAACAAGCAACACTTAATTTGAAAGGAACTTTTTAATTATGCCATCTGGCATTGTGCAGTAAAACCACGCGTGAGGACACGCGCGGTAGCGGGGGCTAAGTAATTTTTGCAATTACAGAATATGATTTCTAGAAAGCCAAGGTATTGCTAACAGGGCTTTCTATTTTTATCAATTTGCTAATCAACCTTAGTTGCAAACTAACTTATATCTCGAACGAAGTCACAGACTTCGCTCGCTTGTACGTTGCTGGATGACTCTAAGGTGAGCTGGGATGCAACAGCCCCTGTTAGCTTTTTTTAGCTAACAGGGAAAATGAAAAATGCAGACTACATTATTCCTCCGGAAATACCTTTACCTGACTGTTTTGATATATTTTTCTATAATACTCTGGATTGCTTCTGGCCTCTCTAATTAGGTCTTCGTAATAATCAAACATGGTATGGCCTTGTCTCATCATATAATCTTTTGCCGGAATGCCATGATAATTCGTTTTAATCTCATTAAAAACCCTCATGCCTGGTTCTGTATGGCTATATTCAACTATTCGTTCCTTCGTTTTTATAAAATACACACCGTCATTACTTAAATAGCCTATGACCATAGGGCCACCGTTTGGGTAACGTATAAAAAACACATTATCGCTTAATTGTTGAGCTAACTTAATTTTCTCAACCACACTATCATCACTTGTCCAGTTGCCATATCTTAGGTGAGTAAAATTTGCTATCAAATTTGTTAAGTACTTTCCATCCTTATATACCATACTAATAACCTTAGTTGTATCCAATGTCAGGTAATTGCCAAAGCGTTGATTATCCGGATCGTTGTAATCAAACACATTAGCGGTTATTAAAAAACCATGCAGGGTTTTATAAGTACAGCGTTCAAAATCTTCGGCTTTGCTTAAGGGTGGGTAATCTAAGGTATACATGGCATTACACTCAACTACGCGTTTCATTACTTTGGCAATGTGCTCGACCCCTTTTTTTTGTAAAGCATCGATTTCAGCCTGTGAAACGGTATAGGGGGTTACTAGGTTTTCGGTATACAAATTATGGTATTTAGCCTTGTAGGCATCCATTTTATTTTTCCATATATCATTCGACCATTTAGCACTTAAATTAGGAACAGTATCAATGCGTGTGGTATCCAATGTCGACATATTAAATACCGTTTCTTCTTTCTCTTTTACGGCCTGCTGTGGCAGTTCTTTTTTAGTTTTACAAGTACATAATACTGCAATGGTACATATAATGACACAAATTTTCATTTTCATAATCCAAATATTAAGGTGTAACTCGTCTTTGTCCAAATTCATACAGTTTATTGGGCAACATTGGGTCATGCCCGCCAATTAACTGGTTTACGGGCACATTATAGTCCCACACAAAAGAGGCCAGCCAACTAAGGTTCGTCTTATCAGGGTTGGATGGACCTGTTGTTGTTGCTTTAACATTGGAGGCACATGTCGTTAAAGGCGGATGGGTATGATAGCTGCCTACTGTAATTTCCTTGAGATCTTTTATTGTATTCAAATTAACTGTTGTAACCGGGCTTCCACATGAAGAGGGGCTACCGTTAAACCGAACTCGTTCGACTTCGCCATTTTCCAATTGTTGATTAAAGGTAAAGCCATACTCAATCTTACTCCCGGTATTATTGAGGCACCAGCCCACTGCTTCCATCCAAAGGTTATACATGGCCAGGTAATGTTTTGTCCTGATTTTATCATGCTTTGCCCCCATATGCGTTACAATGCAATCGTCCGTTGCAATATACTCCTGGTTATTGTGACGGTAATTATAGGTGACTTTATAATTAGTGGTGCCCAATATTCGAAAGTTTTCGTATTCACCTAAAATATCTACTATGGCTTGGTTAATCCCTTCAGCTATATCGACATACAATAATGTAACATAACCATCTCCCCTTGTTACATCAATTTTAACATTGTAGGGTACAACCTCCGGCTTGTCACAGCTAAAGCTTATAGTAATATCGTATTGATCCCCAAATTCGGCTATATTTTTACTGGCTGTAATAGTGGCCGTTGCATTAACCGAGCAAGTGCATAACTCACAGCTTGAGTTACCACTTTTTAAACTGGCCTGGCCTAGTTGGGGCAATAGCTTATGGCAATGGGGGCATTTGTTGCATATACATTGGTCAATGGGTTGTTGGCAGCACTCGCATATCTCTTGTTCACAAGGTGATAAACCTGTGGTACCGCCCACACAATCGCCACAATTATCAATATAGGCGGAGCCCCCTTTTACACCTGCACAATCTTCAACACAGTCGCAGCAATCATAACACCTATTGCATATTGGGCAAATTTGATCTCCAGGTACTTCCGCGTTGCATTGGGGGCACTCTATCATTCCACTGCAATAGGGATTTATCAAAATATCTTGCTGGTAGAAAACTAGCGCACCTGCTGGATTAACTCTATACCCTTGGAGATCCTGGCTATAAGTCCAATCATAGCTATCACTTAACTTTTCGCAGCAATACTCGTCTATAGTGCTATTGGGTGATAAGCAAGAATATTCAATTCCATAGGCTTTCTCAGCGATATGATGAGCCATCATAAAATACCCGTATGCGTCGCCTAATTGTTCACGAGCACTTTCTATGTAGCAAGGGAATAAGCCTAGAGGCCAATCGTACACCCGTTCTTCAAATATTTCTGCTAACCTTTTCAATTCGTATTTATATTGTGCTGCTGCGCAACCGGGGTCGGTGTCACAATCACCGAGCAACACGAATACCGGCTGTCCATCATCACCAATCATCCATTCTCCGTCACATGTTTCATTTTCCTGCTGCGCATATATATTACCTGCAAACAACACTGCTATAATTATTAAAATTGCTCTCATACCTACAGCTTTATAAATTGTTTAGTAATGGCATTGACCTTGATAAGATACGAGCCGGGTTTTAAGGCTTTTGTATCAATTGTCAGTTGACCTTTCCTAGTATCGGGTGTTAATCGTTCCTGCTTCACCAACGCACCTGTTAAGCTATAGATGCGGCAGTTGAGTGGTTTCAGTTGCTGCATAGAATAGCTAAGGGTCAATTGGTCTTTTACCGGGTTGGGATGAAGCCCAATGTAGGCGATTTCATCATCCGCCATTGCGTTTTCAATGGGTTTTAACACCAAAACACAAGGGTTGAACTTCTCGTTTTGCCGGGGTAAATGCAAATGCAAGTGCCCGAGTAATTCACCATCGGCGGCTTGTAAGTGGCATGTTTCCAGGTTAACCCGGTCGGTGCCGCCCCAGGCATTGCGGTAGCTAATATGGCCATTATCAAATACCATCTGCCTGTTCTTTAAGGTGCCGTGGCATTTGAATTGTGCATTTTGGGTCGAATCAACCAATGACGTAAACGTGTTGTGCCCTAGCTTCAGCTCTATCACGTTTTCGAGACAATTAATAATGTGGGTTTTCGACCAGTCATACACATAAATGGAGCCCACATAAGCACCTTCCATTTTTTTATAGACATTACTGATTGGCAAGACCTCGGGATAATCCACCTGAAGGCTGGCCTTAAAAGCTGGTGTATGAATGGGCTTTGTGCCACTTTTCAGTTGATTGTTTATGAGCTGAAGCCGCACCTTACTTTGCTTAAAGCCACGGCTTTCGGCTAGTTGATACCAGGCAATGGCCTGTTCCCTGTTGGCTTCAACGCCATAGCCATGTTCGTAACAATAGCCCAGGCGATGATAGCTACTGGTATTTCCCATTTCAGCAGCTATGCTTGCCAGCTCAAACGACTTGTTGTAATCCTGCCCAACACCAAAACCTTTAAAATACATATACGACAACGAAGCGATGGCTGGTGCATAGTTGTTAATACTGGCTGATTGTAGCAAAGCGACGACTTTCTGGTAATCTTGTTCAACAGTTATTCCTTTTTCATAGATTATTGATGCCAGGAATTGACTGTGGGTATCACCCAGGTGGGCCGTCTTTTTTAAGCAGTCGATATAGGTACGGTAATAATCGCGTTCCTTGCGCAAATAGCCACAAAATACCTTCCAGGCATAGCGGTTGTTTTTACCCAGACTTTTATAAATGACTTCGGCACCGGGGCGGGTGTCATGGGTATCGAGGTAGTCTCGTATTTCGGTCAAGACCTGTTCCTGGTCAAAGTCGTCGAGTAAAAAGTCGAGATTTTGCGCCACCAGTCTCATAGGCACGAGGCATAAAAATAAAATGTAAATCTTTTTCATTTAAATTAGATTGATTAGTTAAAAAACTATAGTATACCACTATACAATATGTAAAACCCATAAACATCCTATTTCGGTGACATAATTGCTGAAATATTATTGATAAATACCTTAATGATTTGCACAATGCTTATGCACTAAGGCTTAGGTGAGAAAGAATAATCAGGAAACTAAAACAACTAATGTCAATTATTGCAAATAAAAAAGCCGGATAACACATGGCTATCCGGCATAGTTGAGGTATAGTCTGCTACCAACTGTACCTAACTCACACACACTTTTGTTTATTCGATCAACTAAAAATCATCCTATATATCAAGGCTATTAAATAAGTCTAATAATCGAGGATCGGAAGGGCGGGGAGCTTCCTTTCTTATAATATTACCTTGTGGATCGATTAATATAAAGCGTGGCACACCAGTTATGGAATATTCTTTAACAAATGTTGAGCTATAATCTTTATCGGCAATTAACTGAATACCCTTCAAGCCTTTTTCGCTGACCATGGCTTTCCATTTTTCTTTGTCTTTTTGCTTATCAATGGAAAGGCCAACAAAGGTGATATTCTTATTACGGTATTTTTTTTCAACCTTTTTCAAATGAGGGATTTCGGCTTTACAAGGACCACACCAGGTTGCCCAAACATCGATATATACATATTTACCTTTCAGATCGTCCAGGGAGGTGGTACCCCCCGCGTGGTTCTCATAATTTACAAATTTTGGTGATGGCTGACCATCGACAAACGTTTTAAGGCTATTATACATCCTGGTAACTTTCCGCTTATATACATCATTACTTGCAGCGGCCATCCACATGTCGTAATACAGTTTAGGCTGCTTATTGTCAGCATTTAAATGGGAACCTGCATATTTAAGTAAGAGCCCGTTTCGGATGGTATCATTGGGTATTTCTGACAAAACCTTAATGGCCAGCAGGTCCCATGATAAAGAATCGGGATTATTGATTTTATTAATAACTCCGGCATAATGCATGGAGGCCAATGCCCGGTATGACGAGGAAAACATATATTCTTGTCCGCTGGAAAAATCGTTCATTGCCTTAAACTCATCCAAAAAGCCAGGCGATAGTTTAAATTTAAAATTATTAGTAAACTGAATATGCTTCATATCGTAGGTTGGCAATTGCTTTAGATAGAAATAGCGAATATCATTGCTCTGTAAGCGTTTAAAATCCTCAGATAAATTTGGCGTACTTTTTAACAATTCCAGACGTGCCGTATTAATACTATCCCAACGCTCTAAATAGCGTTTCTCTTTTAACAAGGCCATTGTTCCCCTGCGTGAGAACTTCATGTACAACTCCCTGTCTTCAGCAATTAACATGGTCGCTTCATAGCCTTTTCCAGAAAAACTTAGGCTATTCCTAAAATCATCAGCATCATAACTTATTTTCAAATGGTTCCCCTTCTCAAGGTATAGGTACATTTTATTGGTACCATCACTAAAAATTAGCTTATTCAAATCAGTTTCAATTGTTGCATTAAAAACACCGTCTTTCTTAGCTTCTATTTTTTGATTAAAAGAATGATTAAAATTGTAGATGGTAATTTTATTTGCTTTAGCATTTTTAATCCTGACCGTTATTTCGGGGTATTTTTTGGCATTCACATCCAAACAAGCTGTTAATGCTAAAACAGCTATAAATTGAATGGTCAGAATTTTAAATACGCTCCGGTGAGAGAAAAATGTTTTTAAATTCATAATTTTTACTTTATTTATTGGTTACACTATATTGGCAACTTACATCACCTCCATATTCGCTTTTAAACAATATGTTTTAAAATAGTTGTTACGCAACTTAATATCTATCCACCGATTAACACTGATTTCTTGTTTTCCTTTGGAAAACATTAAACCGCGAAGCGGTTTATATAATCTGAGAAAATCTGCGCCTATCTGCGGACAACTAAGAACTTAAATTGCGTAGCAGTTTATATTTACCTGCTTACATCGCCTCAATTTCACTTTTCAAGTCACTAATCCGGGGATCATCTTTAGCACTTTTTTTAGCGTGTTTGGCTAGACAGGTATTAATGTTGTCTAATGCTTCTTTTTTATTTCCTACTTTCTTATTGAACAAGGCCAGGTAGTAATAGCTGACATGACTTTCTTCGTTTGCAGCTTTAAATAATTCAGTTAAGTCGATTGCTTTTTCAAATACACTGGTGGCATCTTTAAATTGCGGGTCTGTAGCTATTTTGTTGACGACATTGACGATCACTCTGTAACCAATGCCTTTATCCTGCGAATAAATATCGCGAGCAAATTTATCATTGCGCTCAAACCATTTATCGTACTGCTTATTATTTAGGTACCAGTTATCGTATAAGCCTTCCTCAAACATTCCCTGATCAGGTGATTCATAAACTTGTCTGGTTTCATTCACGCCCTCTTTAAGTTCTTCCAAGGAACAGGTTTCGGCAAGTGTATTCAAATAACGGCTGATACTGGCTCCAACAACACCTCCATAATTACTTTCTCCAATTTCTTCAACAGCCACAAAACGCTCCTTGTTGCTAACTATATAGTTGAACTCTTCACTCTTATACTTTAAGGCCTGTGACCAACCAATAACCGCAAAAGCATCGACATTGTACCATTGATCTTTTGGTGTCTCCGTCATAAAAGCTGTTCCGACCTCAATGGCTTTATCTTTTTCACTATTATTAAATAAGGATTCAACATATGTAAACAGAAACTTTACATCGCGTTCGCCATTATCGTACCTACCAGCCAAGGATTCAATTGTCAAGCCGGGGTCGGTTGCCATATTCGCTTCTTCGATTAAACCGCCTACACCGGTTCCGCCAACTTTTTTATGTACGACTTTTCCTTCTGCATCAAGAAACAATAAGGTTGGGAAGGCTGTAATCGAATATTTCTTCTGCAATGCAATGCCTTCTCCCTTTTCCATATCCATCTTTACATTGACAAACTTCTGATTGAACACATCACCAACTTCTTTCTGCGGAAAAATATTTTTCGCCAAAGATTTACATGGGCCACACCAGGTAGTATAGCAATCCATAAAAACCATCTTATTTTCTTGTTTAGCCTTATCTAAAGCCTGCTGAAAAGTGCCTTGTTCAAATTCAATACCCTGACCAGACATGCCAATGGCAATTAAAAAGAGCAATTGAATTACAAATATTTTCTTCATAACCATACGTTTACTGTTAATAAGTAATTTTTAAATATTAGAAACCTTGTTAGCTCAATGAATGCACCCTGACAATCAACTTATTGAAAAAAAATAACCCCATGTTCAAATCGTAATACACCTTTTAAGAATGGTACGACATTGGGAGAATCAGCCCGGGGCTTTCCCCGGAACTGATTACAATTCACATATTAAACTATCCAACAAGCTATTACAGAATAAATGTTTCTACTGTTATTAATTCATTTTAATAATCTTCATAGTTTTTGATTGATTGTTACCACATACCAATCGCAGATAATAAACGCCATTGGGCAGATTAGATAACAAAATGGACTTTTCACTTATCCTGGAAAAGTGAACTATCCGTCCGTTATTATCGAGTACCTGAATAAACTTTATAGGTTGATCAACATCGATATTTATTATGCCATCCGTTGGATTTGGATAGATTATTGGTTCCATCCGGGCCTTTTCGAACTGATCTACCCCTGTTCTTAGAATCCCTAACAGGTTTACCTCCACACTAAGACCATGAATACAAGTAAACTCTATTTCTGTTTTAAATTCATTACTGCTTTTTATACGACATGATGATGATTCCTCCTTTAACTCAAATTTGCCATTAAGCGTCAGTGTTATTCTGCGTTCCTTTGCTATTGGATGATCTGAATTTAATGACATGTTAATTGCAGGATCGGCTATCGCTAATTTAATTTCACCAATAGCTTGTTCGTTGATCATCACCAGACACGGATAATTTGTTGCGCCAATGTATGATTCTGAAACTTTTGTATTGGGTTCAAAAATAACAAACCCGAAGTTCTTGGTGGCATCATCATATACAATATGTGCTTTATTATCCTTCCGAATAATTGTATATGGCTTTTGGTCCGAAGACAGCATCTTGTTCTTAAATTCTTCCAGCTCATTGCTTGTGGATTGCACCAAAATGGTGTATTCATATTCCTTATCTTTTGGTAAGGTTCCATGATCAATCCAGGCAGCCGCAAACTTGCCGGTTGTAACACTCTTATTTTTCTGATGACGCGATTCCTGCTCAACTTTACGAACATTGACTCTTCCGTCCGGAACATAATATCCGTTTCCTTTGGTGTCCATTATGGTAACCGGGGCATCTTTATCCGCCTTTAGCTCCTTCCTTAATGGGAAGGTGTTGATAGCCTCTCCATTAACTAATAAGGCGTCGTTATCATTATCCAGATGCGTTTGAAACAAGGTTGTTTCGGTTTTCGAAACTTTATTACTGTTGCTTATACCGGTTCCAAGGCATATTATACGATTATCAAACGCAAATACCGACTTACGGGCTACAAAGTCAGAGGTATAGTTGGTGTAATCATTTTCTCGCAGCCGCATCCCAAATATACCGTTACCATCTAATGAGCAGGCTCCGGCAAAGGTCTCATATTGTGAAAACTCATTACGCTGCGAATAGGGAGCATCCAATAAGTCATAATTCAAATGAATAGTGGTTGTTCCCGGGAAACGATTCCAATCCCATCCATCCAATACAAAGCCACTTGTTGCGGCTGTTACCGGCTCGCCCGTTGCCAAAATTTGAACACCTCCATATCCCTGATAACGCCCGTAACGATTATTGGACGAATATATTTCAGTACCAATCACATTCTTGTTAAATCCTTTAATCGCAACTAACCAGTTATCACGCCGATGCAGGTTTAACGCACCATAATTGGCACTTCTATTGCCAATTGGTGCTTTTGAAGGTGCTATTCCCAAAGCTTTTATTTCATTATACAAATCAAGCTTATAACGAGCCAAGCGCAAATATTCGGCTCCGAGCTCCTGGTCAATTGGATCATAAGCCTTTGCCAAATAACCCAAGGCATTTATTGCACCTGTTCCGGCTTCCCCAGAAATTGGATGCCGACCGGCTAAACCATTAGGAAAAGCCCGGTAGTTGCAATACCAGGATTGTAGTTCCAGAGCCTTTTTAAAATTATTGCGTGCTTCTAATGATAAGTTATACTTTGTGCCACCCACATACATAAAATAGTGCCCCAAACCACCAAATCCACCATTGGCATAGGCCGGATAGATCATTGCATGGTGAAAACAAGAACCATCAGGTTTTAATCCACCGATAACGCCATCGCTAAACTGTAAAGCAGCATTCATCCACGCTGTGTTTGATTCTATATCCCGTAACAGCTCCGGTGAGTCATCGCGTAACATAATTGCCATAAGGCGTCCTGGAATAATCGTGTTCCAGGCATCAACCATCCCCTGGAAATTATGGTATTCGGGCAACTGTCGAACTTCCTGAACGCCCATCCAAAACTGTATCATTTGAAGAGCTGGCTCAAATCGATCTTTCTCTTTCAAAACATCTTTCATTAACCAGATGGCTTTGGGATACTTATTGAATTGATAACCATAGTGGTGGTTGGTTCCCAAGCAACTGCCAACAGTTAATCCCTGATCATATAACCAATCCAGTACATCAACAAACATCTGATCAAAACCACTGACCTTATTGTGATGCCAACCTTTGGCAATATCATATAACAGTGAGCTTATTCCACTATGTGTTTGATCTCCATTTGCCTTGTCCACCTCATCGTAGGCCACATAAGCTGGCCCGTATATGATTCCGTTTTCTGTTCGTAAGTTCAAGGCATCATATTTTTCCTGAACTTTGGTTACTTGATCATTTGTGAGTGACTTGCCTTGTACTGCACTCGTAATTCTTCGCCTGATTTCTGCCAATGCTGACGCTTCTTCAGCACTAACTGTACTTTTCAATTCAATTTGATAGACGTAGGTTGAGTAATAATGCCACAAAGCCGCCCAATGGTTATTTTTCATGGAAGGATTAATATCCGGCAATTGCTTATCTGGTGTAACACGATCGTTAATGCGCTTATCCGGAAAAATCATGCGATCGAAATAAAGTGTTCCACCATCGCTCGTTGATGGAGCATTAATCTTTAATGTCACCAGATTCTTGTCTGACTTATTGCCTTGCATATCTTCATCAAAACGAATCCAGCAGGCCCGCCATCCTGTAAAATCGATGTGATAGTCAAAATGATAATGAACGCTACCGACACCATTCATAAACTCAAACTTTAAGTCAGCATCTTTGGCGTTATCATTATATATCCAAAGCATCATACCACCTTTGTATTTTTTACAGGCATTAGCCATACCACTGGGTTTATTAATGGTAACAGAGCTTGATGGAGTCCAGTCCCACCGGATTGATTCATCGCCCATTTTAGCATGCAAAGATGATATACTTAGCCCATCGTTACTTGCCGTCCAATTAGCAGGAACTGCATCTTCGAGGCCTAAGTAATTTTGAGAAGATGCTTTGATGAAAAGCAAACTACATACAATTATTAAATTAATTTTCAGATTCATCTTTCCCTTTCTATTTTAACCTATTTGTACTTGTCTCCTAAAATGTATTGCATTCATAAAACCAATCCACTTTATCAATATTACCCTTGAAATGTACAATAAGGTGACACGCTACTTCATGTTTTTTTTCTTTATTGTTTTTACAAGCATCCATTTCATCACAGCTCTTCACCTATTCCCTTTTATTAATTAACAAGACTCAATGTGTTTCAATCAATTAAACTACCGCTCACATTCTAAAAAACAGAATTAAAGTCAATTCTAAACAACAAAAAGCCGAATAATACATCGTATCATCCGGCTTTATCAATTATATCCTTGTTTAAAAAATTGAAAAGATTAAATTCAAATACCTGGCATGCAGTCTATTTTTTAATAAACTTAGTAACTCCCTTATTTTCTATATGTAAGAAGTACACCCCCGGATTCAAATTATCAATTTTTATTGTATTAGCAGTCGATTTACCTTGCGCTGCCACGGTACCTGTTAATGAATATATTTCATAACTAAATCCACCTTCAACACCCTTTATCTTTACTTGAGATGTAGCAGGGTTTGGAAAGATGCTGAAAGAGGCAACTTCTTGTTTTGGACTAATTAAAGTAGCTACCCTATCTTGTACTTTCATTTTGCTATTATCTATTGCAAACCCCTGATCCTCTACATAATCAGCAGATCCTACCCGGGTAGCATAATATTTACCTGTTTTGCCTGTATTTAAGATTTCATCGCCATCAATTGTACTTGGCTCAAAAGTATACTGGCAAATTAAATTATCGTATAAAACATCATCGGGGTCGATGGCTACATTTTTAACTCTTTGCAGATCGGCATAACTTAACGCTTTGTTGTAAATTCTGATATTATCAACTTTTCCGTGAAAATTTTTTAGTAGTTGAATGTTTTGTGGGACTACAGGCATTTTTCCAGGAAAAGTATTCGTTACATTATAAGCTTGGCCATCAGGCTCATATACTGTCATACGCGCATTGCCGCTTTTATTATCATTAAATACTACCAAAATTTGTTTCCACTGCCCTTTGGCAGCGAAAGGGAAATACTGAGGCCAAGCGCTTTGAAAATTACCCCAGTTATTACCATTTCCATTTCTATGTATAACTTGTACGTTTGTTAAATCTCTATTTAAATTAATAACAAATCCGGCGTCAGCATCTTCTTTCCATGACAACAATTCCATCCATTTCGGCGCCAGAGACGCATCTAAAGCATTATCAGGACAAACCCAAAACTCAAAGGTTACCTCATCAGCTCCTTGAAGTTCTTCAATTGCGGATACACTGAGGTAATTGTCAGCACTACGGGTTTTGAATTCAATTACATTGTTTTGCGCTTTTAAAGCAAAACCACTCATAACCAATACACAGATTAACAAAAAGTAACTTTTTTTCATGATTTAATTTTTAATGTAAAATTTTGTGATCCTTTACTAAGGCAATTTTATTCTCGTTATACTTGCCCGTATCACCATGACAAAAGTACCATCAGCCACCTCTTTTGTTGTTTAATTTTGTTTTTTGATGTTGAATTTTGTCCAGATAACCCTCCGTGTTTAATCCTGTGCGGTTTGTTTAAATATGATTGGAACATATATACTTAATGTCGTACATCGCTGTTTATATCTAATGTAATTAAAGAACGAGATCGCTGGATATGTTCCATGCCGATTAAACATTAACCTCTGTATATAGCAAAACGGCTTAAGGCTTATCTTGCAACTGACATAAGACATCAGTTTGATCCATATTCGATGTAACAATTAAGCTCCTAAAAAGAACTTTATCATTAGTAGATACAACAAGCTGTTTTTTTATGAGCTAAAAAAATCAGTTCGTATTTTATTAGGAGGAAAATGGAGGTATTAATACGAAAATAAAGCTCTAACGGTTTAATTGTCGATATTGACTAGGCGTATAATTCTTAAGATCCTTAAAGACAGTGCTAAAATACCGTTGATCCTCAAAGCCAACTTTATACGCAATTTCTCCGATGGCTAAATCGAAATCCTCTAATAAAGCTGCTGCTTTGTTCATTTTAAGTTGCTTAATAAAATCATTTGCACCCATTCCGGTAATAGCCTTTATTTTAGTATATAAAGCCGAACGGCTCATCGCCAGCTCTCTATTTAGTTGACTTACATTAAAGTTTGGATCCTCAATATTGTCATTTATTATTTCCACCACCTTCTTCAGGAATACTTCATCGGGATTGCTATGCGTTACAGATTTAAGCGCATAATCCTTACCTGTCTTAAACAATTCTTTTTGAACTGCCCGATTACTAAATATATTCTCGATACGTGTACATAGCATTTCAATACTAAATGGTTTTGACAAATAGGCATCTGCACCAGACTTGTAGCCTTTTAACCTACTATCCCCATCTGTTTTGGCTGTTAGCAGCAAAATCGGGATATGACTTACCGCAACGTCTGTTTTAAGCTTCTCACACAATTGAAACCCGTTCAATAATGGCATCATTACATCTGAAACGATAATATCGGGCGACTTAGACAATGTCAGATGCCAGGCTTCTTTTCCGTTTCTTGCCTCTATCACTTTGCAAGTCTTTGATAACTCTTCTGCTATAAAACTTCGTAAGTCATTATCATCCTCAACAACCAGTACGAGCTTTTCTTTTAACTGAGAATAACCTGCATTGACATTTAAGGAGGGTAAGTCAATATCAGCCTTATCATGTACTTTTCTGACGCCATTAATTTGCAACATGTTTTGAGGTAATGTAAACTCAAACAATGCCCCCCCCTCCTCTCTATTCTTAACCCAAATTTTTCCACCTAACAATTGAATAAGATGATACACATAGGCTAATCCAATACCTGATCCTGATTTATGTCCTCCAGCCTGGAAAAAACGTTCAAAGATCTTTTTTTCTTCACCTGGTTCTATTCCCGGCCCTTCATCGCCAATGGAAAATAATAAATTGTTTTCATCCAGTTTCAGATCAAAAAACAAGGTCCCCCCAATGGGTGAATACTTGATTGCATTGGATAAAATATTGGATAAGATCTTATCTAATTTATCAACATCAATATCAATATCCGGCACTTTGTCGCAACTCATAACCACCTGCAATTCTTTCGATTCGATCTCCAATTCGAATTGCTTAATACATTCTGCAAGCCAGGAGTTAAGTGTGATTGTTGACAACACTATCTCTTTTTTACCAGCATCCATTTTACGAATATCAAGTACTTGATCAATTAAGCTCTTCATTTTTACGGCTTGCTTAAACATCAATTGAATGTGATGATAAGTCTTATCTCTCGCAATATCTTTTTCTTCAGATAAACGTTGTAAAGGTCCATAAATTAAACTTAAAGGCGTCCTCAATTCATGTGAAATATTCGTAAAAAATTGAAACTTCATCTCATTTGACTTCTTCTCATCCTCCTTGCGTTCTCGTTCTAATTCGAGTTGCACAGTTAATTCTGATTGCTTCAAAAGATAAGCACGAATAAGTACAAAAAGAATTAGCATCACAACGGAAATGATGGAAAAAAACCACCATGTTTTCCACCACGGTAAAGGCACTACAATTGATAGGACTGTTGCTTTTTCAATCCAACTTCCATCTGTTTTATTGCAATAAACTTCTAATTGATAATTACCTGAAGGCAAATATAAAAAAGTTAACTGGGGATTGGATACTTCTACAAATTCCTCAGATAAGCCTTTAATGCGATAACGAAAAAGCCTCTTTCTAAAAAAATCCTTTTCATTTACAACTATACTTAACTGTAAACTCGTATTATTCCAGGGTAAAATTATTTGATCCAACAAAAGTCGACTATCATTGTTTTTAGATATGGCCACTCCATCGGCAATTATCCGATCAAAAGAGACATTAACATCTTGATCTGCAATGATTGGACGATTTATTTTGTGAATTCGTACCATCCCATCGCTTACCCCAATATATATTTCACCATTATTTGTTTTACAGGCAGATCGTCCAATAAATTCATGTTTATTGATCCCTTCTGAACGTCCAAGTATTTGATATTTTTCCTCTAAAGGAAAATATCTATAAAGTCCGTTTTTTGAAATTATCAGCAAACTGCTATCACTTTCATCAATAACATTAAGAACTGAGGTATATAAATCACTTTTATACTGACGAACAGCCCCTGTCAAGACATCATAAGAAAATAAACCGATAGACGAACCAATCCAAACTTTATCTCCTACTAAACTCATCGAATAAACATATCTAAATCGTTGACTCTTTCCCCATTTAGGCCTCCATAATGAAACAACCTGCTTACTTGTTTTTTCCTTTCGATTTATTCTGTAAACGCCATTAATCCCCCCTAATAACACTTCATCTTCGTTTATTACTTTAACACTACTTAGCTGTCTTTTCAAATCTCCTTTCCATCCATTATCAACAGTAATATCCTCAATAATTTCATCATCTTTTAGTAGCTGCAGATGTGAACCCAGCACCCATATATTACCTTGGTGTCCATGTTTAAACTTTACTGCCACACTAGAATTGATGCTTTTAACATGGTTTAACCAAGGGTAATTTTCATCTGATTCGAACTGTTTTAGTTTGGTATTAAATACATGTACACCTTTGTTGTAAAGGCTAATAATTAACTTACCTTTTTTGTAGGCACAAATAGAGCTTACTTTCGAGTGATTAAACTCTTTTATGTGCTCAAACGTATTGTACCGGGGATTAAACACGTTCAACCCTCCTCCATCTGTTCCAATCCATATTAATCCGTCATTGTCTTCAAATATTGACAATACAGTTGGGTGCGACAGGCCATACTTACTCCCTGGAATCACATCAGAATAAAACTGAACAGGCACCTTATTAATTCGAATTAATCCTGCTCGTACCGAGCCAACTAATACATTATTAAACTTGTCAGTATATAATTTAAGAATAGAACTGGTAGCCAGAGAATTACTTACACCTTGTTGGTAATTAATATTTTCAACTTTGTTATTTATTCGATCATAAATAAAAATTCCATGTCCATCGGTTGAAAACCATATTTGATCTTCCTTTTCATGAATATCCGTTACACAACAATTCCTTGAATTAAACGTTTTTTTTATTATTTGGGGTGTTATATTCCTCCCTTCTGAATTGTATACATTCACTCCTTTAGTGGTATTACTCAACCAGATATTTCCTTCTGTATCATTTAATAAAGAGATGCCCCTACCAATCTGATCAATATCAATCAAATCCATTCTATTCGTATCAAGATGATACTTCCACAATCGATTTCTTGACGCAATGGCGATGGTACTCTGATCAATTCCTGCCAGCTTATATTCAGAATACCATGGCCCATCAATAACATTACGTTTAATCTTTTTAATTATACCGGTTCTGTAATAAAAAAAAACTATTTCACCAGAGCCTCCCAAAACGATACATTCTGGAATTAAACAGTAACAAGAAAAGAGTTTACGTAAAATTTCATTTTCTGGCTCAATAAATCTATCCTTAAATCTATCATATAAAACTATCCCTCCATTCGTACCAACCCAAAGGGTATTCTGTTCATCTTCAAAAATAAATGATATACTATTACCCTTTAAACCGCACCCCTGACCATATTGATAAGACTGCATAAATTCGCCATCATATTTATTTACTCCCTCGTTGGTACCTATCCACAAATAGCCCATATAATCACGGCAAATGGCACTTACCTTATTTGATAAGAGACCGTCTTTTATTGTTATTTGCTCAATGTGATAATTATTTTGACTAATAACTGAAACCCCAAAACACAAAGAAAAAACACTAATTAAAAGCAATAATCTTATACGCATTTTATCATTCAATTATTAAATTACCTATTCCAGAATAATAAAGCTTTATTAAAATCATATTATACCAGTGTATCAATGAAGAGCCTTAGGTAAATAATTAAAAATAAGGCTCATTTCATGAAAAAAAATAGTATTAATCCATACCTCTAAACATTACAACATCAATACTTTCTTTAATTTTATTTTTCTTATCCACTCTTAGCTGACTAATTTATAAAAATACTGATATATTTGTTACAAACGTTCAGAAAAAAAAGCAGATAACGAATACAAACCACTATCTACTCTCATTAATAATCCAGATGTTCATTCAATAATACTACTTTAATATAGCTTAAGCCGGAACACAACGGATAAGTCCTTTTTTAGGAGAGGCCAGATACAAGTTATCTTTACCATCCACTATCATTGGTATATAGCAACAGCCTTCCACTAATTCTTCAATGCCTTTAATCACCTTTGCCCCTTCTTTACTGTATATTTTTATACGGGTTGGATCTTTTTCGACCGTAACAATAGCCCCATTAGATAAGAAAGCTACATTAACAGGATTACAACATCCATGGAAATCGTTCAGACCTTTGCCGCGTTTACCAAAGGTGAGGAGAATCTTACCCTTAAGATCGTATTTCTGCACCCTGAAAGCACCCAAATTAGCCACCAACAACTCATTATCAGGATTGATACTAAAATCAAGAATACCGCAACATGGTCGCATATCTTTCATCTCCGATAACAGATTCCCTTTTTGAGCATCATAAATGCCTACCAATTGTCTTTTAACATCGGCAACCAATAGTTTATTTCCAACTACTCTGGCTCCGGATGCATAAGCCAATCCTTTTATCTCAAAAGAATTAACTTGTGATCCCGATTTATTGTAAATAATGCATTCATGCCCCTTTGTTACTTTTCTCTTTATAAGCTTACCTCTCACTTTTTTTCCTGCTCTTCAACAATTGCATGAAAAGTGTATATCTGATCTTTAGCATCTACTGCTATTACACTGCTGCTCTTTAATAATTTAAAAGCTGATGCCTCTTTCCCGTCTGGTTCTATTATTTTTATTTCCCCTCCTTTACAAAGTGCACAAACCTTATTGTCAGATAGTACAGCCAAGTACCTGATTCCAGCCATTTTATTTCCTTTATAGCTTTTATCAACTTTATAAGGAATGGTTGGAGCTTGTGTAATTTCGCTCAGCTCCACATCGGTTTCTTCCATTTTAACCAACATCGATTTTAATTCGCGTAAATGTAGCGTATCCAGTTCCGGATCAACCAACTTAAGAACTTCTTTTACTTCAGCTGCATTCATCCCATGTGCCAGTTCCTTTGCCACCAGTCCTGTCCAAAAAGCCTTAGGATTTGCTTTAATGAATGCATATTGGACATCCCTTTTTTCATTGGCCATTTTATCTAAAACGGTTTTCAGATCTTCCTTTTTTACATTCGATAAATCATACTTTGAATCAACGTCCTTAAATTGGCTATTAAGCAAACTGATGTGATCATTTACTTCACAACCTTCCAGACGCTTTGTTACAATTGCTGGAAATCCATCCTTCACTCCCAGTTCGCCTTCAAAAATTATTTCACCATTATCCACATAAAAATAAAAGAACTTTTTTTGCTCAAGCAAAAAGAAACTAAAGAAGCTTGGCTCTTTTAATGCCTCTCCTTCTAGCTGGAATGCACCATCCTTAACTTCAACAATTATTTCTTTAGCCCCTTTGAAGCCTGGCTTTACCTTTAGTTTATCGTTTTGTATACCTTTAATGCATCCCTTTATAAGGTAACCTTCATGTTTGTTTTCATTACATGCTGATAAACAAACCATCAACATCAAAGCACTGGTTAATTTTCCCAATATATTCTTCATGTTCTTTTATCTATGATCCTTACTATTATACCTTTTTGTTGCAAACGTTTCAAAACCTCTTGAAGGCAACTAAACGACTTTCTTTTGGGGAATACATTTTATTATCCCTTTCTTGGGTGATGCCAGATACAGGTTATCATTCCCATCCACAATCATCGGAATGTAAGTACAGCCACTCACCAATTCCTGTATACCTTCAATTTGCTTCGCTCCTTCCTGGCTATAAACCTTAATACGGGTTGGGTCTTTTTCAACCGTAACAATTGCTCCATTTGATAGAAAAGCAACACTAACCGGATTGCAGCAACCATGGAAATCACTGACATCTTTACCGCGCTGACCAAAAGCCAATAATTGCTTCCCTCTCATATCGTATGCCTGAACACGGAATGCCCCTAAATTGGCCACCAAAATTTCATTCTTTTCATTAATACTAAAATCAAGAATGCCACAGCAAGGACGCATACCTTCCAATACAGCTTCCTTTTCACCCGTTTCACTATTGTAAACAGCTATAATGCGATTTTCACGATCAGCAATCATTAATTTATTATTGGCCACTCGCGCTCCTGTAGCCGAATGAAGGCTGCTTAACTCCATGGTTCGAATTCGATTACCCTTCTGGTTAAACACTTTACATAAATAACCAGTCGTTTGTTTTTTCTTATATGTTTTGCCCCGATATTCTTTGGTAACTTCCTCTACAAGTGGACACAAAACATAGATGTTATCTTTTTCGTCGATGGCCAGTGAGGTAGGTTTAAATTCAGATTTTGGCTTAAAAGAGTTGATTGGCTTTCCATACGTATTAACCAATTTAATCGTTCCATCATTAGTTAAGGTGCAAATGTGATCATTGCTGAATACGCCCATATAAACAACATTAAGCACCGAACTTCCATCAAAAGTCTTCTCTACTTTGTAGGATACATCTCTTACTGTAATTGCCTCCGAAATATCAACATCTTTTGATTTGGCTACCTGTTCCTTAAGGGATCGAACAATTGAATTATCCATTGAAGGATCAAGCAGTTTAAGAGCTTTTTCAACCTCATCTTTATTCTTGCCTTTACACATATAAGCAAGTGCAACGGCACCATAATAGTCCTTTGTGTGTTTTTTAATAAAATCTAACTCCGCTTCGGTCTTCTTCTGCTCCTTTTCTTGCAGCAATTTGTTAATTTCATCTGCAGGTTGCTTATTTCTTTTTGCCTGATACATCTTTTTATGATAGGCCTGCATCGAAGAATTAATGGCAGCAAAGTACTCTTTATGATGCTCATTAACAATTGATCCTTCAATTTTTTCATCGATCAGTTGTTTGTATTTTTCCGGCTTATTTTCAAAAAAAGAGTTTCTTTCTTTTTCAACCAGTTTAGCCGAATAATTGGTAATGCCATTTTCGACATACATACTAAAAGACACCTCTGCACCTTTGATTGAAAAACCAAGTCTCGTGGGCTCCTTCACTTCGGGTCCGGTAACCTGGAAAGTGCCATTTGTTACCTTATACTCTTTTTTCTTATGAAGAATAACTCCTTCAGACAAGCCTTCAATTGTTCCGTTTACTGTCCACCCGGGCTTTTCTTTCGATTGATTACAGCTAAACAAGACCATTGTAAAAAGACAAAGCTGTACTGATCTTATAATTAGTTTATTCATGACATTTTTATTGAGAATAAAAAAGGAGGTACCTTAAAACAGATACCCCCTTAAGAGGGTTAGTCTAATATTTTAGTTATAATCAGTTAAAGCATTGATCAGCCACCATGGCCATTTGCTTTCCCCTTAAATTCTTTTCGATGATTTTCCCATCTGGCCCAACCAGAATAATATATGGATAACCGTCAATATTGTATTCGCCAACAAGTTTATTTACTTCTCCTTTGGGAGTTAGATAGTATTTGTTCAGATCAATGTTGTATTTTGATAAATACCTGCTTTGACGCTCATGATCTTTATCTGCGAAGGTCTTGCTTCCATCCATATTAATACTGAGCAACACCATACCTTTGTCTTTGTATTTTGAGCAAACTCTGGCAACATTGGGAAACTCTTTAACGCACCAATGACAATAGTATCCTCCAAAGTCAAGCATGATATATTTATCTTTAAAGTCTTTTAATGTATATACCTTTCCGTTCTTGTCAACAAGTTCAAAGTTGGGAATTACATTCCCATTTTTCATTCGGGTTCTGTTGCCGATTTTACGTTTCAAATCTGCGAGGTATGGCGATTTTTGCATCTTCGTCGAAAAAGCATTAGCCAACTGGGTAACTTGATCTAATGGGATATAATTAAAATTGTCAAGAACAATATAGGTTCCACACATACTCTCATTCCATTCAAGGCATTGAGGAATTACTGCATCCAGTTCCTGACCCCATTGTTTATATTTTTGAGATACAACTTTGTACGCCTGCTCTTTTCCTTCCATTAACAGGGTTTGCTGGTCAAAATATGCCCTTCGCATGGAATCTAACATGGTTAGTTGTTCGGTAAAATCAACATACTTTTGATGTTCCTTTCCTCCTACAATATCATAGGTTAATCGTCCGTATTTTGCCAGTTTAGCTTTTACTGAAATTCCATCATTACTAATAAATACCTTTATGGGACTTAAATAGGTTTCCACCTTCTTTTCTTCATCTTCAACATAAAACTTGACTAACTCTGGCTGATCAACACTGCCATTAAACTCAAAATGACCATTCTTTAGTTGAATCGTGTCCTTTATTGAGTGGCCATTGGCAATTATTAAACCATTGCTAACACCTTTAATATATCCTTTAATTTCAAATGATTTCTTATAACACGACGTGAAGGACAAGAGGGTTAATACCGTCACGAATAGTTTTAATAATTTTACCTTTGGCTTCATAATCACAGTAATTTGTCTAACATAGTTTTTAATTCTTTATCGTGGGGTTTTGGTGCATTTGCTGTCACCAATCTTCCTTTTTTATCCAGCAGCATATAATGTGGAATGTAGGTAATGTTATAAAGGCCAGAAATACCGTTATTGTTGCTGATTAAGTTTTCGCAATCAATCTGATGCTTTTCTATTAGTTTTTTCCATTTTGCAGTATCATCTCCCAGACATACGGAAACAAAAACAATATCTTTTCCTTCAAATGCCTTCTTTATCTCTTTTAAATGTGGCAATTGGGCAATGCAAGCAGGGCAGTATACCCCAAGAAAATCGATGTACACATATTTCCCTTTAAATTTATCGAAGCTCATTACGTCCCCATTCTCATCTTTAAATTTGAGATCGCAAAACGGAGTGCCTTTTAATGCCAGTTCCATTGCTGTCATCTGATTTTCAATAAACCTTAGTTTATGTTCATCTTTGATGTATTTCCTGGCCAATTTGAAATTAGCATAGGACTGATCATCAAATGTGGCATTCGTAACCACTCGTTCCCAGGCCCAAACTTCCTTGACTTCACGACTTTTTATTTCCTTTAGTTGAAAAGCCAAGGAGTTAACCTTCTCGTCGCTTAAATTGTATTCGAACTTAATGATTTTAAAATAGTCTTTTAACCAATTGCGCCATTGCGGAAGTATACTATAGAAGTCCTGACTGAAGTCGACCTTCTTAAGCAAGTTGGTATATGCATCAGTGCTGATAAAGTCTTTATTGGCTAATCCGTACTGCAATTTTAGCATTGTTTCAGCCATTTCAACATGATACCTTTCGATTTCTCTCAATCGTCCGTCTGCAATATTTTCAATACGAGTTTTATAAGCAGCATATTTTTCATCTACTTTCGCACAATAGTTGTCAAATTTTAATTTGCTATGGGTTCGCACAAAATCCTTTAGGATATTTTGATTATAAAGGCTATTTAACGGATTCATATAGGCATGCGAAGTAGATTGTATATGCCCATCTATTTTTTTTATGCCCACATTCATCCCTGGGCGTAAATACAGCATTATTTTACTATTAACCAGATAATAACCTTCTTTGATTGAATCTGATTCAAAGTATGCATTACCATTCTCATCAATGGTACCATTCAGATAGGGCGTTATTTGGCGCGACCAAGTATCCCAACTAGCATCGAGTAACATAAAATATTGCTCACCAGACAAACTTCCACTAATCTTCAGACGGTTTGATTTATTATTGTCTTGGCTGTTGATTGTTACAAAACACAAGCTCAAAAAAAAGCATAGCAATACTGTTCTATGATTATTCATAGTTAATACGTTTTTATTGGTTAAGGCTATTTTATGATATAAAATGTAGAATCTTCTTAGTCATGTCCTCATATTAACGGACATAAACTAATACTTAAGTAGCGATATTTTGAGTAACTTCTAACAGTTATATTTAACTGTTAGAAGTTCACTCATATTAGTAATATTTTTCTTAATCACCTATCCCGGTAAAAGCAAAATCAGACTTCCATGCCTGACGCTCAGGACAGTTTTCTACAATCCATCGTATCCTAATGGCTTGTTCTTTTGTGATGGAACGATGGAGACATGCAGGATCATCCATAATATTCTCACACATTACTTCGTAAGTACTACCACTTGTGTACTTCTTTAATTTTACAACATTCCTATTTTTGTTATATCTTGAAGGTACTCTCGGAGATCTGAAAGGATTATAGTAAAACCAGAAAGTATCGCTGCAATAATCTGTTTTTTTGTTGGTATAACCATATTTATAATTTGGCAATAGACCAAAATAGATACCAATATAATACATCCAGTCATTATCCTTCTGCAGGTAATGAAGCTCTAATTGTTTATCAGAATTAAAATCCTGAAGCTGCAACTTAAGTCCTTTTGATAAAGCCCCTGGCCAATAGTTAGTCTCATTTCGAGTTAGTTTTAGCCCCTTGGGCATGGTTGATATATCAGCCGTACTATACTTCGATTGAGGATAGCATTTTTCACTGACGTCATTTCCAAAATGATCCACTTCCTTATCTGATATCAGCCATATTTGCATGTATTTATCATGTGGCCACAGCACCTTATTACCTTCTTCAGGAATCACATACCCTTTTTCTTTTATATCCTTAGGATCAACCAAATCTCCACGATCCCGAATAAACCATTCATAATTAGATTTTCCATATCCTATTGTTTTATGAATCGGGTCTAAGCGATTAATACCGGGTTCAGCTAACTTACTACCATCAGGTCCATATAAAGCAGGCAAAAATCTGATTTTTGTATCTACTCCATTGGCATTTTTACTAACGATGCCGCCGAACACATTATTTAAGCGTTCAATGGCTCTATAAATTTTAGTTGATGGAAAAAATCCGCCTTGTTGTTTAACATCACCCTTAGTTTGTAATACATGAAAAACAACCGGATATACTATTTCTTCATATTCATCAGTAAGTGGTTCAAGAATTCTCACATTAACAGTATCTGTAACCAAATCAGTACCTTTAACACGTGCACAAACCTTAATTGTATCACCAATTAAATCGGAATTCTCAGTAGAAAAATACCTTCCAACGTTAATATTATGCTTCACTTCAGTAAATTCAATCCAATCATTGTCAATACGATCATCAAGTACAACAATTGAATCTTGCCCTTTTAATAAAATGGGCTTAAATTCAACTTCCGCACGGCCATCAGCCAACATCTTATAATGATTTCGATATAGATATATACCTGTTATTTCCTCTTTCTGAATGGTATTGTTATCAAAATATTCTCTTTCATCGGGTGTACAAGCATATTGGAAAATAATAATGCTGAGTAAAACCCATACTATTTTGTTTATTTCTTTCATGTGTTTATAATTTACTTTCATTTGTCACATGGAACTCTCAAGTAAATTTTATCATCCTCCTACTATATAACTAAGTAGAAAAATGATTAATTTGAGGGCTCCTATGAGGCTTTTTTTAATTTTATAAGTTCTTTT
>JAOARW010000098.1 GCA_025210475.1 Carboxylicivirga sp. | reverse complement strand
AATGGTAAACTTATCATCCCAAACCTTTTGATGCTTTTCTAGATAAGGTAACAATTCATCGCGCCACATTTGATTTGGATGCACTTTAAGAAATGCTTCAGTTCCATTAATCATCCAACTAGAATAATGGTGACTCTCAGGCCGGCTTATATTGCTATGAAAAGCTCTATTCTCTCTTTGATTGTTTTTCGATGCATAGCCTTTCATGTAAAAATCAATAAACGACTGCAGATACTTAGGATTCCTTATCCAGCGCAAATCATAAAACTGATGCCCTGCAGGACATGGTATGGCTCCACTTATACTTGCATGTGCAGGCCAACCGTAAAACTCTGTAAAAACATTGTAGCTTTTACCGTCCTGTTTATCAAACCAAATTCGATAGTGCTTCGATATCATCCACCAACGATAATTATAAACTTCTGTAAAATCTTCGTTTGAAGATAAAAACCAGGGTATCTGATCTTTTAAGAAACACTCGACATTGGAGGCATTAATAGAGCCATCAGAAGCAGGACGATGCTTATAACTATTAAACTCCCTGATATCTTCAGAAAACGTTTCCTGCGCCTGTTTCTTTAAAGCCGATAAGACCTTATTATAATCCGGTTTCTTATCTGCATTTGCATTAATACTAAACAATGCCAGTAAAATCAACAACAGATAAATAATTCTTTTCTCATTCATAAACTAATTGTTTTCTCAATAACACCAAGAGTGGTTATTGAATATTTAATGATTCTGCTTTTGGAATTACTTTTCGCAACTATTACTACTTAATAACTGCCATAAAGAAGCAACGGTCCAGCCCGGTGCAAATTGAGTATTATAGAATCCTTTTCCATTCTTCCCATAATCCCAATTTGTATGCTGTACAACTTCCGGATAATATCCTACTTTCCCTATCCCACACATGTGGCCGGGATAAGGTAACAATTGCATCATGCTTGTCTTTATGACTGTCGAAAAAGCCCTGAATCTGTGCTCATTAGTTGTACTAGCCAGCCAATTTAGCACATCAAATAGCTCGAAAACAAAGACATCTATATGATTGTTTTCAACAGACACATTTCCCCATCCTCTGGATTTCAGACCTATATCTCCCAGCATCTGCCCTTGGGCAAATGGAACATCCCAGGTGTAATACCAAGTCAGTGCAAAATACGCAGCTTGTTTAGCCAAATCCCTGTACAACTTACTTTCTTTACCCTTAGAAGCAAGGGATAAATAATACATGGCAGTTGCCGCATACAATGAAGCTTCTTTATCTTCGCAGTTAGCATCTAAAGTGGATGAAAAATAATCACCTTTAGTAATTATTTCTGTTTCAAGATATCTCCCGGTTCTTTTAGCTCTTAACAGATAATTTTTGTTTCCGAAATATTTGCATGCCATCACTAATGGTATTGTGGCCGAAGGTGTACTACCGCCACTTTCATCAATCGTTTTGCCGTTAGTATCAAACTTACGTGGAAAACTTCCATTAGCCTTCTGCAATTTTTCAAAATTCTCAAATAAGGTGCGCAAACGCGTTTCCCACATGGTATGCATACGCCCTTTATTCTTTTCGTATTGCAAATATTTCAAAATAGCATAAGCGGCTTCCGACTGACGTCTGATACTAAACACAGTAGCCTCATTATGATGATCATAATTCACATATTCTCTAAAATATCCACTTGATGTAAATCCATTCTTCAGGTAACTGTCAAAAATACTTTCAGCTTCTTTCTTCATCTTCTGATTACCGGTTTCCTCTGCATATTCTAAGGCAAAAAATGCATTCAGTAATACCCGCCCAAGAAATCCTAATTCAGCGGCTCCATTACTTTTACATTCACTTATCGATAGATGAGTTCCTGCATAATAGTTCAAATCGTCAGTGGCCACATAACTTTCCAAAAAATAATTAGATAAGACATCTTTAACCTGATTGAAGCTAAGATCAGTATGTACTGGCTGTGGTTTTAAATAATCAAAAGAAGAAGACCATACCTGTGCTATAAAGTCTGAATAATCACTTGCTTCTCCGCTATAATAAATCCATGTTAGCGTCTTTTCTTCCCCTTTACATAATTTCTCAAACGCGGTTACTGATGGAGCTAAAGTACTTTTCCGAACATATGTTTTTGGTGCTTCACGGTATGGAAATCCAAAAGATATCCAGGTTTTTCCCTGACAATTCTCAAAACCGGTAAAACCAATATCACTGTTTCCGGAAAGTATTACTTCGCCTGTTTGAGCAGCACTATAAGCTGCATTTTTAATTTTATCACCTCTCAAGACTGTATAATACTGTCCTGTCTTTTTGTTAAATACCCCTGTTAAAGGGGTACTTAATCGATCTTCCCGAACCAACCAGCTATCACTTGTGTGAAAAGAAGGAGCTGATTTTGGTGAACGTAAATTCTTACGATACCAAAATCCTGGCATCAAAAATTGACAATCATCCTGAACAAAAGAATTTGCCAGTATACTTTGCTTAAAATTAAAGTACACATCATTTGTTGCTTTTAGTGTGATGGTATATATCTTTTTACGACCGACACTCTTTAACTGACCTGTAATTTTTATCGGACAAGCTGATGGTTCCTGATAAATCAACCGATCATCTTTCACCGATAAATCCAAGGGATATTCAATTGCCTTATTTCCAGGAATCTTTAATTGAACAGATGCACGTAGACGAATCGGTTGTGCATTGGTCATCAACCCTGTAAATATTAATATCCCCAATAAAAACCAATTTTTTAATTCTTTCATTTAAATAGATTACTTATTATTTCGTACTAATTATGACTTCAGGAAAAGCACTGATTCTTAAACGAGCTGCTCCCATTGGTACCAATTCAATATCTTCGGTCGGCGTATCCACACTGACAGGACTCGTCATTAACTCCCCACATAATCCATGCTGATCAATTTTCCATTCGGGAATAATTTTTCCTTTGCCTTTCAACACCAATGGTACATCCTTAATCGTAAATGGATAGTTACTTTTAGGCCAGGGCTTCTTTTCAATAGTAAAAATATCTTCCAGCTTATTGTCCAATATTAAACCATAATTCCAATTGGAACCCGGCCTTATTTCCCATGAAGGCCATTTACTTTGATCGACCCCCTCCTGCCATTTCGAATCGAAGATGGCACTTTTATCACTGTCTTTCTTGATGTAATTTTCTTTAATCTTTAGTGAAAAAGTTAAAGGCCCGTAATTAACACTTACACTGTTTTTATTCTTCTCCCAACGCTTGACTGATATTTGCATTGGTAATTCCAGTTCTACTTGATCATTGTTCTCCCAAAGTCGGCTGATGCGTATATATTTACCCGATTCAAAACCTGAACTAACGTCCTCTCCATTCACCTTTAGCCTGGCTGTTTTACACCAGGCAGGAATACGCAGATACAATGGAAACTCCACTGATTCTGGTGTCTGTACTGTAAAACGTAGCGCCTCCTCAAAGGGATAGTTACTTTCTTCCGAAATTTGAACCATTGTTCCTTTACCCACTTTAACTTTGACAGATGAAGCACTGTAGATGGTAGCTGCAACGCCATTATCAGGAGTAGCCATCCATAAATTCTCAACAAAATACGGCCATCCCTGGGCATGGTTATACTGACAACAACGCGAACTGAAAGGATTGAACATTAAAAAAGGCCCTCTGTTAGCAATTCCCGGGTAGTGATTTTCTCCATCACAAACCACCATATTTGGAGAGGTAATATAGTGTAAAGCTTTAAAATCAGGCATCAATGCAGCAGGATACATATTAAAGGCCACCTCTTCGGTATGATCAGCCCAAAACGGATCACCTGTAATTCTCAACATGTGCTCATTGGAATTCATTTACTCTACCAACCCACAGGTTTCAACACCCTGACGCGGATCGTTATAGCCAGGGCGGGCATTTTCATCAGATCCAAACATCCCCCCCGGCACTTGACCAAAGTACTCACGCATAATTTGAAAATTCTCATATGAAGCTTTCAAGTCGCTTTCATCGTGGCTTAACAAATAATACTGGGCCGGTTCTCTAAAACACTGTGCGTGGTTCACATTGTGCCAATCGATCTGATCGCCATACCATTGGGGCCACTCCATCCCTTCACGAATTGATTTATGGTTCTGTATGGCATCTAGACTATGACCACGACTTGTCCATGGTGCCGTGTTACGATGAATTTTTTCCATTAAGTCCAGCAGGAACTTATCACCGGTTCTATTGTATAGCCAAACCACACTATGAAGATTATCACCTCCTCTTATACGCTGCCAATAAGGAGCTAAAAATTTGTCATCCGGTACCGTCATCTGAAACTTAAAATAGTTAGTCATCAAATCAATGACTCTTTGATCGCCTGAATATTCATAATACGACTGCAAACAATAAAGCATAATCATATTTGGCCAGAAATCAGTCACCTGCTTTGCTTTCTCTAATTTCTCTGCAGTTCTTTGCGATTCATCAATATAGCTCTCCCAAGCAAAACCAGGTCCGAAAAAGCCATTCTCACGCTGGCTGCTAATGGCAGCATCGATCCATACTTTTGCCTCATTAATCATCTTTAGGTCATCCATAATATACCCCAGGTTGGCATATCCCTTTAGCCAATAAGGGACTTCTTCCCACCCCCAGGCTCCCTTACCGTCTGCGGACAACCAGGCATTGTCCTTTTTCTGCAACCAGGCACTGATTTGCCCCAATTGTCCGGATAATCCTTCTTTCTGTCTTAACAAACACTCTTTCACCCAACCTTGCGGTTCCACAGCACCTACTGGTAACTTTATCAATGCGCTTGACTTTAAAGGTGCCCTGTTACCAACATAAAACTTATTAACACTTGTATTTTTCGGTCTGTCAACAATGGTTACGTCCTTTTTATTTCCTATTTCATTGCATGCTGTAAACATTAACAATGTAATCCACACAAAAACACTCAATCTCAAAATCATGATACCAACAACTATATTATTACATTTATCTTATTCTCGCATTGCAATTTATATCATTCAACAATCAGCAACTGGAAATATTAGCCATAAAAATGCAACGACCGTTCAAAATCAAATAACAATCATCGCTTTATATCACACAAATCATTAATTTGATCATGAGTACCCTCTTTTTGAACTTCTAAAAACCTGTTGAGTTCGTACCAAAGAAATTAAATCCATGCTTAAGACTTTTTTATCTTTAAAGTCTCTTAAATCGAGTAGGTAGGGGGATTGCTCCCCCGCCCTCTCACACCACCGTGCGTACTCTCGTACACGGCGGTTTCAAGTTAATTTTGCAACAGAGCGTAATTATTCGACATATCATACAAACCTAAATCTTCGAACCATTT
>JAOARW010000097.1 GCA_025210475.1 Carboxylicivirga sp. | reverse complement strand
GCATTTTTCGTCCATATTGACACCGCAAACCATTATCAACTAATAAAACAAAGGATGTAATATTTGAGCATTTAGCACAACATTACATCCTTATATTTTTTAAACTATCCTAAAATTCGGGTAGTTTTTCAGTGGCCTCCAAAATCGTCGCTCTTTTTATTGGGACTAATAGCTATGATATAAATATTGCCAGATGTAAAAACAGGGAAAATGAAGGCGCTGACAAAGTCTCTATTGAGAAAATAAAAGGGCGTTATAAAGAAGCATTAAATAGAATTGTAGAATTTACTGCAATCGCTGAAAAAATATATTTCATTGACAATAGTATTACAAAGCCCAGAGTGGTATCTTATTCAACAAAACGTGACTTCCTTGTTTTAGATAAAGATTGTCAATGGTTTAATAGAAACTTAAAAAACAAATTATTAAATATCTAATTATGAGTACAATAGAAAATTATGATCCAAAAGAGATCGCAAAAATGGTAGTAAATAGCATTAAAAGCTCTGGTAAAAAATTTTTATTTATATCTGGAAATGGTGGTTCAGGAAAAACAGAACTTTGTAAGATAATTTCTGAAGAAGCGTCCAAATTCGGGCATATAAATTTTTTGGACATGGATGACTTTGTGGTTGATACTAAACTAAGAAATAGTGCGTCAATAAGTTGGACTGACATTAATCTAGGTGAACAAACAGGTAGATATACTACATCTTTTGCCGCGTCATATTTCCTTCAAAACATTAAGGCAATTATGTGCAATATTGAAAATGGAAATAACTATTACCACTGGCCTAAAAAAGCGAAAGAAAACAAGGAGTGCCGATTGCTCTATGGTGACGCCTTTTTGACAATTATTGAAGGAACAGGTACCGTTTTTCTAAACAAGAAAAAGGAAATTTCTATAAATATATTTATGAAATGTAGCAAAGAAATAGAAATTGCACGTAGGATTAAAAGAGGAAAATTTAGTAATGAAAAGAATGCAGAAGAAGTTCGAAAAAAGTTTGCAGAAAGAAACAGTCAATACAAGGCTAACATTGAGCCATTTGCAAATGAATATGAGATTGAGCTAGAAAGCTTGGAAGATTTCTCATTAAATGTTGTCAGGGACGATGATAATTGTCTAATATGAACAAGTATAATCTTATAATTTTTGATTTGGATGACACTTTATTTGATTATCAAAAGACTGAGCAGTATGCTATAAAGAAAACTTGCAACGAGTTTTCTATTTCATATGATAATAATTCGTATTCCCTTTATAAAAAAGCTAATACATACGCTAAAAATAAATATCAGAGTTTATCACCAGAGAATATTAGTAAATTCCGAGAGGAACGTGTGAAAGCTTTTTTCTCATACCTGAATGTCGAATCGGTAAAAATAAATGAATTTATTTCAGGGTACTTACGCCATTCCACAAAAGGAATTTTAATAAATAATATTGAAGAGACTCTGAAACAGTTAGGTGGCATTACAAAAGTTGTTGCAACAAATGGCTCAAATTATCCAAGAAAAGACAAGCTTGAAAACTCAGGAATAAAAAAATATTTTGAGGCATATTTTTCGGCTGAGGATTTAAATTGTGAAAAGCCAAATCCATTCTTTTTTAAAAAGATAATTGACCAATATAATATATCGGTCAGAGAGACATTAATTATTGGTGATGATTTTTCAAAAGATATTGAAGGAGCAAGTGCTGTTGGAGCTGATAGTTGTTGGTTTAATTTCAAAAGAAAAGTAGTCCCTGAATGTTTACCTGCAAATGTTTTTGTCATTGAGTCTATTCAAGAAATTATAAAAATTGTAAAAAATTATGAATAAGGGTATTTGCTTCAACTATAAATATGCATCTAATTACGATACAAGAATTAAGCTTTTGGAAGAGATTGGTTTTAACAGTGTTTTTATCTACAGCCAATACGAACCGAAAAATTATATTGACTTAATAAAAAAATCACCATTAAAAATAAGTTCATTGCATTTACCTTATAAAAAAATGGAAAATGGAAAAAGTGTTGATTCTCGGTTTGTTAATGTTTTATGGGCTAAAAATAACGAATCTAAACAATATGTTAATGAACTAATTAAAGAGGTAGAGTTTGCTCATAGGTATGATATTAACACAGTTGTTATGCACATTACGGGAGGAGATACTCCCCCCCACATGAATGAAATTGGCATTGCAAATATCGAAAAGGTATTGAATGTTTGTGAAAAATATAACATTACACTTTGTCTTGAGAATTTGCGCAGACTAGATTATTTAGAATATGTTTTTTGTAATTTGGACAGTAAAAGGTTAATGTTTTGTTTCGATAGTGGGCATGCGAATTCAATGACAAAAAACTTAACTGACTTTCCGTGGGACATTCTTAAGAATAAACTATTTTATCTTCACCTTAATGACAATAATGGCATAAAAGATCAACATTTAATTCCATATGATGGTAATATAAGCTGGTCTGAATTAATAAAACTTTTATTTTCTTTTAACAAGGATCTAGAATTAACCTTAGAAGTGAGAAGTAATGTAACTATGCGTTTAACATATTCAGAAAAGCAATATTTAAGTCGTTGTTATAAAAGTTTAGAAAGACTTCAAAATTCTTTAACAATCTGAATTATGTTTTTACAAGAGTTTATAAATAATCCATATTTCGCATATATAAAAGCTGAGAGATACATAAACAATGGTTCTCCTAGTGGTTTCTCGCACAGAAATAGTACTTCACAAAATACTAAACCAAGAGGAACCAATTCTTCTTTCAAATTATCCAAGATTAAATTCAATGAAACTGTGATAATGGAAGATATCGGTGTGTACAAACACAGTTTGATTGAGGAGAATTGTATATATATCCATCCTGATATGCTTGAGTCCCAAATAATTTCAGATGAGATTATATCTAAAAAAATGGAGGGTGTTCAAGTAGCTCCAACTGCAAGCGGAAGAACTGTACTCATGAATAACTATTCTTGTTTTATAAAATTAGCATACATTGGCTACTTAGGCAGATTAATAAGGCATATGAATAAAGAAATAATTCAATCCGCTATCGAAGTTACCAACCAATTAATGAAGGCTGCTGATTCAAAAAAGCTTAACTGTTCTTTCAGTTTCTTACGAGAAGATTTTGGTCGTGTTGGCTATCTCCCAATAAATGCATTAAATTGTAAAAAGTTTGAACTCCCAATAAATAAAAACGGGTACTATGAATGGGGTGTGCTATTTAGAGAAGTAAAACCTTATCCATATGTTGATGAAAAAGAGATTCTTATTCCATTCTTTGCACTTTTCAGCAAAGAATATGATCCTGTTTCTGGTTGTGAATTGAAAGAACAAGACTTTCCACTAATTATTCAGCTTTATAACCTTCAAAGTAAATCAATTGAAGATTTTCTTTTAGAAGATTTATTATACCCACTTTTCAATACATATTTTGATGCATTAATTTATGCAGGGGTTGAATTAGAAGCTCATGCGCAAAACATGCTTATAGCTACTGATACTCAATTTAAGATAAAAAGAATCGTATGCAGGGATTTGGAATCAGCTGGTCGAGATGTCCCATTAATGAATTACTTTGGAATTGAATATATTAAACATGGGAATTATAAATTCAATAATATTAACCCAATTGAATTAGGCTCAAAGTACTCAAAGTATACTACTAATCATAGCTTTATGTTTGACTTTAAATTGGGAGAGTATTTAGTTAGTCCTTTACTTGATACTGCACGGAAATATATGAGTTTTGATATAAAAAATATTGAGGACAAAATAAAATCATTTAACAAACAATTTTTAGATTTATTACCTCAAGATTTTTTCCCTAAGGATTGGTGTCGTTATGACAATATAAACTGGGATTTAGAAAAGAGAAAAAGAGAGTATCTATGGCTAAACAACCCTAAATATAGGTAATACACATGGTGGATAGGACAGAATTTAGCAACTTAATTGCTGAAATAAATCACATAATAGATTCTAATAATATAAAAATTGATTCATTGATATATTCAGAAGGTCAAACGACTTTTAAACATTTTTTCTCTTTCAAAGCAACCGAATTGCATGAAATTAGATCAATTAGTAAGTTGATAACATCTTTTTGTATTGGTATACTAATTGATTCAAAAAAATATTCAATAAAAAATTCTGCATTAAACTTAGAATCTAAAATATGGCCGCTCTTTAAGAATAAAGTAAGTATTATTAATGAAACAAATATCAAGTATCTTGAAAAAATTACGATTAAAAACTTATTAACTCATTCAATAGGGTTTAAGAACGAAAAATTACTATTATCTAGTACTATAAAAACCATTGATAGAGAAAATTTATTAGAATTTGTTTTTAACGAACCAATCTCCTTTTCTCCAGGTATTCATTTCCAATATTCGAATGCTTCTTCATACATTTTATCTGCACTTATACAAGAACTTTCAGGAGTTAACCTAGTAGATTTTGCTCAAGAGAATTTATTCAAACAATTAAAAATCGAAAACTTTACATGGGGAAATTATGGTAAATATTGTATAGGCGGCACAGGTCTTTTTTTACAACCTGAAGACGTTCATAAACTAGGAATATTACTTTCACGCAATGGGAAATGGTATAACCAACAGCTTGTGTCAGTAGAGTTTGTCAATAAAATGACGAAAGCTCATATTAGTACTAATAATAAAAGATGGTCAATGAATGTGCTTCAACCTAACGCATATGGTTTATTTCTTTGGATAAATAAAAATGGCTTCTACATAAGTGGTGCAAATGGACAATATATAATTGTCAACACAACTAAGAACCGTATTGTTTCAATCTTAGCAAATCAAGAAGATCCACAGGTGTTGTTGAAATGTATTACGCAGTTTTTATATAAATGAAATAACATTTTTGTTGATTCACTAATTCTGTATTCAATTAAGTTTATGAATATTCCTAGAACAAAAAGCACAGCAGGTAACAATGTATAAAAATAATAGCTGAGATAGTAGTAAATTCAAGGGCTGTAGCCCGCTTCAACTTTTTGTAACTCGACAGGAAAGTGCCACGCACTCGGCTACTATTCTTATACTCACCGTTACATGCAATCGAGAAAGCAAATGTCACAAGAAAAGAAGCTAGATTGGAAGATTTATGAATCGATTACGTAGTATATCTATGAAATTTTAGGAAGTAAACATGGAGTAACAATAGAAGGTTATGGAAATGCATGTAAAGTAACTGGTAATTATGATGTTGAGCATCAAATTGATGTTCTAACTTCAAATACTAATGGAATTCATAAATACCTAACAGCTATTGAATGTAAGAATTGGAGAAAGATAGTTAACAAAGACATTGTCATGAATGAGTACAAAATGAAAGAAAATAATAAATTTAGTAAAGCATCTAAAAACGAAATGACTCTTTATTCTTTGTTAGGAGAATCTCTATGCGCCGTTCAAACTATAGAAGACGCTCTAAGTCATTTTATAGTTTAAAAAAAGACAGAACCAAATCAAAAGAGCGAAGCTGATAACCTTTTAAAAAACAACAATTTTACACCTTTGGGAAAGCAATAAAAATTGCTAAAAAAGATTCGCTCTTAACCCCACAATTGGAGAATGAGTTATCTTTTCTTCTCAAAGAAAAAAATTGGTTAATTCATGAAAGCATAACGAATGATAAAGACAATTTCAAAACAGATTCGTATTTTAATAAACTGTTTGAAAGAACAAAAGCACTCACGTTAAAAGCGCGATCGTTGCAAATATCTATTGAACTTAATTTAATAGGTACGCTGAGAGTAAGGGAACTGATATGACTAGTGTTAAAAATAAAATGAATGAGAATTATGGTTTAAATATTTAAACAAAAAGCTGCGACACACAATAATAAATGAAGAACATGGACTAGCTTGCTCTTAATTAATTACGCCACATGAATTTACTAAGGTTAAGTGGCAATTAGGAAGTTATGATTATTCAAATTAGTAAACGACACCTTGTTGGAGATTTTCAGAATTGCAATTAATAGAATAAGTTCAAGTGCCTACAGCTAGAGGTTGGAAGTAAGCGCAATGAGTCCTTCGGCAAGCTCAGGAACCGTTTTTTAACGGTTGATGAGGTGGCGTAGGCGGTTTGCGGTGAACTGGCGGGTCGAGCCGACTGCGAGTGGAGCAAGGGTGGCAGGTTGAGAGTGAGTTGGACGTAGTGGAACACTACGCCTATCGAATGGGACCTGGCATAGCTTGGTAGTGGAGGTACGGAACGGACAAGCCGAGGGCTGGCGTATTTTTTGCTTTAAGGTGGAGTGAATACTGAGTGTGGGTTCGGAAAAATAAGGGGCATGAGTGTTTAGGCAGTAGATAATAGTTTAAAGTCAGTAGTGATTGGCAGCATCATATACCCCTCTGCCTACGGCATCTCCCCTTATAAAGGGAGAATTGATTCGCAGCTTGCCTAGTTATGAGGAAGGAACGCGACGGGAGTCGCACACCAGCGATAAGAATGCGCCTTATGTGGGGGGACGAAGTGGCTGAGGCGAATGAGTGGTTGCCGGGTGAAGAATGAGCCAGGTAAAAACGAATGAGGTGAGGCTACTGCAGGCACTGGCAAGCGAAGTATGAATGGAACCCAGCGCAAAAAATGTGACAGCCCGAAGCCCGCAGCGACCCGCAGGCGAGCCTAACACTGGCAGCGGTTGTGGTGAGGGCTTATTGGCAGAATAGCTGCAGCGGAACGCCAGGCTATTTTGACAATGTGCCCGAGACACAAAGGAGCTGCCGTGAAGAAGACCGTTGGAACTGCAAAAGGCATGACGGATTGGCGATTATTAAAGTGGTTAGTTATGAGTGAGGAGAAGTGAGATGATTCTGATCTGTTAAGGAACGCGACAGGAGTCGCGCACCAGCGTTGAGAGATGATTCCATTTATTCAAGGGAACGCGACGGGAGTCGTTCACCAGTGTTGACCTATGGTATCAAGATTATTTGCAGCTTGTTTAAGGAATGTTGAATCGTCGAACTGGGGAGTTGGTTTAAGTAGAGTTTAGGAGTTTAGGAGTTGAGAAGTTTAGGTTTTATCAGTTGAAATCGGTTTTGAGCTACCCGGAGGGCGTGACAGCTGATGCTGATGCCTTAAAAGTAAACACGGAGGCATTGGCTGGCACGATACGGCATGATCTTTTGCTGACGAGAGATGATGAACACCGATGGACCTGTTTTTAAGAATTATGGAATAGCTGTTGGGTGTATTGTTTTAAAGGAACTATTGGATCTGTTTAAGAGTTTATCAGTTGAAGAGTTGAAAAGTTTAGTGGTTTAAGAGTTGAAGGAACGCGACGGGAGTCGCGCACCAGCTATGGAACTAAGGAATCGCTTGTGATGCGTTAAGGATTGGAGCGATTGTTTGAGCTCTCCTTTTTCAGGAAGCGAGTGCGGAAAGCCTGACCGAAGGGAACGCCCAAAGAAATTCAAATTATTTGTAAAGCTAAGTTCATCTAGTATCGGTTCCGAATTAACTCGTGATATTTAGCGAGGGCAAAGGGCGCGTTTTGCAATGCATTTGGTATTATATAGGTTTTGTATATCGCAAAGTAAATGTATGAATCAATTAAATAGAAAAATATGGTGAAATTATTCAATTGGGTATATTATTAATTAATAATAAATAGTTTGCATAACCTATTTAGCCTGTACTACCACTATTTAATCAGGTATAAAGTACTGTTAGTCAATAATGCAAGTTGATATTTGAAAAAGGCATTCGGCATTCCTAAATTGCATAATCATATTATGTGATCAGACCTGAATGAAAATTAAACACACATCATTGCTATTGATTAATAGCTGCGTAGTTATTTTAATATGGCTACTTCTTCTTTACTTTTTTCCTAGGCAAGAAAAGTATCAGGTTTTAATAATTGAGGAATCAAGCAAGCGCTCAAATGATATTATCATTTACAAGGATCTGTATAATGATAATAATAGTGAAGAGATCCTTTTTGTAAAGGATTATCTTGGTTATGCCAGTATTTATATAAAAGACAATGAAAAAGTACCTTGGCAATGGAACCTAAATGGGGAATTTTGCCCAGGAAAGTTTTATCTTTTTGAAGATATTAATGCAGATGGCATCAAAGATGTTTTTGTTTTTACACACCGTAATGACTCCATATTTCTGAACCTTTATAATACCGGATTAGAAAAAGAAGTCTTTGAAGATTTATTTATTACCAATTTTGATCGAATAAATAACCGGATTGATTTTTCGGTGTATCATTCTCAGATTGTTGATTTAAAAAATAATGGCAAGCTCGAATTACTAAGTAATTTCAATTGTGCATTTTCTCATACTACAAGGAAATTGTGTCTTATTGACTTACAGGACAGAACAGTTAAATTATCGCCGAAAGCAGGAACTAGTCTTGTTAGTAAACCTATCATCAGAGACATTGATAATGATGGACAGAAAGAGATAATGGGGGAGCTTTTTTGTCCGGGTAATACACAGTTAGCTTATTCGTTTAGTGATCAATACGCCTGGTTACAAGTATATGATGCAAATTTACAGTTTAAATTTCCTCCTAAAAAGATTGGGCTTTATCCGGCACGTTTAACTATTCAGCCTATTCAAAGGAATAATGATATACTACTTTTAGGACTATATAATCATTCCGGTAATAAGGATTCTTCGTTTATCGCGCTTTATACAAACACAGGTAATTTAATTTCCAAGAAGATAATAAACGCTGGCGACGATTACTGTTTTTGCACATTGTCTCCTAATAATGGGGTTTCTGGCAGAAGCGAACTTATATACTCTGATGGGCGAATTTATGCCGTTGATGATTATCTGAATTTGCATCAAAAAGAAAAGTGCATTCCTTTTTATATAAATAGTGGCTGGGCATTCGATATTGATGATGATGATGAACCGGAAAGGATATTAAGAACTAAGGATGCTACAAGGATTCTGATAGCACGGAATGATTATAGTCATTCTGCGTTGCTGGAAATTCAGACTTCACTTAAGCCGTATTACTTATCGTTACAAAGAAATGGAGGGAAGAGTTATTTGGCTGCAAGTACACATGCCATTCTTTATCGAATAGTATATGAGAAAAATTGGCTACATGTTTATTATTGGCCTATAGCAGTAGGTGTTTTGATATTAATCTCTGCTCTTATTTGGCTTTTAACCTGGATGCAGAAAAAGCTTTTACTAAAAAGGATTGAATCGGAAAAGCGGATAGCAGCGTTGCAGGTTAAAGCTATTAAAAACCAAATGACCCCTCATTTTACTCTGAATATCCTTAATTCAATAGGCTCTTTATATGCATCTGATAACCGTGAAAAGGCGGATATGGCACTTGGCAAATTTGCCAAACTGCTGAGAACCGCTCTGATTACCTCTGATAGTATTACAGTAGAGTTGTATGAAGAACTAAGCTTTGTTAAAGATTATCTGGATTTGGAGAAAATTCGATTGAATGGGCAGCTAAATTACCGTTTCCATATATCAGAATCAGTTCAGCAAAAGAGTAAAATTCCTAAAATGTTACTTCATACGTTTATTGAGAATTCGATTAAGCATGGTATACGGCATTTACCTTTCGAGACCCAAGGGGAACTAATTTTGAGTGTAGAGCAAGAAGGCGATATGCTTCATGTAAGTATTGAAGATAATGGAATAGGAAGGGATGCTGCATTAGCTTATAATGAGTATTCAACCAAACAAGGTCTGCAAATATTGAATGAAATTATTTCTATTTATAAACAAGCTGAGCGAAAGTCAATAGAATATGCCATTAATGATTCAACAAGTTTCGATAGTGGAACCTGCGTTACCATTAATTTATCTTTAAACTAAGCGCATTATGCAAGATGTTAATTGCTACCTTCTTGATGATGAGATATTAGCTAACGATCGATTGGAGCGATTGCTAGGTCTGCAATCTAATATTAAAATTGTGGGCAGGAAAAGTTGTCCAGAAGGAGCCATAAAAGAGATAATTCGATTGAGGCCGGATTTAGTATTTGTGGATGTAGAGATGCCACGATTGAGTGGGTTCGATGTGGTTGAGCAATTGAAATTATCGGGGGTAAAATCGACTTTTATTTTTGTAACAGGCTTTGAACAATATGCTGTAAAGGCTATACGTAATGAGGCTTTTGATTTTTTAGTCAAACCAATTGATGTTGATGACTTGAAAGCTGCACTGGAACGTTATAAAAACAAAAAAGCGACAATTAACATTCCATCAGGCTGGGAATTGAGTGAACGAGAGAAGGAAGTACTGGAGCTTGTTGTAAAAGGCAGAACCAGTCTGCAAATTGCTGAGGAGCTATTTCTTAGTAAACATACGATTGACATACATCGGAGAAGACTTATTGAAAAGAGTGGATGTAGAAATACTTCGGAGTTAATAGCGAATATCCAATAATAAAATACTAATTGGGAAATATTGAAAAGCTTCATATTGAGAAGTATGGGGCTTTTTATTCACTAAATTATTATGAGTTGCAATAGCTATATGTAGTCATACGATATAATGAAATGTAGTTACTAATTAAGGGATGCTTAGATTTAAATTGTAGACTCTTTTAATATTTACTCTAAACATCAGAATATGAAAAAGTATCTTGGTTTATTAGGTTTACTTGTATTATCCTTTCTTAAAATAAGTAGTCAGGATAATACAAGTCGTTTCATCAATATTCAACCACGCTTTCACGGAGCAAAAGGAGAGCAATCTAAAGAAGTGACGAACAAATTTGGAATTGCGTATGGCGAATCAGAAAGTGAAGTAGATCCATATGATGGCATTATATACCATTCGAATATATCTTCTTCAGAACTTTTGGGTGGGGTAAGTATGGGGGTTATAGATGGTATTACTGAAAGTTTTACTGTTCCATATACAGGTAAGTATAAAATTACATTCAAAGGAACAATTGAAGGTGGTTTTTATAACATCTCCTCCTCATATAAGGTTGGGGTTAGTCAAGGTGCTACTAAATTATGGTTATCTGCAGGTCTTAAAGAGCAAAGTGAATCATATGTTAATTTTGACATTTACGAAACCGACATGAGCAATGGAGCTTTATATGAAGAACTTGCGGAAACTGCGATTTTTGACTTATTAGGTATTGGTGACGTTGCATCAGCCATAAATACGATAAAAAGCATTGCTATTCCTGAGAAAGCATTCGACTCTCACAAGTTCGAAGTCGAAGTAAATGCCTTACTTGAAGCAGATTATGATTATAATTGGGCATTTAGAGCACTATCTTCAACAGCCTGTGCATCAGCGGGAGTTGCCTCAAATGTATCTTTATTGGATGTAGATATTAGATTAGAAAATATAGAATTAGAGTATATAGATAATTTTCAGCCTACTCTATCTGACGAAGCTTTTACTTATAATTGGCAAAACGAATCGTGCAAATTTTAAATAACGAATCGTGCAAATTTGCTCAAATGTTAAATTTGCGAAAAAACAGCACCTTCCCATATATTTGAAAAAACTTAGGGTAAATCTTGCCTTACTTTTGGCAAGTGCCGGATATAGCACAAATCGGGTTCTGTTATTCCAGGCGAATGACACCGACCACGATGGCAATGCCGGTTATCTCTGATTCAGGAATATCAAAGGGTTCGTAGTCTTTATTGTCGGACACAGCCAATAAGCACTCTTTGATTTTGCTCTTCTTGAGTCGTTTTATCAATATGCCCTGTTCTTTTGTTGCCAGGACATGCACTTTGTTCCACTGGATGAACGTACTCTCCTTTATAATGCGACAGGCAACAACATCCCCACTATTGTATTTCGGATACATACTACTACCACAAACCTCAATCATAAAGTCAACCTTACGGTTCTTAAACTTAGGGATGACGTAGTAGTCTTTTACATCTTGCTTATCAATGGCAAACTCACCATTACCAAAGCCGGCAGCTGCCAACTTCTCAACAAATGGCACACCTTCAACCAACGGCACACCTTCAGCAACGACAGCTTCATTCTTTTTAATTGTGGTGTCATAAGCCTCCATTGATGGCTCACTAACCACATCTTTATTGACCTTTAGCATTTCTCCTATTCCAGTCAACAACCAATCCGCATTGATGTGTTCACATTTTGAAAACACTAGTTCAAAATCTAGTGAATCACGCTTGATCCAGTTTGATAAAGTAGACTTACCGATGCCTAAAAACTCAGCTAATTCCTTGTCTGTATTGAAGGACATAGCCGTTTTTACGCGCTCCAGTATTTTTCCTTTATCGAAAAATGTTTTCATTCTGTGAATTTAATCTTGTAATTTCTTTTGAGTTTTCAGATTGTGAACTATATTTGTCGTGTATTTGTTACAAACATATAGGAAAAATGGATAGCGAGCAAATCTTAAATCAAGAAGCTTACGAATTGGGTAAGTTGGTTAAAGGTACTGACAGAGTGTTAATTCAGAACAAACTACACGTCACTGAAAGTACGGTTAACGTGGTACTAACAGGCAAGCGCAAAGCCACTAGAGGCAAGTCTTTACAAATTGTGAAGATGGCGAAAAAAATTGCAGAAATAAATCAAGCAAAAAAAGATTTAATCTAACCGGCTAACCTCACACATGCCTATTTATCACAACAACATACTATCCGTAACGCGTAATGAGTTAACTCAATGCGGCGTGTCTGCCAGTTACGTTAGCCGTGCTTTGGCCGGACAGCGCAAGGGCGAAGTATATTGTTGGGAGCATCACAAGCAGGGCAAACAGGTCTACATCCACTATCATTCATTGATGCCAAAGTATAAGGCACTCATTAAAGCAATCCTTTGCTACGATACAGAGCCTGAAGTATGGTTAAAACAGCAGGAAGAAAAGAAGGTGGATGATTCATTTGAGAATTTAACCGACCAATTAACAGCATTAGTTAAATCCGATCCGGACGAAATAAAACAGCTCTCCGAAACAAAGCTTTATTCTCCTACCGAAGTTCACCAGTTGGCACGTGCTGCCGGATGGTTGCGATTAATCAACGACTTCGATGTTAAAAAAGCTCGCAAGCTTGGTTTTGAAAGCATTGTACAGTTCCGCGAAAGGGTATTTAAACGCTGTTTAAACGAACAAACAGCCGACCCTGCACTCATAAAGTTTAAGAAAGGCCTCATCACCAATGAACGCACTTTATATAGAAATGCATCAGCCTACAAAAAAGAGGGTATCCAATGCCTGATACATGGTGGAGTGGGAAATGTAAATCGCGAGAAAGACAACAAAGACCCAAAAGTACATGCTAAAATGCTACAGCTTAGGTCTGAGCCTGTTAAACACTCGTGGGAAGATGTTGCAATGATGTATAATGATTGGGCTTTAGAAAACAACAAGCCACAATACACCACATCAGCAATTAAACAGCACTTAAACACGCCTAAAATCAAGAAAGTATGGTATTATGCACGTCACGGCAAGCTAGCAGCTGATAATGATTTACAGCCGCTTATTAACCGCGATACACCATCTTTCCCTGATGCTCTTTGGTCACTGGATGGAACCACCATGCAGCTGTACTACAAAGAAGTTGTTGAAGTTGTCAATAAGAAAACCGGCAAGAAAGAACAAAAGACACTTATTAAGAGTGACCTATACGTGTACTTCGTTACCGATGCCAATAGTACGGCTATTATTGGTCACTCCGTGGCCTTTGCCGAAAATGCCGGAATGGTTGAGGAAGCTATTCGTAATGCGGTTATAAAGCATGAGAATAAGCCTTACCAAATGCAATACGATAACTCATCGGCTAACATCGCCTATACGGCTCAGCAACTGATGACCAACATGAGTCGTGTACATTTCCCATGTGAGCCATATAAAGGCCGCTCTAAGTATGTTGAGAGCATTATCGGTCACTTCCAGCAAACAGTTCTTCGCAAGTTGAAAAACTTTAAAGGCGGTAACATCAATACAAAAAGCCTTGATTCAAAAGCCAATCCTGAACTATTGGCTGCATTAAAGAAGAATCCGGAACTATTGGAAGACAGAGCAGGTGTTTTAGCCATGTTCGAAGAGGCTGTAAATGAATATAACAAACGTGGTGAAAAGCGCGATAATTATGGTCGTTTCATAGGCAAGAGCAAGCTTGACCGCTATACCACCATTCAGCACGAAAAGCGCAGTAAGCTTAACTATTTCGACCGTATCAGTCTGTTTATGATTGAGCAACGACTTGAATACAAATACGGCGTTAACGGCATCGAAATAGAAGTGAATGGCAATAAGCATCACTTTATAGTTCCTGATGGTGACAATGTGGGTGACTTCATGTTTGCTAACGAAAACCTTGGAAACAAGTTCAAAGTGCGCATTGACAAGAATAAACCGGACATGATTGCTCTTTACGACAAAGAGGGTGTGTTCGTTGACTACGCTTATAACAAAGAGAAATACGCAGCTTGTGTGGCCGATATGGAAGAAGGCCAAAACGCTAAGCGAGTGCTATTCAAAGAAAAGCAAGAGCAATGGGGACAGGAGTATTCAATTCGTGAACTTGAAAAGCAGATGATTACCCTGGGCGAAATGAAAGCCACTGGTACTGAAGGTTTCGGTTGGTGGGATACTTCAAAATTAAATACCAACGCTCGCGAATCAGTACTTGAAGATGCTGCCAATGGTATGAGCGACGGACTTACAGAGAGACAAAAGAAGATATTAAATATAGGAAAATAGTAGAGGCGCACCATCAACCACAACGGTACGCCTCCAAACAATCAATTAATTATTACAAAAGTATGAAAGATTACACTTCAGAACAAAAGCAGCAGCTGCGAGACAAAATCATCGCATTGCAAGAAGCTTCAGGTTTATCCGGTAACAACTTTGCAGTTCAGCGTTTGGGCTTCTCAAATGGCTCTAAATTCAGCCATGTACGCAACAACTGGGATAAAAATGGCATGGTAGGCGTTGATACATGGGAACTCATTGAGAAGTACATCGCCAAATCAGAGGACTATACAGGTGTACCTACTGCCAACCTTAAGAAAGTTTGGGAAACCTGCGAGCGTGCTTATTCACTTAAAAAGGCTATGGCCGTTGTTGGCGAAGGTGGTTACGGTAAAACATTTGCACTTGAGAAGTACCAGGAATACAATGAACGCAACAAGCGTTTCAAGGTGGTTTATTTTGATGCCTCAATGGTAAAGACCAACAAACAGTTTATTGCCGGATTAATGCACGCTTTAGACTGCCATAAGCCGGGAACAATGGCCGCTCAACTTTTAGTAATGCGTGAGTTCGTGGCAAAGAAAGACATCCTTATTGCCATTGATGAAGTTTCGAGTCTGGAGAGCCACAACATCACCATCATTAAAGATGTAATGACAGCCTTTAAAGACTTGGTAGGTATCGTATTTGCCGGTACACCTTACTTCATCAATAACCTGAACCGTGGAGCCATACGCGACCGTCACTTATTCAGCGAAACACGCGATCGCCTGTTTATGCTTCCTGAGCAGTTAAACAAACCTACTGAAGATGAAGCACTGGCCATTTTTAAAGCCAATGGCATCACATCAAATGAGGAGCTTGATATAGTAATGGGGCGCATTGAGGCTGCAAAAAGCCACTCATGGTTAGCAAAGCGCACTTTCAGAGGCATTAAAGACTGTATTGACATGATTAAGATGTCAACCATCCCATCAATAAACTACGACAATTTACAACTATGAGAAAAGCAGGACACATTCTAAACTACAATGACGTTTGCCGCAATTGTGGAGGCGAGGGCTACTTAGCTGGTATTAAAGGAACCGACATGAAGCCGGTTAAGTGCGAAACATGCCAGGGAAGCGGCATGGTAACAATTAAAAAGGAAATCAGCATTACCATAACACCTAAAACGCCTATGTATGAAACTAACAGAGCAGGACATTAAGGAACTTGAGGCTGTTGAGCAACGCATTGCGGAGCTTCACAGTTGGCTGAATGCGCACAATATCTTTCACAGCGAATACGAGCAGCAATGCCGCAACCTAAGCATCGCCATATACAAGCAAATTCAAATTAAGGCACGAAGCCAAAGAGCATCGGCGAAACTGCCAAAAACATACAGTTTACCAACCAATAATTATTAATAGCATGGATATAGCAGAAAAAAAAGTAGGCGAACTAACCGCTGAAGAATTAGAACAATTGCTTGAGAAACGCAAAAAAGAACAAGCAGCAGAACGTAAAAAGGCTAAAGAAAGCTACGAAACCAATCGTAACAACTTTGTTACTGGATTAGTCACCGAAGCTCAGGAACTGGAACAACGCCTGAAGGACTTCAAAGTTAAGTGCTTTATTGGCTTTGAAAACTTTAGAGAGGAAGCTCACAACTACGGCGACATCCGCACCAATAGCAAAGGCGGTTTTAGCCTTCGCAATAATCACAGTGGAGTAATGGCTCGCCTGGAGCGCAATGTTAAGTTTGAAAACGATGAGCGTTTAGACATTGCCATCCCATTGATTAAAGAGTTTCTTGAAGATACGGTTAAGAAGCGTAGCCTTGCTGATTACAAAACCATATCGGCACTAATGGCTAAGAACAAAAAAGGTGACTTCTCAACCACTAGCCTCAATATTCTTATCTCACAAAAAACCAACTACGATGATAAGCGTTGGTTGCGTGCCATTGAGTTGATTGAGGAAAGTTTTGTAGAGCGCGGCATTAGCTACTCAGTTAGCTTCTTTACTAAAGGTGATACCGATAAAGATGAAGCAATCTGCCTGAACTTTGCAGCCCTTAAAGTTGAACTACCTGAAGTAAAAAAGGAGGTGTAATCATGGCAGTATATCTAATCAAAACAAAGATTCAACCAAAGGCGGATGACCCAAATATGAACTTCAAACCGCTTGTTATGAGTGGTGTGTTTGTGCCCAAAGGAAAACAAACCGCACGCACAAAAATTGAAGAGCAATGCAAAGCCTTTTTGACTAAGCACCTCAAAAACGATAATCCGGAACTCACTTTCGACTTTGTAAGCTTTAAAGCTGAACGCTACAACACAAGTTTTACGGTTCAAGAAGATAAATTTTAGCTCATGGAGTGTCCTTATTGTAATTCTGAGCTTCATCCAGGTGAGGCATTTAGTGAAGATAACAACCCCAATTTGGTTACGTGCGAGAGTTGCAGTGAATCCATTTTTGTACATATCGAATATGAAATGTACCAAGCTGTAAAAAAGTTTGGGCAATCAACATTCGAATGTAACTACAGTTGCCAACTTAATTAATCCTGAACGGTTGTTGGGGCGGTTCGATTCCGTCCCCAGGAACATAGCTAAAACAGCATTTAAATACTATTTAAACGATGTCAAGACAAACTAGGGTAATAAAGCTATTAGACCTTTGCTGTAAAGCTGGAGGCTGTTCAATGGGCTACTATAAAGCCGCTATGGATTTAGGTTATCAGATTGAAATAACCGGAGTTGATATTGAGCATCAACCAAACTACCCTTTTGAGTTTATCCAGGCCGATGCTGTTGAATATATATCGAAGAATTGGCAACAATACACGCATTTTCACACTTCGCCACCATGTCAGGAATACACGGTAGCTACCGTTCAGTTCAGATTGAACGGCAAAAAGTACTTGGATAACCTTGAGCCGCTACGTGAATTGCTAAAAAAAACCAAAAGGCCAGGCGTAATTGAGAACGTAATGCAAGCTCCGATATCACCCGATGTGATTCTACGTGGAGACATGTTTGGCTTAAAAGTTTTGCGGGCCCGGAAATTTGAACTCCTCAATTGGTTCATGCTAAATCCTGTAATGCCTCCCAAAATTGGGAGTGTGAAGAATGGTGATTTTGCACAAGTAGTAGGGAAAGGCCAGTTAAAAGTTACCGGAGGTAAAAAGTTTAAAGTACCAGGCAAAAGCGTTACTGAAGTGTGGCGCAATGCAATGGGAATTGATTGGATGACCAACAATGAATTGGCTGAGGCCATACACCCGATTTATTGGACGAGAATTATTTAGAACAACATAGTATTAACCAATATCAATAAACATGGAAGCAATAGACTATTTAACATTAACAGCCCTACTTGGTATGCTTGCAACAGGCATTTGGGGCGGTATTCGCGAACACCGGCAAAAGAAGCAAGGCACACACCAAAGCTTTAAGCCTGAGCATTACAACGACTTCGATAAGCGATTAGAAAATGACTAACCAGGAAACATTAAAGCAAAAGCGGCAATACTTCCACCAGTTGTTACTGGCATTAGGCGAAGAACGCTATAAGGAAGTGATTGTAGAGGCGCATTTTGGTGTAAGCAGCACCAAAGATTTAAGCGAACAACAGCTTAACATCCTGATTGATGATGCACGCAAACGCCTTGGAAACAACCCACAGCCAAAGCAGGATAAACAATCCTCAAAGGTGCTGCGCATGTGGCGAAACAAATGCCTGTTGGTACTCAACGAACGTGGCATTAAAGCCACGCCTAAAGACTGGACAGCCGTCAACCAAGAGCTTTCAAAGAAGCAATATCAATGGGTATTGAACCCGGCTCAGCTTGCCAATGACCAGGTGAACCGCAAAGGCTTATACGCTTTCCGCACTGCCGATGACCTGAAGAAGCTATTTAAACAGCTTTGCTCCATTCGCGACAACGAACAGGCCAAAGCCAAAGAACTAAAAGATTTAGCACTTAAAAATTAAGAATATGAACAAAGAACTAATGATTAAAATGGGCGATGAGATTAACGAGCAATTACCTGAAGGTTTTGGATTTGCCCTTATTGTATTTCCATTTCATGGAGGAGGCACTGGTAGCTACATTTCATCAGGTCAGCGCAGCGATATGATTCAAGCTTTGCGCGAAACAGCCGATAAAATTGAAAATAATCAGGATTTTAAGACACCGACCGCAAGTAGTAACTGATTATGAAATATTTCAAACAAAGGTTTATACCTCCAATACTGCCCGGTATCGAAATGATACAAGAGGCACATTGTCAAAATAGTGACCTCGAATGCGGCTCACACGATTGTGACCATTGCTTATTTGCATCGACAAACCTTGAGCAATTCACCGAATGGTATTTTAACGCGGATTTAGCTAAAACAGAGTAGCTATGAGTAAATACAGTGAGATAAGCAAACGAATTGGATGGGAAGGACACTGTGCCATACCATCAGAAACAGAAGCTCTAAAGTTATTTAACAGTGTTGTAAATCAACATTGCGAATCTGCTTTTGAGTTGGTGTTTAAAATTCACCGATTTGCTCCAACACCTGATAGTCAGGTGGAGTTTAGAGCAATGGAAACTATTAACGAAGCCTTTCGAGTAGGCTCACAATACTTTAAACAACGATGATAGTACTATTCAAGCTATACAACCACGAACATTGGCATGAATGCACTAATTGCGGTCACGAATTTGACCTACGAATCACTTGTATTTGCCCTCATTGCGGTACTACAGTGATGCTAAATGAGATTTAATAATCAACCACATTAATAAACAATCAATTAATTAGTATGAAACCACGTATTGTTAATATCAATACCCTCAAAAACAAAAAGTACGATGAGTTGGATATGGGCGAGTATTACAACGAACTACTGGGTATGATTGAGAGCAAAACGGCAATCTTCTGTTACGGAACTAGTGGCAGTGGCAAGTCCGTTTTTATTATAAAGCTCGCTAACTTCTTTGCGGACAGGTTCAATGCAAAGAGCCTGTATTGCTCTTATGAGGAAGCTTTTAAGAAGAGCATGCGCGACCGTTCAAATAACTTTAACATTGAAGCTAAGAAGCTTTACGTTGGGGTAAACATCGACTTCGAAACTCTACTTGAGAAGATTAAGCGCAACTATTACCGCATGATTATTATTGATTCAGTGCAGTACATGCGCTTCACTTATGAGCAATTACAGCAGCTGAATGCAATGTTTTCAAAACGCAAACTAATCATTGTCCTGGCTAGCTTTGGAACTGCCTATAAAAAGCCAGCATGTAGCAACGATATTATGCACGCATGCGATGTAAAGATATTCTTTGATGCCGGGGTGGCCACTGTTGACAGTCGCTACCTGTCGGCTACTAAAAAAGTGAGGTTATTTACTCCGGAAACAAAAGTAGCGAAGACAGGGAGTTTATTTTGACTACCGGCATATCCTGATACATGAAGCCTATTGGATAATCCGATAGGCTTTTTAATTTTGTATTAACCAATAAATTAAAGACAATGAGAATAGCTCTTATTACAATCCTTAGCCTATTAGCCTATACAGCGCAATCTCAGGCTGTTTACGATAGCTTAACCAACATCCCACCAACAAAAATCAGTTGCTTGGTTGGTCAGTCTGCAACCATTGTAGAAGTCAACGAGCTTTACCCAGCTAAGCAATGGACAAACAAATTAAGCGATGCTTCATTCATCAACAAGCAATACACCATTACAAATATTGAAGCAGACAAAAGCCGTCCGCAAGTGTGGATCACATTGGCCTCAAACAACGACACTATTTATTACCGCCTCACCAAAGCCAATATGAAGCATGCCCCATTCATGATTAACGGCTACTTTGAGAAGCAAAAACAGTTGTTCCTGGATAAACAGCTGAAGCTTAAAATTGACTACGAATACACCGAAGTAAAGTCGGGCAAAGTCCTTAGTTTCACAACCGCTGACACCTTTAATTGCACCGGCTTATGCATGGCTGTTTCTTCAGGTGAGTTAGTGCCTTCATACATACTGAAGAATACTGAAGGCGAAACAATCAATGTGCCGCTTAAAGGCTTTGAAACAACGGCTACTAATACAATTGACAGGTTTATTCTTTTAAATTAATGTTATGACTGGATACATTGTAGGCGTAGCAGTAGTGGTATTGATTTTGATTTTTGCAATCATTGACAAGGCAAAAAAGAAGAACAACTAACCTTTTAAACAGCGTTTAAGCATGGATTTAATCAACGAAAGAATAAGGCAACAAAGTCGAGCTTTAGACAAACAACTTGAAAATGAGGTAAAGAAATTACTCAAAGAAAAAGGTTTTAAGTTTGATACGCAGCAAGAGTTTTATAAGTTCATTTCCGAAAGGTGTCAATTATCACCAGGACAAGAAAACACGGAAAAGGTTATATTTATGGATGGTAAGTTCTTATGCTCGTGGAATGACTCATATAATACCATCTACGACGGTTTAACGGCCAAATCAACATTTAACAGAACAATAAAAGCAGCCCATTAGGCTGCTTTTTCTTTATGATACCGTTGGCTCCTCAAACTTCACCTCTCCACTAAAATCACTTACATACGGCGGCTTATATAACATCACATCCGTATAGCCGGCATTATGGTTCACCTTAACAGGCATTTCATATTTTATGGCTCCATTAAAAGGGTTATTTGCCTCCAAGTTATTCTCAAGCCATTGGCATAGTTCCAGTATGGATGATTTGTCGGAGGTGAAATACACGTATGGGTGCTCTTTAAGTACATTGAGCACGTCGAGGTAATCGGCCAGACGCCAATAGTTTTTGTATGGGCTTACTTCAGTACTGAGGTATGGTGGATCAACAAAGAACACCACATTATCCACATCCTTGTATTTGTTGAATAGCTCTTTGTAGTCGTACTTCACAATTTGCAAACCATCTAAATAGCCGGTGACGTTGTAGTTTGATTTACGCACACAGTTGTACATGGTGGATTTTTCCAACTCCTGTATGTTTAGCGCGTACTTCATGCTGAATAATAGCGACGATGACAGCGTAATGTAATCAACAAAGCCTTTGGCTTCTTCTGTCTTGATATAGTCGATAATTGACCACTTAACATTGTTAGGCAGCTTCTTATCCTCCGGGCAACCGGTAACCAACTCACGGATGCGCTCAAGCATACGATTGGTTTTATCTACATGTAGAAGGCGGCGGTGATAATCGTCAAAGTCGTTATAGACTACCTGGGCATCGGGGCGAACGCTTTTGGCAGTGTGCGACAAAAGGCCACTACCACCAAACAGGTCGATAAATACTTTGGTGTTTTCAAACTCGTTTAAAGCTGTTTTAAAGTGTGTTAAAAAGCGCCGTTTTTGCCCCATAAAAGGAAGCGGCGCACTTGTGTAAGGTTTCTTCATTTGTTATCGTTTTGAATGTTTATATTTGTTGTCTCTCTGACGTATTAACACAAAAGGTGCATGCACACCGACCTGAAAGCATTTGCTTCCGGCGTGGTGTGCATGCACCTTTGTATTTAGCGAAAGGTCAGAGAGTCGCTAAGTGAGTCGGAGGCTCTTTTACCTCCTTTACTACTATTTCAAATAAATTTTACTGCCAAAACCAATAAACGGTAATGTTTCTCCCAACCCTAAGCAAAAGCCTTGTAGCCTACTTTCATCCGGATAAAGGTTTTCGCTGTCTCCATTGAGGCCAAGTTCAAAGCCTTTAAGGTTACTGGTATCATTAGGGTAGAAACCTTCCTTTTCAGGAGAGACACCCAGTACTTGTCCTTTAAATGTGCTTTCGTCTGCCATTATGATGGTAAGTTTTTAGCTTTAATTGTTATGCGAGCTTTCCAGTAGCGGATAAACAACCGTTCGCTTGTGGCTTCATCGTAACCGGCATCGGCATTGCCGTATTGGATTTGTCCATTCACATCGTAGTTTACCCGTGGTTCCGCACATAAATCCATTTTAATCCATGGCGCTGAAGATAGGGACACATCTGTTTTTGAAGCTTTTAACTCAATGGTTCGAGGCTTATCCAAATACACTTCCTGCACATAGCCGGTGGCACTGGTGAATGCCAAACCATCCGCATTTTTGGCAATAAAGGTTTCGCCAACATCACGAGTTTTACCCGATGCCGTTTGCGATATCGCTTCGGTTTTCACAATGTAGGTCTTACCATCGGTCAGGTTGGTACCAGGATTAATAGCTGCTCCAAGGTCAGCGACAACATTAACCTGATTACCGTTACGTGCGGCTCGCTCACCTAAGGCTGCAAAGCTGTTAATGTGGCGAAGCTTGCCAAGGTCAAGTATAGCAGTCTCCGCATTGGCATCAACCGTTTGGTCAATGATATTGCCCAATGCATCAATATTTGTATAGCTCACAAAGTTGGCTGTAAAGTCTGCTAATGAGCCTTCAGGGTATTTACCGACAAATTGGGCATCATAGCTCATACGATTTGCCAAACAACCAGGCACTAAATAAAAGTTCTCTTTAGCCGGGTTAATAAACAAGTCACCATCGGTTTGATAACGACAATTTGGTAAATATTGCGAAGCTAAGCCTCCATAAACATTAGCCATACGTTGGCGAATGTTTTCTAATTTTTCTGTGTCATTCGATCCTTGAGGTGCTTCAAAATTGGCTTCATCACTACCTAACCCTCCACCAGTGAATTTAAACATGCAGTTATGAAATAGCGAGAATGCTAAAAACTTGCCATAACTTTGTGATGAAAAATGAAGAGATGATAACGAAATTACGTTCGAGTGAAGTAAGTTGCTGTTTTGGTTTTTTATAAGAGGAAAGGTTATTATACTATTAACAATGGTGTTTTTATTAAATATCATATTGACTCCTGATGTACCGAGCGTTAATGAGTTTGTATTCAATAGCAATGTGTCAGCCAATGAACCGGCTATGATTCCGCAGTTTATTACATTCTTAATAATCAGATTTTCAAAATACCCATTAGAGTTCTGGGAATGGGTCAATAGTTCAAAATTTTGGATTGTAAAGTTCATATTTTTACAACCATGATTTTGAGTTCTAAACGCACCACTTAGCAATGTACCATCAATTACTGATTCTTCAGGGCTTGTCCCGTAGATGTGACCGTATAATCCTAAAATATTCAGTTTCTCACGGAAAAAGCCTTTAAAAAACTTATTTTCAAGACTTGTACCTGGGCCTAATAAATCGAATATACTTTGCAGGCTTCTCAATGGAGTACTCCATGACAATCCATCATTTTCAATATTTCCGTAATTCGTTACATATCCTATTGCCATACTTAAATTTTTTCAACTGTAAATAGATGCTCTTTAACAGTGTAGTACTTAGGGTTTATGTACACGCGTTTTGCCGTATAGCGTAAGCCCCCTTTCTCGGTTATCCAGACACATTCATTGTTAACAATGTTACTCATGTCAGTGTAATTGTTAGTACCAAACACTTCATTAGCATATGCCTGAAAAGCCTCGCTTTGCTCATCAAAAGGTTTAGTTTCATCAAAGTATATGTTGTCTTTTATATGCATTGCTATTCAATATTTACAAGTAAAGTACCCGATTCTTTGCCGCTCTCGTAGGTTAGTGCAATATCATAATCACCGGCACCAACATTAACAGGCATATCTGCTTTGGTTCCGTTGGTCACTAAGGCTTTTTCAGTTGCGTCGCTCTTAATCAGTTTAACACCGCTTAGGTTATTAAACTTTGGTATGTCAATTATTTTTTGGTCAATATCAAATGCCATTGGAATAGAGGTGTGCCCAATTAGTGGAAAAGTGAGTTGTGATTTGCCTCCGCCTCCGGTTCCTTGACCATCCACACCTTCACTAAATACCTTCAGGTAATAGGTATCACCCTGCTTTTTCTCTTCAAACAAAAAGATACCATTCACCGCCGGGGTGAATACTTTGGTGTCATCGTTCCAGGAACCGGCTCCACCTTCAATCATCACCTTGCCTGTGTTGGCAGGAAATGTGATAGGTGATAAATCTGTAATATCGAACCAATAAGATGCCTCATCGGCATTGGTGTCTTTATTGCGTGCTAATACCGATTCGCGTGCAACAGGAGTAACCGAAAGAGCCTTAAATATATTCTTATCGTTATAGTTCAGGCTGATATTCATTGGCTGCCCAATCTTTCCGGCTAGTGTAAGATTAGCACGTTCAACGTTTGCACGTTGCTCCAGTTCCTCACGCAAACCAACTACGTCATCAACCGTAATCTCACCAATAGTAAAGCCCTGATAAGCCCAATGAGCCGGATGTGTTTCAGGGTTTTCACCTGCCGGCGCATCTTCTGTCAATCGGTAAAAACCTTCCACCTGAAACTGTGGCTCTGAGCTTTGCGGATTGCTATAACTTACATATTCGGCTCGTGCAGCATCGTACACATAGTCCTTTGCCGGGTCGTACTCTCCAACCTGATCAGGGTCAACCGCGTCCTTTTTATCGACCTTAGCGTTTAACAGCTCCTGAAGGCCGTCAATCTGTGCTGATGGTATCTTTTCATCTTTATGCCAAAAGGAATCCATCCAATGCCAAAACTGTTCTTGCAGTGGCTTTAGTCCCCGGCGATACCAGTTCTTTAGTGTATTTATGGGTTGTTTACTCATTACTTAAAGTATTTGAGCCATGCAAAAGGCTTTCTAATCATTAAATAATAGGCTTTGTTCTCGTTACTCTTCGCCTCGCGTTCAAACGGAATGTTCTTATAGCCATACCTCAGCCAAAAGATGAGATACAACAGATAAAAACCAACGAGTAATAATTCTTTTTGCTGAGCAAAGTGTATGCATTCGTGTGTTTCGGTAGCCCTGGTAAATTTAGCTCCTTTGCGCACAAATATTACAGGCCACACAGCCATAGCAGCAAAACCTTTAAAGGGTATGTATTGATTGGTTAATATCATGTTATTGAGTAATTGGTATGGTTCCGAAAACACAAAATTGAATGGTGCCGGTTGAATTGGGATGAATACCATCACCAGTACCAATAGAAAACTGTAATGGACTTGCACTTGAAATCATGGCCTTACCATCAATAAACTCATTTAAATCGCCTGTGCCGGTAGCTATACAATGTAATTGGGCAGATACAGCATTGGCAGACAAGTTGATTTGACTCAATGCTAAATCAATGCCTAAAAGTGGATGCCCAAATTGTTTTTCAACAACTATCTCTAATTGAAAGCTAAAGATGTTACGGGCTAAAGAAGCTTTGCCGCGCTTTATCTCAACCAAGGTTAAAGGTGTGTTATTACCTCCTTTACAATTAACTTCTGTAATGTCAATTGATTTATAAAAGGCTTCAATAGTAGCCAGCCCTGCTAATATTTCGGTTAAGGTAGTACCATGCTGACCAATGGTTGTTTCGGCTGTTTTCAATCGCTCAGTAACCGATATTAAAGCATCAAAGCTTTTAATACTATCCCAAGCCACATTTTTAGCCGGGTCGGAGCTTAAACCAAATTCAGCATGATAGCTTACCTCTTCGCGTGTGGCGGCTTCAACTATAACGGTTGTTTTGGTTTCAACAATCTGTATGTTAGCCGTTTTTGAGCCGGCTTTAAATGGCATTAATTGTCCGTTTAAAACCATGTACCCGGCTGAAACGCTTCCACCAGTTAAAACACAGCCCGATACTATATAATTATCGCCACCAATAGCCGCCAGCTTCTCAAGCATGAGGTATGCATTTTGCATAAACTTAAGTGCATTGGTCGATAGCGGAAAGTCGCGTTTGCCTTCTAAAGTTAATTTATTCATGATTCTAAGAGTTTATAACAACATCGTATCGTTTACCGGCTAGTTTGTAATAATCCACCAAGGCACGTAGCCGGTACATATCGGCCTCACTGAATTGATAAGGTATATTCACTATAAAATCGTAGGAACCGCCAAAATAGGCACTGTCGTTATGAATGGTAAAAGGAGCGGTATCGTCCTGTAATACCAACACTTTTTCGTCTGTATCGCGGTGTATGAGTGTTACCACATCGCCACCGGCATCAGATATGTAGATGCGGCGAAGTGCAGTGTCGAAGGCGTCGTTTAGGACGTTTTCGATGGAACCAACCTGAGAAGTATGTTCTAACTTGTATCTGATGTCAGCTTCATAATTGCGTAACAAGTTGAATAAATACACGACTGGAGCCAATACAGAGCGTATAAAACTAAATACTGTAGTTGTCCTCTTTTTAATCGGTAGTAATAGAACCACAAACCGATTCCAGTTAATTTCCATCATATGCACGATAATTAATAGTTAGGTTTTCATCTTTTACCACCATATAACCAGCATTAGGTTTTACTTTAGCATCTATAACTACCCAATCATTTTCAGCATATTTGCTTTCACTGGATAAAACATTAGGAATGACAATGCCGCTAGCCGTTTGCAATGAATCTTCCAAAGCCAATATTGTAAACTCACCATTGAAAGGAAGATTCTTAAGGTAGTTCTTAACGGTATCTTTGGCAGGCTCCCCACTTCCATCAATAGCTGTTCCATCGGCATTCAGCACCATAGGATTATACCAAATATCAAGAACAAGCCTTGCATCATCACCTTCAGTACTTATAATATTGACAACTACACCGGCATCTTTTGTTGTATTAATATAGGCAGCAAAAGCAGTTAATTGCTCTGTACTTAATGGAGCCAGTTCACCAGCTACCAAGCGAGCTACCTTTATATATAATTTGCCGCTTATCTCATCTACAGCCGCAAAATCAATCACTCGTTTACTTTCATCAATCACATCGTACTTTAAGGTAAGTGGATTAACTGTGTCACCATATTGAAAAGCTTTAGCCAGGTCAACATACCATTGTCGGCTGTGTGTTAATCGTGCATTAAGTGCAGCATCAACATAGGCCTTAAGCGTATCATATAGCGACTCTAATACAAATATGGCTGATGCCACAATATAAAAGAGTATGCTCTCGAAGCTCACCTTTGCAAACGTGCTGTCAAAATCATCACCAACGGCAAAGCCATAATAAGAGGCCATTGTTTCATTAGCCATAAAGTCGGTGGTTATCCCTGCTTTTATTTCTGTTACTGTTCTTGCCATGTTAGCTTACTATAAAATCAACTTCAATAGCCCAGTAGTCGATACCTTCTAATACAGGAACTGAATCTTCAGTTTCGGTACTGGTAGTTTCCGGCACAATGCCTTTACTTGAGTAATAATTCACAACATCATTATCAATCACGGATGGCAATTCGAGCAGCTGACCAGGTGTTAAACTTTCGGTTATTGATAAGCCATTGAGTATGGCTAGTTCCATAACCGCTTCAAAGCTGCCGCCTTTTTGAATAGCCACATCAAACAGGCTTTGTTTTTCGCTTACACGAATGCCGGTTTCACGTTTCAGCTCATTACTCCAATAGATCGCTTCGGCGTTTTCATTTTGTGAACTTGCACTTTCGGCATAAGTGGCCGGTGCAACATTCTTATTACTGAAGTAATCCACTACCTTACTATTCCATTGTTCGGGCAATTTTAGCGATGCACCTGGAGACAATTCATCAGTTAACGATCTACCATTTTCCATAGCCAATAAAAAAGCAGCTTCAGGGGAACCTAGCTTTTGAATCGCTATATCGAAAAAACTTTGTCGCTCACTTGATTTGAAACTTGCCATAATTGCCGTTTAAATACCGTTTAAATTGAAATGATGCCCTTCTATTCGTGTGTGAATACAATTTTCTTATTTGATAAAGCCAAAACGCTTTAAAATAAGATATGCGAAAATCAACACGCCAACACTCAATAAGAGGAGTGGCCACATAAATGGATTTGGCTTCTTTATCTTCGTTTTAGAGTCGATTGCAACCAACGTACTGGATTTTGAGTCCGTCTTATCAGTTAGCAATTGCTTAAAGTCTGTTGATTGCACAGAGTCTTTTAATTGTCTGACATCCTTTTTTGTGTTATTAACCTTGGTTGTTTCCTTATAAGTTATACGCTTAGGATATTGCTTGCCTGTTGAATCAGGTTTACTCAATACAACGGTTACTTCATTAACTACAAGGCTATCGCTCAGTTCTGTTTTATCCTCAAGCACATCATTCACTTCCACCTGGCTAACGCTGTCAGTTGCTATCTGTACATCGTTGTTTTGAATAGCTTCAGTATCGGTTTGCACCTGAATAGTTTCTTTAACTGTTTTGCAACCGGTCATAACTAACATAGCCACGAGCATTGCAACAGCAATATTATTCCAATTAGTTCTCATTGTGAATTTGCTTTATTTGTTCAACCATTGAATCAAGGTTCTCCGGGGTGATTTTATCCAGGAGCTTCACCATTTTATTATTGACTGATGTCAAACGCGAAACCGCACGTCTTAAGCTTTCAACTTCCTTTCGCATTTGCTCAGTCACCAATTCATTTTCTTTCCTGGAGGCTTCCAGTTCTTTGCGCAGGTTTTCTGCCATTTCGCGCCAAATGGTTATTGCTTCCTGTACATTATCAAGCTCAGAGGCTTTGGCCTCGGCACTGGCTTTCTTCTTTGTTGCACGCAAAGTTACCAGTGAACCGATGAGGCCACCACCTAAGACAAGATTGAGAATAAGACTTACGAGTTCCATGTGTGAGGTGTTTTAAATGTTACTTCTTAAACTTTTCAATTACAGAAAGTGCGCTTTGTCCTCCTGTTAAGGCTGCAAAAACATATATCAAGCTGCTATCAACTTGCCCCCCTTTAGCTTTTACAACTACCATAGCAACTAATACCAGGAATGATAAAAGTGCGATTACTCGCTTATGACTGGTATCATTAGTACCGTTCATCATATTTCTGATGAAATTTTTAATACTTACAATTGTTGTTTTCATAGTATTAATCTCTTATTTCAAAATGTGGCCTGTCCCAACCTTTAAAAACTCTACTTCCAAATGTTCCTCCCCAACGAACATTCAGGTTCATTTCAGCAGCTACTGAAAGCACAACACCTGCAATCATTGCAAGATGTTCAACGTCCCAACTTGCTTTACCATCCACGTAAGCATAAACATCAACAGCGTTTCCACTTTGATGATAACTTTTAGTAATTGTACCATCACATTTACTTACCCCTTTATCGTAAAGCTCCTTTTGTCGCTCAGCTGTTCGCTTGCCGCCGTCAGCAGGAATGCCAAAATCTATCGGGCTTCGAGCTATGGCCTTTTTCATTAGCTCAATTAATTGAGGGTTTACCCCTTCAAGCCGTTTTAAGCTTCTGTTACTAAATTCAAACATCACTCTTCTGTTTTAATGTTAGTACTCATTCTATCCTTGTATTCATCGTAGTTGATACCGGCACGTGTAAAGTGTGCACGTATGCGTTTATCAACTTGCGATGGACTGTATTTGCTTCTGATAAATTTGGTTAAGCCTGCGCCCAGGAGTGGATCTTCTTTTAGTTCCCCTTGACTCATTTGCAAAACCAGAGCTGCACATTGGTCGGTATTGTCTCCAACTACCAAACCACTAACGATTTTGCCACTACTTTCAAGCTTTGGCCTAATCATTAACTCATAGTTTTTATCAATCAAAATACCGTCCATCAGTGTGTAATTTTTTCGTTCTCAATCTTTGAAAAATCACCAAGCTCTTTACCTGTTACAGCAGCTTTCAATGCTGTTTGCAATGCGCTTGGACTTCCGTTCCCTGGTTCCATTATTTGCGCTCCTTTAAGCACGTTTAATATGGCCTCCAGTATAGAGTTATTTTTATCCAGGTTCTCAACCAATGTTGGTGTAATGGTTAATCCGCCATTGGTTCCACCGTTGAATTGAATTAACTCCGCTTCATCGGCATAAAGCAAAAAGGCCGTTGCCTCATCACCTTCAACTATTGCTATCAGGCAGTCGGTATTTAAAACCGGCTTAACAGCTGTAGTAGTCACACCCAATAGCACATCAAAGTACTCCAGTTCGTCGCTATCGGTGGCAGTCATGGTTTGCTCATCCCAGTTAACAGCCGTTGCCGTCACCCACCTTAAGGTTGCTTTCATGCTACTGTTTAAATGTTGTTTAAACAGTTGCCCAAACTTATCTAACTCACTTACTAAAGTCATACAGCCATGTCCCCCAATTTGCATGATTGCCTGTACTCTCCAGGCATGTATGTTTTTGTTACTGCGTCGATGTAGTACAAACCATCCTTTTCGGGATAGAGCACACTGTTTAAATTCATTTTCATGCCATGCTGAACACGTGGCACTCCAAACAACGTGACATCACCATCCAAGCCAGGTTGTTTGGCTTCGTTGTATATCTTCTCAGCTTCGCGCCTCATTTCGGCCTCACTAATATCAATGCCGCTTAGTTCCTTGGTTAATCGCTTACCGGCTCCTTTGTCTCCAAACTCAACCTTCAGCTTTTTACCTTTCTTGCGAATCAAGCTAATGACTACCATTGTATCTTCAATAGCTTTTTGCTTTAGGTTATTACTTGGCGTACTCTCTAGCAGAATATCAACCGGGTTTAATTCGCTTTTGCTTTTGCTAAATGCGTGAAGCTCTTTGCCAATAAACCAACTGTGAATACCTTGCTTTTTTAGCTCCTCCAGTATTTGACTCGAGGCCATGTTTGAATAGCGAACATTACCCAGTAGCTGACCATCATTACAAACCACTTTATAACCCGGTGCTATCGCCTTAAGCAATTCCTTCAGTGTGCAATTCTGTTTGCTAACACTAACCGTTTGGCGTTTCAGTTTGTACATTTCATCCTCGCAGCTAATCACCAACGGAATACCGGCAGGAACCTTACTCACATAACCCGAAAACTCAAGCTCAAGATTACCGTCGTAACCAAGCCATATTTCAACCGGATCACCTTCGCGAAACCATTCGCTTACTTTCATCCGATTAAAGTCCTTTACCTTGCGTGGTGTAATTATCTCAGCTGTATCAGTCAATGACTGCCAGCTGCTTTCGATCGTACACTCACTAAAGCGGCGAATCCTGAAACCTTGCCGTCCTTCATGTGTTGGAAATACTATTTCACCGTATTGTGCGTAAGTGCTCATAGGATATCAGTTAATAGTAAATCTTCATCACTCACTGCCGGAATGCTAAACTGCATCATGTTCGGGCGACCTTGTACAGGTTTAAATTCAATATCCTCTGTTACAATGCGGCTTATCTTGCGTTGGGCGAATATCTGACCTTCCACTTCAACGCTTCCGGCAATCTCATGAAACTGCTGTAAGGCATCCATTTGCTCAGCGACTGTCTGCTGTGTGTAAGGATTGTACTTATCAGGCAGAATAATGCCGTTAATGGATATAGTCCAATCACCTAAACCATAAATCTCTTTAGTCGTGCCAATATTGGTTGTTGTTTTACCTACAATCTTTGGTCTTGAAAAATCAACCATGGTAGCCAACGGCATCAATAAATCATTATATTCCCTTTCTACCAATTCTCCACTGTGTTCAAAGTTCAGATACCGGCCACCCTTCAACCAAAAAGCACCAAAGGACTTTTGACCGTAACGAACAGGCGCATTTTCATACTCAAGCTCCTCCTCAACTTCTACATCGGTAAAAGCGGCTAGCTTCTTTTTATATTCAAAGAACCAGGGTAAGTAGACAGGCGTTTCAACGTGGTAAACTTCGCTCAATAGATTGCCTACATAGCCAATGTCTATGGCCTCGCGATTGTTTGATATGTTTGCTTTGAAGTCTGTCATACTTACATACTGGCAGCGACCATACTGTCGCTTAGTTTATCATTCAGTGCTCTTACTACCTTTTCTGCAATGCTTTCAAATTCGCTTTTGTCAGCACCGGCACTTATGGTGAAATAGTTTTTTACATCTACCTTTTGCGTAATTTGCTTGATAGAACCACCGCCCGAACCCGACAAGCCGCCTTTTGATTTAGCTGAAGAACTGCCGCTTGTTAGTTTGGTAGGTGACAGAACCGGGCTAACCTTTTCAATTGGAATACCGCCGGCACCTACTGGACTTGGACTGCCATCCGGAGTAAGTTCTGGATCAACTACCGGGTTATCCTTTCGCCAACTTTCAGCACCTTTGGCCGCTCCTTTGGCATAAGCTTCACCCATTTCAGTACCATACTCAATAGCTGCATCTTTAATGCCTCCAATAGCATCAGCAAAAGCATCTTTGAAACTAAACTCGCTATCAAACCAGTTCTTCGGGTTAAATACCTTCTTAATTAAATCCCATATTGACATGAGTATTTGATTGATAAACTTGTAGTATCCGGTAAATGCGGTTTTAATAAACTCCCACACACCCATTAGAACCTTTCTGAAGGTTTCTGAAGTTTTCCAAAAGTATGCTCCAAGTGCAATCAACCCGGCAACAATAGCAGCTATCCAACCGATGATCGGAATGTTCATAATGGCAACGCCTAAGCCTTTAGCTGCCGTACTCATCATGGCAAACCCGCTTGAGGCGATTGTACTTCCCCAGGTAACCAATTTGCCTACCACCGGCATTGTCTTCAGTGTATTGAAAAGCAGCTGTATTCCTTTACCGGCATTTGCCATATTTGCGAATACAGAAACGGCACCTGCTAAACCATCAACAAAAGGCGTTACTTTCGAAGTAACATCGAACATGCCAATAGCTAAATCATTAAACCAGGCTTTTGTACGTGCCATGGTTTCGTTGTAACCACTCATGATTACGTTGGCCTGTTCGGTGGCTGTGTTTGTTCCTACAATCTTTCCCTGAAGCTCCTCAACAAACTCAATGTTATCAAGAATGGTGTTAACCGCATTTTGGTTTTCAGTTCCAAATATCTGAGCTATCAGAGTGGCATCCGCTTGAGCTTTTTGCAACTCCTTTAATCGGTCAATAAATGGAAGTGATTTGTCCGATACGATATCATAGTTGATACCTAAAGCTTCAATCTTTTCAAGAGCTGCTTTTGGTATTACATCCGTTCCGGCCATTTTGCCCAACATATTGCGGAAACCAACACCTGCCTCAGAGCCGTAAATTGTCCCTTTACCCATTGCCTGGATAACTGCATTTGTTTCAGCAAAAGATAAGTTTGCATTATCAGCAGCTTTACCGGCCTGCTTAATACTTTGAGCAATTAACGGTACTTCAGCTGAACCTTCTTTGGATGATGCCGCCATGATGTTCATTTGTTCTGTCATCAATTGCGCCATCTCCATTGGGTCTTCAACATCGGAACCAAACTGAAGCATTGAACCTGTTAAGGCATTCATAGCCCCAACGGCATCACCTTTCATGGTTTTACTCAATGTGGCAACGTTTCGCCCCATCATATCAAGAGCATCGCTGTTTTGTGCAATATCAGGTCCGAGTTTGCCCAGGATACCCTTGTAACTTTCAAGCATGGCGGAAGCATCGCCGCCAAAGTCTTTAGCCGTAGCCCTGCCTTTATCGCCCATTTCCTCAAGTGCATCACCACTAATTCCGGCAATGGCCTCCAGTTCTTTTAATTGAGCATTAAAAGCGGCTCCAGGCTCATTAATTTTATTAAACTCATCAGCTATGTTATTAACTGCATCACTGATAGCATACAGGTCAATAGCTGACATTTCCTCAAGCTCGTCTCTTGTTTCATTAGCAGAATCACCAACACCCTCCACAGCTTCAGCGGCTTCATCGCTTGCGCTAACAATGCCCTTCATTGGTGAGGTGATTTTATCCACCAATTCAAGTATCCACTGTGTTGTTGTTCCCATGCTCTTTGAAAATTTCAGCAATAGCAGCCATAAAAGCCGCTTTCATGTTTAAATGCTTGAGTTTATTGAGGTGTAAATATTCGGCGTAGAGTTTACACCAGGTATCTTCATCCAGTGTATCGGGGTCGATGCCATACTCCCTGCGGATTATGGCATCTGCCGACCGAATAAAGTCTTTATCATCAATTAAATGCTTCTCTACGCTTTGGATAAAAAAGTTTTCGCCGGGGCAATCATGGCTTTGAGTTTGGTTACAACACCCATAAAGACAAGACCATCATCCAACTCATCCATATCCCCATCAACAACAAGGTTTTTGACCGCTTTATCTGCAAAGTCATCCAGTTTACCACTTTGAGCCAATGGCAAAAGCATCTTTATTAGACCTCTGTCAGGGCGTTTGACAACGAATTGATATTGCTCACCATCCTCTAAAACAGTACCATTGAGATGCGTTAAAGATTTAGCCGCTTCAATTTTAGTGTTATCATCCTTAAACTGAGTCAGGTTCTCAAGTGGTTTTAATCGCTTATCCAGTGATAGCCCTTCATTACTCACGATATCGGGGTCAATGCCTAAAATGCGCATATTAGCTTTATCCTGTTGAGTCAATTGGTCAATGTCGTACACTGGAGCTTCCACAACCACCGTAATGATTTTAAGTTTGCCATGTTTGATCTTAAGCTGTTGAATAAGTTCCGGAGTAATTTTTGAACTCACGATGATAGGAGCCATTGCTAAAGCTCCGCCATTCTCTTTTACAAATTGAACAGCTGTACCCAGTTCGACATGAGAAACCGCATGTGCGGTGATTGTGATAACGATTAGAGCCATCAGGCTCATTAGTATTCTAATAGTATTTTTCATCTTAAATCAAGTATTTAAACAGTAGTTAAACATTCCACATAATCTTACCTAAGACCATCAATTCAGCTTTGTGAGCAATGGTTTTATCACCTTGCTTAACAGCAACGCCACGGCCTTTAATTTTGGCAACAAACGTGTCTTTCATCTTAAAGCCATCGTACTCGTATTCCACTACAATTGGGAAAGGAGCAATTTGATGCATGCTAGAACCAGGAGGTAATGATTTTTGTAGGCCGTTCCACTCTTCGTTATAAAGAGTTAGCGAAGCTTTTGCTTCGTAGTTACCTTCACCATAACCAACAGGGTAAGCCCCTTGGCCACGTGCAACCTCCATGTCTAAACTATCATCATACTCAAGCTCAGTAATGCCTTCCACATCGCGCCCAAGCATGTTAACAGTGATAGAGTTCCATCCGGCCATTTTGCCGAACTTGTTTATAATTGTGCTTGCTGTAGCCATTTGTTAGATTTTATCAGTTAAACCAAGGTCTACATCAAACTCATGCACAACTTTACCAACTACCACCTGGGCTTTTACCTTTAGCGGTGTTGTTTCGTCGATTGCCTGAACAGGATTGATGTAAACATCTTTACCATCAATATTACCGGCTGACTCCATTGGCTCCAGGGCATTCATTACTGATTGCTCAGCACCCGATACCCATGTACTTTTAAGCTGACCTGTTGCCGGGTCAGTTGGCACTTTAGAGCGTACACGCGGAATTAATGTTTTGCGAATAATACGAGCTGCTTTATTCCAAATACAATTGAAGTTGAAGTAAGCATAGTCACTTGCTTTATCTACAGCTGTTGGACAACCGTTCAAATAAAAGCCTGGATACTCAGCAAACGCCCCAACATACATCCAACCTTTGGCAGTTAGACTTTTTTGCTCAGCTTCAGATAGCGTACTAAATGCTGTACCATCACTTAAAGCAGCAGAAAGCCAGTATCCCAGTTGTTCACTACTTAATGAGTAGTTTTCTTCTCCTCTCCGAGTGCGTGGCTTTACTTCAATATCCACAGAACCCAAATCTTCATGAACTGCACGAACACCAATAGAACCTAACACAGTGCCAATTGCAGCACGCTTGCCGTACTCCGTTTTCAAAGCAGCTACTGCCGGGTCTTGTCCCACAACATAACTGATATTAGGAGCCGTGATTGTTCTCAAGTCAGGATATGCTGTTACTTCGATAGGTATTGCAGCGCCAACACCTTCAACAAAAATGCCATCAATTAACACGTGTTCTCTTGCAAAATCATCCACTAAACCTTGTAAGGCCACAGCCTCAGTTAAACCATCCGCAACCATGGTAGATATTCCTGATAGTCCAAGAACATTGATATCCTTAATAGAGCGAATAGCTGCTTTTAAGTCATCATCCGCAACCAGATCAGCAACGGCTTTTGTTTTATCAACCGGAATAAGGTAGAACTTACTTTCCGGTGCGAGTCTGAACATCTCCGACAAATGATAATGCACCAACTCAGCGTTAGTGTCATCGGTCGAAGCTGTAATACCCAAGTCCTCAACAGTCCCGATATCCAATAGCTCATACTTAGTGTTATAAGCCATTGCACCTACCAGTGTCATACCGCCGATAAGACAAATAACACGGTCGGTCTCAGATGTTCGTCCGAGACCGCTGTTTAGTTTACTTATTGTTGCACCTTTAAAGCTCATTACTTAGCTTCTTTAAGTTCGTTAATGCGCTTTTCAGCAGCTTCAATAACTGTTTTGCGCTTCTCACCTTCGTTCTCAGCTTTCAGGATAGCTTCTACTGCCTCAAGCTCTTTTGCTGCTTCGATTGCTGCAATTAGTTCTTTAGCTGTTTTGGGCTTGTCAGTATTGTCACTTCCCATTTCATCACGTCTGAAGTGAGTAATTGAAAGCTCTTTGCCATAACGGTTTTTATTGGCATGGTTCTTAACAGCAATCTCGTTTTCATCGGTAATAAATGCCATGCCATCCGATGTAACTGCAACCTTTTGAGCCTTTGGGTAACGCTCAAAGATATCAGCTGCTATTGCCTTCTTTTGTTCTTTGTTTTTTGTCTTCACAATACTTTGTTTAAAAGTGAAAGAATACCCCGCAAAGCGGGGCTAGCTTTATACTATGCCGCTGACGATTGCGCCTACTGCGTAATCTTCAATGCGGTCAATCATACCGTAAGTTTGAGTACGGAATGTTGATTTTGGATCAGCTGACTCTGTATCCTGAGTCTCCGGCTTGTAAAGGATTTTAACCTTCTCAATGTGCTTAATGGTGTTAGGCGCATAGAAGAACAAAGAAGCACGGCGGTCAGTAGCTGTTAATGCAGCACCTTTAGCCAGTTTGTTACCTGTATTGTCGTAAGCCAAAACGGCATTGTTGCTAAAGAATTTGAAGCCCATTACAGACTTAACCTTTCCTGTTACATCATCAAAGAAGATTTTGCGGTCTGCAAATAATGCTGCGCTGTCACGGTCTAAAATCAAGTCTGTTTCATGCTCGTAGCAAAGCACCATATATAACTCTTGCATATTTGGTAAGTTCAGGTTCTTAACAAGTTCCAGGAACTTCACTAAATCAGCAAAAGTTAAACGCTTACGGCCGGTTCCATCATCGGCACCAGTTGTACGCATTACCGGCATATCAGCACTAGAGCTATCAGATGGAGCCAACTTCCACATGATGTGGTCACGGATACCCATTTTAAAAGCTTCTGCATGCTTCACACGAACTGCTGCACGTTTATCATAGTTTAAGTAACGAATTTCTGCATCGTCTACTTCAGTTGGTTCGGTGTCGTACTTTTCCCACTCAACGAATGTCTTTTTGCCAGCCATTTTCTTAGCAACAAAATCGGCACTGTTGTCAACATGAAAACCAACATTATTGATCAGCTTATTAAAGCGGATACCATCAGCTGTAACGGCTGATTTTGGAGCGGACTTTAATACGCCAACAAAATCATCGTTGTAATTTTTGAACTCCACCAATAATTGAGGAGCTACGAACTGGTTTAACCAGTTCCCATCAGTTAATACTGCCATTATTAATCCTCCTTACTTTACGTTATTGCGTTTCTTCCAGTCAGCAAACAACGCATTGTAAGCTTCCTGATTCTTATCCTCTAATTCGGCCAACACATCAGGGTTTTCGTCCTGTAGCTGTTCAAATGTTTTGCCCTGATAAGTTGCACCTTTACCATCAGCTGAAGGTTTAATTTCGGCAGACAAAGGTTTTTCAACAGCAGTTAAGCTGTCTAATACAGCTTTGGTTCCTTCGAAGTCTTTTCTTAGCAAAGCATCCCAATTCGCTCGGGTGTCTGCCTTGATACACTTCTTATTTTCCTTTTCATCAAGGATAGCCTTGATTTTAGCCTCCAGGTCATTTTTATCCTTTTGCTCTTGTTGAGCCTTAAGGGCATCGTAACCGGCAGCTTTTTGCGCATTGGCTTGAATACGCGCATTTACTTGCTCCTCGGTTGAATTGGCATCCATACCAAGAAGAGCAGCCATAGCTTTTACATCCATGTCATTAGAATTTTTAGGAGTAATATTTACTTTAGCCTCGATTGGCGAACCACTTTCTTTGATCATACTTGCGGTTGTTTGGTCTATCTTCGTGTCACCTTTAACTTCTGTTACAAAGCCCCATTCTTTAGCCTTCTCAGCGGTCATCCAAAAATCACCACCATCCCATTTTGCTTTAAAATCAGCTTCCGGCTTCTTTAATTTTTCTTTGTAAGCATCGTAATAGGTAACTGTCATGTTCTTAAGTAACTCAAGGTAGTTTTCTACCTCAGTCTCGTTTCCATGAGCACCCCCCATCGGCTTATGAATCATAAACTGACCATTCTTCGCCATTGTAAAGCTGCTTGCTTTTACTGCAATGTAAGTTCCGGCACTTGCAACAAGAGCTCCACCTTGTCCGGTATAGCTATCAAATACATCAATTAGGATATTCACAATCTCATTAGCCTGGAAACAATCACCACCGCCGGTCATTAAATACACATGACACTTAGTAATGCCAGCAGCTTTCAGCTCCTCGCATTTACTTCGCATCTCAACAGCGTTGTTATTGCTCCACTCTGAGATATTGCCGATAATATCAACCCTTCCGGTTGTTTCTTCAGCATAGACCTTTACTAGTAAATTTTTACTCATGTTTTTTAGTTCACATTTTGTAAATCTGATGAGCAAAGATTCAGTGATTTTATGAGGCTATAAAATGGTGAGTTTTTGTACTATAAAAATTTCGTGTTATACAGAATTATAGCGTTTTAATGAGGTGTTTCTTAGAGTATAAAAAAGCCCACTTTTTACGTGCGCGTAAATCAAACAACCTTTGTAACAAAATGAAGCGCATATGTCGAGCAAAAAACGAAGAAAGCAATTATCAAAAGCGGTTTACGAAAAATTAAAGCGTACAGCCTACGAGTATGTTGTTGTACAAGGCATGAGCCAAAAAGAAACAGCTGCTCTTTTAGATATTACAGAGGCCACATTAAGCAAATGGGCAAAGGAGGAGAATTGGAAAGACCAACGCAAAGACCGTCAGCAGTGCATTAGTACCGATGCTGATAATCTTAAAAAGCTTCTCCGAGTTATGAGCCAACAAAGACTTGAGCTAGAAGAACAAATACTGGATGCCCAAAAGATAGGTGACACAAAAGAAGAAGTTCGCTTACGAAAAGAAGCTCGTGCCCTATCAGATGAGATGGCCAAACAAAACAAGACATTGCTTTCACTCGACAAGACCAATTACACATTGGGTGTTTTCATAGATGTTATGGATGAAATCTTTAATTCACTTAGGGTATATGACGAAGATTTATGGGAAAAGACTGTTCACTTTCAATCAACACTTATTCGAAAGAAAACTATTGAAATAGGTTAACTATGGCAACATCAAGACAAAAAGCGGATAAGAAAAAGGCGGAAGAGTATTTAAAAAAGCTTGATATTGCTCGCAAGGCTAATGATGTCAATCCTTTTGAAACTAAAAGTGAGCAAAAGTCAAGAATAGCCAGGGCGAAAATAGATGTTGAGTATATGGTAAAGACATACCTACCTCACTATGCTCAGGCAGACTGTGCTGATTTCCATATTGAATTTGCAAATGATGTAGCTGCCGATCCTTTATTTATTGAGTTTGAGGAGTGGGGACGTGGTTTAGCGAAGTCTGTTTATTGTAACATCATTGTTCCTCTATGGCTTTGGATAAGAGGTGAAGATGTGTTTATGTGCCTTATGTCAGATAGTAAAGAACGCGCTCAAGAACTACTGGCAGATATACAGGCTGAATTAGAAGGGAATCCGCTTTTAGTTAATGATTTTGGACAACAGAAATGCGATGGAGATTGGGAGATAGGCAATTTTAAAACCATTGATCAACGCTTCATTGGAATGGCCTTTGGTTTTAAAAAGAAGGTACGTGGGGTTAGGGTAAAACAGCGAAGGCCATCACTTTGGGTGATTGATGACCCAGAAACACCAGACACAATTGGAAGTCCAAAGCGAATGCGTAAACAAGCGGATCAGATTGAACGTGATATTTTAGCAACAATGACAGGTTCAATAAGACGTATGCTATATGCTTGTAATAAGTTCGCACGCGTTATGACACAGACCATACTGCAAGAGCGTCACCCTGAGTGGAGTGTTCGTCAAGTCAAAGCATACAATAAGGTAACTTATAAACCCGCATGGAACTATTACACAGCTGAATATTACAAGCAGCAAGAAAAGAACATGGGCATAGTTGCCGCGTATGCTGAATACTTGCACGAGACTAAGTTAGAAGGAAGCATTTTTAGCGAAGACCAAATACAATGGGCTCCTCTTCCTCCATTGGAAGAATTTAAGATGATTGTAGTTCATTGGGATATTGCCTATGCAGGAAACGAAAAGAGTGATTACAATGCTGCTAAAGCATGGGGGTTACACGGACGTAATTTTTGGTTGATTGACGGGTATGTGAAGCAATCTAAAATGAAAAAAGCAGTAGCATGGATGTGTGATTTCAAAAGGCAACTACCTAAAGAAGTTAATGTTATTTTTCAATATGAAAGTCAATTCTGGAATGGTGAGGTTCAACGTGCCATTGATGAAGTTGAAGAGGAGTATGGTGTAGATTTAAACCTTATGAAAGTTTTAGTAAAAGGTAATAAGTTGATGCGGATGATTACTATGCAGCCATACTATCAAAATAGCCGAACATATTATAATAAAACCCTTAAAAGTCACTCCGACACACAAGTTGGAATAATGCAGCTATGTGCAGTTGAGGAAGGTATGACCGAGCATGATGATAGTCCTGACGCAGACCAGCAAGCAATTGAAAAACTTGAATTGTATTGCACTCCTGGAGGAAGTAAGAGAAAAGGTGAGAAGTCATTTAAAGTAGGTAAAATGAAAGTAAAATTTGAAATGCCATGATATACGTTAACAAGGATGACCTAACTTCCATTATACAGGAACGCTTATTAAACGATAGTGTTGCTTTAGAAGCAGCTGCCAATATTGATGACAATACCATCATTAATAACATTGAAACAAAGGCTATTGATTTAATGATATCATACATCAGTGGCATATATGACACAGATGTTATTTTTGATGAACTTTCTCCTATTCGAAACGGTGTACTCGTGCAAGTTCTTTCATGCATTGTAGTCTACCGCAGTGTTCGAAGAAATGCCGCTCGCAAAGTGCCGGAGGATTACCAAAAGTTGTACGATGATGCAATTAAAGATTTAGAGCGCATTCAAAGTGGAGTGATTAACCTGGTTAATTGCCCAAAGATAACCAAGGATGATGGCTCGACAGGCCAACCGTTTTATGGCAACTCAACTAAAGACGAAAATTTTATTTAAACAGTATTTAAATGAGTATGAATATAGTTCAACGATTAGGAAGTGCGGCAGAAAAGGCCATATTAAACCGTATTAAAAACAGCTCTTTATATGCTGAGTATTACAAACGTGGCGAAAAAGGTGCACCGTGGAAACGTGAGCCAACAGCTTTTAAGCGTAAAGAAATAAAAGACTGGACTAATGCAGTTATGGCTGCAACAGACCCGGAAAATCCACGTCGTGGCGAATTAGGACGTTTCTATAAAAGCTTATTGCTTGATCCTCATTTGGCATCAGTGATTGATACGCGCTTTTTGCGAGTACAGCGTTCATCATACAAAATAGTCAATGAAAAGGGTGAAGAAAGCGAAGCTTTAAAGGAGCTACTGGAGCGTCCATGGCACGACGATTTAATACGCCTCACATTAGGCCGAAACTTCCAGGGCACAACCTTAATTGAAATGTTTTATACCGATGTAGACACGGGGGAACTTGCCCAGGTTGACCAAATACCGCAGTCAAACTTTATTGCTCAAAAAGGAATTATTGTTGAGGATGAGTACGACGATAAAGGCACAAGCTATCGCGATGGTAGGTATAAAGATTTTTACATTCAAATTGGTAATGACTGGGAGCTTGGCATGTTGAATGAATTAGCTATGGTTGTATTGGCTAAGAAATTAGGCTTAGGTTCATGGATTGGCTACATTGAGAAATTGGGAATACCTCCAATCTTTGCTATTACCGAACGTATGGATGATACCCGCAGGGATGAGTTATTTAATATGTTATCCGATTTTAAATCAAACCATTTTGCCGTATTACAGGGTAATGAGAAAATTGAGACGCCAAGTATCACAACAAATAATGCACACCTCTCTTTTAGCTCTTTAATAACTGAGATTTGCAATACAGAGATGAGTAAGCGCGTATTGGGAGGCACAGCTACAACTGACGAAAAAAGCTTTGTAGGTTCAGCTGAAGTACAGGAGCGCGTGGCTCAGGATAGATACGAAGCTGACAAGCTTTTATACAAGCATTATTTCAACACTCAATACCGTCAACGACTTGCAAAATTAAGTAGTGTATATGCTGATTTTGCTACTCACACTCTTATTTGGGATAACCAGGAGACGCTAGATATTAATGGCTACATTGATGCGGTTCAGAAGTTATCTACATCATTTGAGTTCGATACAGAGGAAGTAAAAAAGCGCACTGGTTTACCTATTATTGGGATGCGAAGCTTAACAACACCAACCCAAACAGAAGAAACCAACGCTCAAAAAAAAAAGCTTGAGGCAGACCTCAAACGTCTAGGTAATGCACCTTATGCAGTAGTACCAAATGCATTTGAATTATTCGCTGCCACATGGGACGCTGCTATTGAGCGTTTGGCTAATCAAATCTACAACGGTGAGGTTAAGTCAACCGATTTAGATAATGATTTAGTACTAAAGAACTATGCAGCTTTTAATAAAGAAGCTGAAAAGGCATGGGGCAAAGGTTACTATGATGAGAGTTTAACCAGGAGCTTCCGTGAAAACTTTCTGAAGTTTGCCGGAGCTAAGTCCCATGACCTAATGAAGCAACTGGATACATTGAATGTTGGCGGCATCACAAAAGAGGAGTTTATTACTCAAGCTAAAGGGATTGTTCAAAAACACAATGCAACTTATTTAACTACTGAATTGAGGTTTTGTAGTAGTTCTGTTAGTTCTGCCCAGGACTATATAACCTATTTGGATGATATTGATATTTATCCGAACCTGAAATGTCGTACAATGGCTGATGATGATGTTCGCACAAGCCATGCTGCTAACGAAGGAATTGTCAAGCCAGTTAAAGAATGGACATCAGTTCCACCGTGGGATCATGGTTGTCGATGTTGGCTTGAGCAAACTGTTGAACAGCCAACAAACGGACGTAAGCTAAGCGGACTCAAGTACAAAAACAATCCACAAAAAAGCGGCCAGGTGTTTACTGATGAGCAAAGCTATTTCCAAAACATTACACCCAAAAACCGTGGCATTATCCGGGATAACACTGAGCTAATGAAAAGTTTTATGCCGTACAACCAAACAATGAAGGTTGGAGACAATAAAGTATTGGTTAATGACTTCTCAGACCTTGCAGATACTGAGCTATCAATTGAAGCGGCAAAAACAATTGCCAAAAGCCTGGAGAAAGATGTTTATATTCTGCCACACATTGAAAACTCTAACAAAACAGCCATTAAAAACCCGGAGATAGGTATTGGAAAGCCTGGAGAGTTGGCAGACTTAAAAACTTTCGATCCGAAAATGTCAACGTCAACTAAAAACTTTGTAAAGAATAACATCTATGCTGCCAATAAACAAAAGTGTAGTTGGGCTATATTGGACTTAACTCATGCACCTGAAAAGAACTATTTAGCAATAGCAGCACGAAAGCTTCGAGGTGATTTATCAGACAAAAGCAAGATAAATAAAGGCATTAAGCAAGTGATAATTCTCCGAGGAAAGAAAGCTATTAAGGTGTCACGCAAGCAGATCAATAGCAATAATTTTATGGAACATTTCAAATTTGATTAATAAAACAAAAGGCGTATGCCGGAAACATACACCTTCGAGCACAGATTGAGTAACACTCGCTCTGTACTGCAAATATACAACCAATGGCACAAAAAAACAAGGTACCTGAATTTATGCAAATGGCTAAAGAGCTTAAAAAGAATGCTTCGCGCTACGCTGCCAGTGAATCTGTGAAGTTCTTTAAAGACTCGTTTGTTAATGGTGGCTTTACTGATGCATCTTTCAAAGCCTGGGATCAAACCAACAATCCATTGGCCGGTAAGCGAACGATGTATAAAAGCGGTAAGCTTATGCGTTCTATCAAAAAGCAATCAGCAACCATGCAACGAGTAGTTGTTGTCGCAGATTCTGATTACGCGGACATCCACAATAACGGTGGCTATATTATAGTAACAGAGCAGATGAAAAAATACTTTTGGGCAAAGTATTACGAGTTCGTTGGTGGAGTAACAACCAATAAACGAGGAGCGGTTTCATTGAATAAGAAAAACGTTTCATTAGGAAAGAAAGCTATGTTCTGTCGAGCAATGGCCTTAAAGCCTGTAGGCTCTAAAATCAAAATACCACAACATCAATTTATGGGCAATAGCAAAACCCTAATGAAGAACTTTGACCAATGGTTTGGTGATGTTGTAAAGAACCAAATAGAACCTCAATTTAATGACAACAGCATCAAAATAGAATTAAGAAACGTTTAAACACTATTTAAACAGTTAAATTATGGAAGCATGGACAGACCTATATAATGAGATTGCTCAACGCATCACTAATAATATCCCTGAAATAGAATGGGTAGATTTGTGGCATGAGCAAGTGTCATACTTGACTGAAGAATTACCATTCCCAACACCTGCGGTTTTTATTGGCTTCAATACTAATGCATGCAATGACTTAGGCACATTAGTCCAGGAGTGCGACCTTCAGATAGATTTATATTTCTTCTTTGAAACATTCAGCGACACATACCAAGGCTCATACAACCAAAGTAGTGCTACTGAATACCTACGGCTATTGACAAAGCTACATACGTGCTTTCATGGTATTAGCGGTCAATTCTTTCAAACAATGCGACGTGTAGATATGCGACGTGAAGACTCTGGAGGCTCAGGCAATCTGTACAGAATATCATTTAATTGTAATGTTGAAGATGCAAGCGCACAAGCTGAGTTTAACCAAAACACCGTTAATGATATCACTATATCAGATGAACCAATTGAGCGACCACCAGTAACCGATGAGGAACCAATATTTATAATACCTGAAGGATAATTTATTTATTATTTGAGGTCTCTAACAGTTCATTGTAGTATGCACTATTCTCTTTACAATAGAAGATGCGGCTATAGATATAATCCTTATCTAAAAAGAAATAGTTCTCAGATAAATCAAGCAATACGTCATCGATACGCTTACGCTCAATGTCGTATAGTTGGTGAAATTTCTCCACCATTCGTTTATCACGTTTCTTTTTAAGTTCGGAATTGCGCATGTTTGAATAGGTCTAATACAAAAATAGAATGCTATTTGTAATTTTCATAAACTAAAATTGTAACCTATTTTGTAACCTATTTTGTCACCTTTCGATGTTTTTATAGCATCTTGTAATAAAAAACGGCAAATCAGATTTAACTGAAATGCCGTTTTGCGTTTTATTCGCTATCCTAATTATATCAATACATTAAACAGGGCTTAAATGGTCAAATTGAAAAGGCTTAAAATTATAAGCTAATTCAATGCTTATTCTATCTATCATCACCTTTCGAAATACTTAATTTTTGACTGTATTTGGCTTTCATCCTTTATGCATCAAGGTTTTGAGCTGTTTTTGTGTGAGCATCATTATTTGCATCATTCGTAGTACCCCTTATACTTTTACTTCCATGGCTATGGTTTTTTAAGCAGTTTTAATTTCTTTGACTTTTCGCAGGACACCGTTTTTAATGATCTCTTTTTCTTTTTCGAAATCGAAGTCCTGTAGATCGTATCTGATAGCAACACCTGTCACATTGTTTACTATTCGTAAGATTCCGTGTTGTGGTGATGTCACCATGGTTAACTTTTCTGTTAATCTTTCTTCGCCCATTATTTTGGAGGTTTTGAGTAATCAATTGGATAAAAAGAATCGCGCTCATCAAAAAAGCCGCAATCCATACACCAGGCAGAATCATTCTTTCGATCTTCCTTTATCTCCGTTCCTTCGCAACAAGGACATTTAGCATCTTCTTCGTACATCCTTTCGGGTGTGCTCCAAGGTGCATCGTGCATATCTGTCGATTGAATGTACATGGCTATTGTTTTTAGCTGGCTCGATTGGCTGGCATTTCACATCGTGTGCGTTCAATAAAAGCATCTAAATCAACTCTTTTATAAAGAATCTTATTTCCGCTTGGGATGTAAAATGGAAGCCCGAAATTCTCTCGCCAATTCTTGAACATGTTGTGGTTTCCAATGCCCAGATAAATAGTGGCTTGCTTTTCAGTTAGCCATTTTCTTTTAGCGAGATCGATGTTTTCGTCAGTTGCTTTCGTTGGCATGTCTAGAAGTATTGAGGTTTCTAAATATCTTCAACTTATTATCACTTGGCGAGCGTCTGAATTGTACATTGAATGTACGCTCTAACCAAGCGCGTGAGAGGTCTGTCCGGCTTTTGCTTTCTGTTTTCTCAAAAGCCTTCTTGAGGTGCGTTTTAACCGTATCTACGGAGATATAAAGTACCTCCGCGATTTCTAGGTTTGACTTTCCGAGGAAAACTAGCATAGCTACTTCTTCCTCTCGTTCTGATAGTAAATTCATGGTATTCCCGATTCATTGGTTATTGGTTTATAATATGGGTGTTATCCTACCTGTTTGCTAGCTAAAAAATCATGAACGAACTTGCGACCTTTTTCCGTCCAATAAAGAGAGCGGCTTACACATTCCTGATCAAGATGATTTGTGTAAGTGTATGTTTTGTATTTGATGTAATTTTTACCGCTGTACGGAGCTTTAAGAGTCCAGGTATTATTAACAAACCAGATAACTCCAAGCTGACGTAATACTTTATTAAGGGCTTTAGCACTGGTATAACCTAGCTCCTTTGCTATCTCCGTGGTACTAATTACACCTTGAGCATTTAGTACTCGGTCGTGGTAATCAACTTTAGGGGCCGAAATTCTTAACTCGTTACTTTGATACTTTATGGTTTCCTCAGCTAGTTGTCTGGCTGCACGTTCTTGCTTTAGTTCTGTAGCAATTCGAATAATAAAGTCTGGATTAAGAAGATCATCAGGGTTGATGGCTGTGGCTCCATGTTTTAGGAGTTCTTTGATGCGATCATTGCACCAAATTGCAAATTGAGGATTTAACCAACGGGCAAATTCTAAAGCTACATCTTCATGCATCCATGTGCCTTGAATATTCCCTCCTTGGGAAACAATTACTAAATCCGTTCGGAGAATGTTCCGAACGACTGATAAGGAATGTATAAATTCTTTCGCAGATTTGTTTTTCATCCAGTCACTAGGTTGTTTTCCGAATGACTTTGCCATCTGTGTAGCATTCACCATAACATCGCCATTGCCCAGCTGAAAGGTTATATTGGCTCCATTGTAATAGAATACTTTGTTTTCCATGATTATGCTCTATTGATTACGTTAAGTTCTTCGAGGCTATTTTCAAGCTGCGTATGTTTTTCTTCCATATCCGAAAGAAGGATAGAGATTACAGACAAAGCAGTTTGTTGAGTAATTGAGGGGGTGAGCTGCTTAAGTGCAAGGCCTAGCATGCTATATTCTTCATTTACTATTTCAGGAATAGTTTTAGAGGCATCTGTCAACGTTGACTTTAATAAGTCGGAATCATTTACGCCATTTAATCGAATGGCCTTTTCAAGCTGTTCTACATTGTTGTAATGCTTTCTGATAGCCAATACGCGAACGCAAATGTTTTTCGCTTTAGTCTCCGCTTGTTGGGTTATTACTTTAGTTGTCATGGTAGTTGGTTTATTGGTTATGCTACTTTGTATTCTGCGATTACACTTTCAGTTAAAATGTATCGACCTGTCCACGGGTTAATTCCGATTGGAGGGATTTCACCAAAGGCTTTTTCGATGTTCTTAATCTCATACAGATTAATAAATCGTTCGCCTTTTAAGGCTTTTCTGAATTGAGCTGGTGTATAGAATAAGTCTTTCATTATTCTATGCTTTACATCAACCTGGCAACATGATGGAAGCATGCCTCAGCCAATTTCAAATGGCCTTTTCTCTTTTTCACCCTTTCGAGTGATTGACACTGTGCTTTCTTGTTTCATAATTTTGATGTACATTTAAAATCTAAACCGATTGACTAGTTTTTGATCTTGTTTGCTTGCATTATTAATTCTAGTTGATTGGTTTCTTGTAATTGTTGTAACAAATATACAACTAAAGTGTATTCAATTGCAACTAAAGTGCATCGGAAAATACAAAATAGTTGTATATTTAGAATTAATCTAAATAATGAAGCCAGAAGAAATCTTAACACAGGTTTTAAGTGGATTGGGCTTAAATGCTAATGAACTATCTAAAAAACTTGGATATAAAAGGCCTGAGAAATTATATAAAATCTTGCGCGGACAGGCGCAAGCAATATCAAGGAGTATAGTGTATGACTTATTAAAAATATATCCAGAATTAAATGAATCTTTTCTTTTATCAGGAGATGGAAATATATTTAAATCTAATTCTGAAAGCAGAACATTTCAAAACAATAAGATTGGAAATTACAACAGTGGTGTAAATAAAGGAAATCAGAATGTTGTAATGGGGGAGAAGATGGATGTTGCAATGGATGACGAAATCAAATACTCTGCTCCTTTAGAAATGCAGATAAGCAAACTGAAAGAAGATATTGATAGCCTTAAGAAAGAATTGAAGAATAAAGACGAGATCATTAAGTCGAAAGATGAAATTATAGAATCTAAAAATGAAATAATAAACTTATACAAAAAGCAACTTAAAGGCTAGCCAAGCATGATAAATAACCAAATAACCATAACCCATAGTCAAATAGGAGCGTACATAGAAAAGAACGAAGGAGAAGTGAAACTGGAAAATAAAAAGCTCCACAAAGAGAATCGGATTTTAAAAGATCGAATAAAAGAGCTCGAAAAAGAAATTCTAATTCTCAAAGATCGATGCAACTAATTGGATATCTAAATAAACCTATTTACTAACCAAAACAAGAAAGGAGGTTGATGATACACACCGTCAGATGATATAATTGTGTAAAAATTTAATGTGGGAAGGTAGTTATGAAACTATTTAAGAAGGGAATCATAAGATTGGGAATTTGCAGGTATTTTAATCTGCATCAGCGCATTAGATTTGAGCGAGAAAAAGCATTGGCTGAGATGCGCGAGGAACATCTTAAGCTAAAGTTAGAACTCGCAAACGATAGGGATAAGTTTCTTCAAAAGAAATTATCGGTTGTGAGAAATCTAATAAATTATCAGCTTGAATTGAATGCTGTAAGTGAGACACAAATAAAGATCATTCGCGAGTTTTTAGGGGAGCCGGTCATGGAAAAGATTCGAGGGCTGAATTTAAATATAGCCAACTCGGAAATCGACAAATTAACCCTAAATCAAAATCAAGATGATCAAAAAGGTGAAAATATGGGATAGCAAACGGGCGATCCTTGAACACTACGAAGCTTATTCGCTTCTGGTAAAGAGATACAAGCAGTTTGTTCCATCTTTGGAATATAGGACTGTTTTAAAAGAATCTTTACATTACTATTCTAAACTAAACTGCAACCACCTGGTTGTTGACTCTGCCTTTGCTGGCCCTGTGAGTGAAAATGACATTGTATGGGCCTGTGAGCAATATGAAGATTTTATTGCTGAAAATTCACTGGATAAAATATTTGTAATTAGGCCTTATTCTGTCTATACACAATATTCTGTACTTGAATTTCAAAGGCGGCTAAATGGGTGTATTCCTATTTTAGTGTACACCACTTTAGATATGATTTTAAATATTATTGGACCAAATTTAACCCCCACATCATGAGATATTTATTAATTGGCTTATTAATGGCCATAGTTTTTGGATGTTCAGAAGATGATCCACAAAAGATTAAAATCGAAACTGAAAGTATTACTTTGTTTTCAGGGGAAAAAGAGCAAATTCAAATTGAATCTCAGTATGAGGTATCTTACGCATCATCTAATGCCTTTCATGCAGATGTAAATAATACCGGATTAGTTGAAGGTGTTAAGGTTGGTGAAGCTGAAGTTATTCTTGAGTGCGAAGGAGAAGCTTATCGTATACCTGTAATAGTTGAAGGTAATTATGATTTATACATTGAACCTTTAAGAGATTGGTCTTTGTCAAAAAGCGACGTTATCAATAAGTATGGAAAGCCAGATAGTGAAGATGATGATAAAATAGGATACTTAAATTACTCTACTTGTAAATTATTGCTGTATGCTTTTGATCAAGATGATAAGATCGAAACGGTTGGATGTTTTATCGATGGGAATTATGCAAGTTTACTGGGTAAGTTTTTAAAAGAAAGATATCACTACTTAGGTGAAGTTGATGATATCTTAGTATTCATTGATTCATTCAACGAAGGGAGTGCTAAAAATATTATTATGGTTGGTGTTTCATATGGAAGTTTCCTGGTTATGTATTCTGCCAATAACGATCTAAAATCAAGCATAAACTTTTCTCGATTATTGAAACACTTTAAGGCGAGTTCCCAACCTATTATTAAATAAGTTTCAATTTAAACTAATGCTACTAATCGAAATACATAAGTCGCGATCAAAGCAATACACCGAAGTTGTGCAAACATCACTCAAGTTAGGTGCAATGGTTGATGATGGGGTGGTTAAGCTAACACTTAGCGATCATGAGTTATTTTCGGCTTATGAAGATTATTTCGATCTACTAATGATTATTTGCAAATGGAGGACGGTAAAAGCATATTATGAGGATAAGCCGGTGCATCTATATCGGTTTATCCTCAAATATAAATTCGTATTTGATTGCGCTTCTGAGCGACATGAATCGGGAGCAAAATACTGTTGGCAAGCTCCGCACATGATTGGTTGGGGTTGTTCAAAGCTTAAGAAAATAAGTAGGTATATTCGTGATGGTGTGCGTAATTATTATGAATTCGGATCCTTTAATGATAAGGTTTGGAGAATTGATAAGATTACACTGATCGATAAGCTAAAACAGGAATCAAAATCTTCCGGATGTCATTTATGTCCGTATTTCGATTTTGATAATGTTGTCGAGATTGTAAATCACAAACTTCCCGAATCGTTGATTGATGATGATATCTTTTTTGTGAGAGATCAAAACATGATAAAGCATAAATTATCCCTTGATGAAATCAATAAAAAACAAATGCAGGGAGTTTTATCTAAGCTGGCCAGTTATGGATTTAGTCGTTTTGCAATGAGGGTTCGGCCAGGTAGTAAGTTTTTCGAAGCAAATGAGATGTATAATAAATATGAAGATGGATACATAAATAATGGAGTAAGTCTGAATTAAACCAATAAACCAGTTATCATGAGTTATTATTACAAAAAGCTAAAAGCAAAGAATGAAAGGATTAAAGAATTAGAAAGAATCATACAGTTAAAAGAAGTGCAGAATAAGCAGCTAAGTAGCAGGTGTGCTACTTTAGAAGATGAATTGCACTTTGCATCAAAGGATATGGCTAAAAACCTTGATGTGCTTAAAGCTTTTGTTTCTTCTTAGATTTCTTTTTTGATTTCTTTGAGCCGAAAACTTCTGTATATTCAATAATCTTCTTATTGGCTTTATCTACTTTTTTTGCATTAAAATTAATGTAAATGTCGGTTACCTCTTTTGATCCGTGGCCTAATGCTGCGGCTATGGTTTCCTTTGGGATATCTAATTCAGCTGCAAAGGTGGCCCAGGAATGGCGCGCGTAATACATTGTTAATTCGGATATTCCCAAATCTTTCGCAATCTGATTCAATCCAGTATTCAAACCTTTAGCCATTCCTCTGGTGTCCGTGTATCTTTCAGAATAGATTAACAAATTATCGCCACGGCCAGCATGTTTATTTATTAATTCCATTGCATGCGGGTGGATATTGATATTATAGTCTTTCTTTGTTTTTCTGCGTTCATAGGAGAGTCGGCCGGTATTTGTAATATCGCCTTTCTTGAGGTTGTATAAATCTGCGTTGTTGATTCCAATGAGTAAAAATGACAATATAAAAGAATCTCTTCCAAGTTCAGCTCTCGATCTTGGTTCGGTCTTGTACTTAAAAATTGCCTTGAATTGCTTCTTTGAAAGGTCGCGATGCTTGGATGTACCTTTGGGTATTTTAAATCCTCTTCGTCCGAACGGATAGATTTCGGCTGAAATAACCGGAACAGATTCGTCTAATGCTTTATTGAAGATGGCGCGTATATTCCTAAAATCAATTGATCGGGTAGATGGTGAGTTGCCTAATTTATTAATCAGCCAAAGGTCAAATTTTGCAAGCCATTCTTTATTGATGGACTCAAATACCAATTGTTGACCATCTATATATTTTTCAATCCGCCTTAAGGTGTCATTATATATTTCATGGGTGCCGCCTGGTCGTTGCTTCATTAGCTCGATCTGTCTTTTATAGTAACTAATAAATGTTTGCTTACTGGCAAAACCTCCGTTTATATTATTTTCGGCCAATGTTTTTAAATCGTCTGCACTTAAAAGTTTGATATTTCTGGCATTCAGAATAGCACCTTCAGCATCAGATAGCTTTCTTTTGAGTTGCAGGTTAGCTGCTTTTACAGACTGAACATCCCTACATTCGGATTTTATTAGCTGGAGATCGCTATCCCAACAGCTTGGAGATACATAAAATTCTGTCTGAATGAATCTCGCTTTTTGTTGGTGGAAAATCCTTATTCTGATATTGCACAATCCTTTTTTATTAGGATGAGCCACATCACAATGTAACTTCGCTTTTGCCATGGTTTTGGTTTTTCGTCACTTTTCTAGAATAGTGACGAAATTTCGTCGTTTTTTCGTCACATTCTTAGATAAAAGTGCAAAAAAATGAGCAAAAAAGCAAGTAAAGTGTGAATAGGGTAAAAATGAAAAACCCTGCCAATCCTTAGATTTAGCAGGGTTTCCAGTGTGATCCCGGCGGGATTCGAACCCACGACCCACAGCTTAGAAGGCTGTTGCTCTATCCAACTGAGCTACGGGACCATCCTTAGTGCTTTGTTTCAAAAGCGATGCAAAGATAGTTATTCAACTCATCTAATCAAATAAAAAAACGTCTTTTTGCACATTTGTTTTTCTCTGAACCTACCAGTGGGCCTGTAATAGCCAATATGTCAGTCTTGAACGGATAAATATTTTTTTTACGCATGATTTGATTTTTTTTGACGTCCTATTGATTGTTTAAGTAATGTGGATGTTTTGGCATAAGGATACACCTTAAATGTAGATGTGAAATAAAGAGCATCATTACAAGATAAGATTTGAATGAAGGATAATGTTAAAGCGAAATGTTCATAATCGTACAATATTAATTGTAAATTGAGGTGAAAATATAAATGATACAGTTATAATGATAAAAATGTCCGAATGCGGACGGTGTGTTACGTTATCGAACACATTGAAGGAATGTTTGAATAATGTAAAGGACTTGTAGTGAATAAAGTGAATTACTTGGTATATTTTTAGTTAAAGAAAAGAATCCTAAACTCATATGTTTTGAAAATTCAAATAAAAGACCTGAGTCAGATATATAAAAACGACTTTAGAGCATTAAACAAGGTAAATCTTGAAATTGAATCGGGCATGTTTGGTTTGCTTGGCCCCAACGGAGCAGGAAAATCAACTTTGATGCGTATTTTGGTTACGCTTTTAAAACCCAGCCATGGCGATGTATATGTCAATGACATGAAACTCTCTGAAAATCTTGCCGAAGTGAGGTCAATCCTCGGCTATTTACCGCAAGATTTTCGATTTTTTTCTAAATTACGAACCTGGGAATTTTTAGATTATGCTGCATCACTGGCTGGTATTAAAAAGAAGAAGGAGCGATTGGCCGCTGTAGACGATTTATTGGAGCAGGTAGGTTTATTTGATGTGCGAAATCGTTATGCCAATAAACTATCCGGGGGGATGAAACGACGGTTGGGAATTGCCCAGGCACTGATTGGTGATCCTAAAATCATTATTGTTGATGAGCCAACTACCGGGCTGGATCCGGAAGAGCGCATCCGTTTTCGTAATATCTTGTCGAATCTGAGCCAAAAAGAGGTTATAATTATCTTATCCACTCATATTGTTGGTGATATTTCATCAACCTGTAGGCAAATGGCATTGCTCAACAGGGGGGAAGTACACTTTCAGGGATCGCCGGAAATGTTTATAAAACAGTCGACCGGGCATGTTTTTAAAAGCAGTGTGTCATTTGAGCAGATGAAGCGCATAAGTGAACAGTTTCCTGTAATTACTTCTGTACCGGGGCCCGAGGGCTATGAAATCGAGTTTGTTGCAAATGAAGTTAACGGCTGGGATACAACCCTTATAGAACCTAACCTTGAGCATGCCTACGTTTATTTTATGGAGTATGTGGCTAACGAAAAATTCCAGTATCAATGATTTCATTATTTAATATTAAAACCGTTGCTCGTTTCGAGTCAAAAACCCTTTTGCGAAGCTGGTTTTTTAGGATTTTTGCCATCATCATAATAGCTTTCATTCTCATGTTTAACATCTTCGGACTGGCAGGTGTTGGTGATGGAGGCTGGCCCGGAAGATTATTACCATCAGGAGCTCCGTATTTTAACATGTGGTTGTTAAACATTGCGCAGGCCGTTATTGCGGTTTTTTTATCAGCCGATTTTTTAGGGCGGGATAAGAAACTGGACACGACCGAAGCCTTTTATGTACGCAGCATGTCCAATGTTGATTATGTTTTTGGGAAAACCCTTGGCATCTTAAAGGTATTTTTGTTTTTAAACATTTTTGTTCTAGCCAGTGGTATTATTTTTAGTCTCATTGCCAATGAGTTTACAATCCCTTGGCTTTCGTATTTGTTTTACCCGCTTCTGATGTCATTACCCACTTTGGTATGTGTACTGGGATTAGCATTTTTTACCATGACACTTATTCGTAATCAGGCGGTAACATTTGTACTATTACTCGGATTTCTGGCACTTTCTCTGTTTTATTTACGCAATAAATACTACGCTTTATTCGATATTCTGGGTTTCTACACACCTTTTATGCGATCAGATTTTACTGGTTTTCAAGACCTGGATTATTTAGTGATGCACCGCTCCATATACCTTTTATTGGGTATTGTTCTGATTTTGGCCACTGTATGGCGATTACCTCGATTAGAACAGCAAAAATTCAGCCGTTCTGCCGTAGTATCAGGGATTATAATTCTGCTATTTATAACTGGTGGTGGTGTTATGAAATTAATAAATCAATCCTTAATGTCGGATAATTTATTGGCGCATATTCAAAAGCTGAATACAGAGCTTAAGCCGTCAGATTTTAAAATTGATCAGTACGATATACAATTGCATCATCGGGGAAAGATAATTGAGTGTGATGTAAAGATGCAGGTTAGTAAAAATGGTTCGTCAAAGGATTTACTATTGGTACTCAATCCCGGACTTGAGGTAAGTGCTTGTAAAACTGGCAACCAGGAACTGAATTTTGTGCAGGATGGTCATCTGCTAAGGATAAAGCTGCCAGAAGCCGTTCCAAATGTTGGAACTATTCATCTTAGTTATAAAGGTGTTACGCTTGATCAGGCCATGTATGCCGATATTTCGGAGGAAAGTAAGTTAGCCGAAAACCGAAAAGATCCGCTGTTGGCCGGAAAGCAATACAGTTTTGTGAAGGAGAATTATGTGCTTTTAACGCGCGAAGCCATGTGGTATCCGGTTGTTGCCGATAAGCAATATTGGACACATTATCCTTTTGTTGAGATGAATCTGGAAGTTAATACGCTTCCGAATTTGGAGGTTATCTCACAGGGAAAAAAAGATAGCCTGGATGTAGGTAAATATACGTTCTCGCCCGAAATGCCATTAAATGCCTATAGTTTGGTTATTGGTCCTTTTGAAAAACATACAACAATGGTGGATAGTGTAGAGTTTTCTATGTATCATCACAAGGAACACACTTTTTACCAGGAGTATTTTACAGAGTTGGAAGATACTGTTTCGCATGTAATAAAATCAATTAAAGATGATTTTGAACGAAAGTTGGGAGTAAGTTATCCATTCAAGCGCTTCTCGTTGGTTGAAGCACCAATTAATATGTATTCGTATTTACGCAACTGGTCTCTGGCCACCGAAAGCATGATGCCTGAGATGGTTTTCTTCCCAGAGAATGGAGGAGGAGAGTGGCGCAATGATTTACAAAATTCTCAAAAACGTAATGAGCGAAGGATGGAACGTTCAAATGAAGAACGCTCTGAGAAAGACATGCAGGTTGAATTGTTAAAAGGCTACATCGGACATAACTTTATTAATCCATCCAGCTTCTTTTTCGGACGCCGACGCGAAGGTGAACGAAGCGTAGAGAACTGGGGAAGATACCAGATATTCCCACAGTATTTTACCTATACCAATCATATAAAAGAAGACGACTATCCTTTATTGACCATAGCCATTGAAAACTATCTGCACCAGCGATTGGTTGAAAGCAGACGACGTGATTTGGGTGGTTTATCGGGTAATGATGAAGTTATTCTTAAACTACGAGAAAATAGTTTGAAGGAGTTAATCGAAAAAGAAGACGTTAATACCCTGGGTAATGTATTTGCTTCCAAAGGTAGTCAGTTGTTTTCAAACCTTCAGGTTAATACGGGGCAGAGTAATTTTGATAAAGCCTTTGAAAATTACCTGATGGAAACGCGATTCCAAAATCAGGATGTTAGCGATTTCAATAACACTATTCAGGAAATCACAAAACTGGACTTTGATAAAGTGTACAATAACTGGTTAAACGAAGCTTTTAATCCGGCTTTTTTGTTTAGTTCTGTTGATGTTTTTGAGGTGAAAGAAGGCAAGCGTAACCGGTATTTCGTGAAGTTAACAGTTGCCAATAAAGGCGATGCCGACGGTATCATCGGTTTTACTGTTCGTGAAGGTAACCAGCGTGGCGGAAGAGGACGTTTTCGTTCACGTTTCCAGATGGATGCTGAGCAAGACAATCAGGTTAATTATTCCATCGAAGCAGGAAAGTCATATGATGTTGGCTTTTTGCTGGATGAAGCGCCTCGCGAGATTCAAGTCAATACTTTCCTGGCGGCTAATATTCCTTCCAATCAAACATTAGTCTTGAATGAGGTTAACCGCAATACCAAACGGGTTGATTTCTACGAAGGTATCAGAGAGTCGTCGAGGAAAATGGTGTATCGCAATAGCAATGAGTTTATTGTTGATAATGAAGACGAAGGTTTTTCGCTAGTTAATACGGGTGAGAGCCGAACGGTTAAAGACTGGTGGATCAGCAAGCAAAATGAGGAGACAGAGGATGATTCATACGGAATGGTTCGTTTTTGGAGCCCTCCGGTTAAATGGAAACCTGTAGCAGGTGATAAGTTCTTTGGCGAATATCTTAAATCAGCGGTTTATAAACGAAAGGGAAGTGGAGAAGGATATGTCAGTTGGGAAATGACCCTGCCACAACCGGGAAATTATGAGGTGTATGCCTATGTGCCGAATATAAGTTTCCAGTTTGGCCGCAGACGTGGCAATAGAAATAAGGACGTCAATTATAATTACACGGTTTACCACGATGATGGAGAGGAAGACGTTCAGGTGACTGTGAGCAATACAAACGATGGCTGGCTGTATCTTGGTGAATTTTATTATTCAGAGGGAACAGCAAAAGTGAAGCTATCGGATGTTTCAAATAATGAATATGTCATTGGTGATGCCGTGAAATGGGTTAAGAAATGACAATAAGTTTGTAAGAGATAATATAGATAAATAATACCTGATGAAATGAGCTTGAATTTTAGCATTCAAAAAATACACATAAGAGAATGATTAATATTCATCTAGAGTTCCATCCCGCCAAGCGGGCCACGTTATGACAATTGAAAGAAAATATAATCATATGAAACGACCATGCAAATTCAATTATTCAATTTACACACAGTAGAATGATTGAATTTATTTGGGTGTTCCATCTGACAAATGAAAATAAATTTAAACAGATGAAAAAAATACTTATCGCCTTAATCTGCTTAATGTCTGTAGGACTCAGCTCCTCTAAAGCTCAAAGATTAATGACTTTAGAACAATCGGTTGAGGAAGCCCTAAAAAACAGTCCGCAGATTGTTAGAATGCGTTTTGGATTAGAACGTACCCGAGAACTGTTAAATGCTCAAAGAGCCTCTTTACGATCTAATTTTCGATTGAATCTTAATCCTTTTCAATATTCTAACAATCGACAATACGACGAGTTTAATCAGCAGTGGTTTACCTCTGAAAGTACACAGAGTAATGGTACGCTTAGCATTTCGCAACCAGTAATATGGACCGATGGAACCATTTCATTGGAAAATACTTTTGGTTACAGAGATAATTACTCTACATCATCATCCAATTCGTTTGAGGGATTTAGTAATAATCTCAAGTTAAACATCAACCAGCCCTTATTTACTTATAATCGAACGAAGATGACTCTGAAGGAGCTGGAGTTTGACCATGAAAATGCGAAGTTGAACTATGCTCTGGAGGCCCTCAATGTGGAAAAGCAAATTACCCAGTTCTTCTATCAGATCTACCAGAAACAGATGGAGCTAATTACTTCGCGGGAAGAATGGGCCAATCGAAAAAAGAGTTTTGAAATAATCAGCAATAAAGTGGAAGCCGGCTTAACTGCGAAGGAAGAAATGCTTCAGGCTGAGCTGGATATGATGTCGAGCCAGTCGACGGTTCAAAATAACGAGGTTGAGCTTGAAAACATTAAAGATAACTTTAAACAAGTATTGGGTTTATCACTCTCTGAAGAGTTAATGGTGATTGCCGAAGTGGCTGTTGTTCCGGTTGATATTGATTTGGGGATGGCAACAAACTTTGCCTTGGCTAATCGCATGGAAATCCGTCAGCGACAAATTGATATTGAAACCGGTAAATTCGAATTAATAAAAACCAATGCAACCAACGAGTTTAAAGGTAATTTAAATGTTTCGGTTGGTTTGTTTGGAGAGAATGAGAAGATAAAAGGGATATATGATAATCCAAATGATAATGAAGACGTGAGATTCAGTCTGGAAGTTCCTCTATTTGACTGGGGCGAAAAAAAGGCACGTATGCGTGCTGCAGAAGCCTCTTTAAAAACCAGCGAATATAACCTTCAGGACGAGCAGAAGACCATTCGTTTAGATATTCGAAAAATTGATCGAAGTATTAAGAATACGCTTATTCAGATTGATATTGCCCGAAAGAACGAAGAAAATGCGCAGCTGACTTATGATATTAATCTGGAAAAATATCGTAATGGAGATCTGACCAGTATGGATCTTAATTTATTTCAAAACCAGTTGACGCAAAAGAAGAATGCTTTAACCAACGCTTTAATAAACTACAAACTGGAACTGCTTAATATGAAGTTGCAGTCGCTTTACGATTTTGAAATGAAACGAAGCATCATCGACGATGTAATGAAATACGAAATGATACAATAATCGATATAAACCCTGGAAAAAGAACACAATCATGATAACTTCAAAATATAGCACTGTGAGTACCGGACGAAAACTTTTATTTGCGGCAGCAGCCCTGGCTCTGATGACTACCGGATGTAAAAACGAGTCAACAAATTTTACGACTGATGTGGCGATGAATGTATCGGTACAGGAGGTGAAAATGAAGCCCATCGAACAAACCTTAATTACAACCGGATCGATAAAGCCTGAATTGGAAGCTAATCTGAAAACAGAATTATCGGCTTATTATAAGCTTCAAACAAACCCACGTACCGGAAAACCTTTTAAAATGGGAGATCAGGTAAATAAAGGACAGTTAATTGTTTTGTTGGAAGATAAGGAATACTCGAATAATGCCAACATTGAAGGGGCAGAGCTGGATATGGAAATTTCGGAGATGGAATATGAAAAACAGCAGGCCTTGTATGAGATGGGTGGTGTAACCAAACGTGAATTGGTGAATTCGGAGAAGACATTGCTCACTTCAAAGCAAACCTTCGAAAATGCAGAGATAAGCATTGAAAAGTTAAGTGTACGTGCTCCTTTTGCTGGTATAATCACCGATTTGCCATATTTCTCACCTGGTATTCGTGTTGAAACGGGTAAAGAGGTATTGAGCATGATGAATTATGGCACCATGTTAATGGATTTGAGCATGCCCGAGAATTTAATGGGGCAGGTACAAATTAATCAGGCAGCCAATATCATGAATTATGCCTTGCCTGATGATACTTTGAAAGGACGAATTACAGAACTATCGCCAGCAATTGATATGGAAGCTCGTACCTTTAAAGGACGAATTCGTGTTGAAAATCAGGATAACCTGCTTAAACCCGGGATGTTCGTAAAAGCTGAAATTGTTGTTGATCAGCGAGACAGTGCCCTGGTTATTCCAAAGGATGTTGTGTTAACCGAAGGCAATCGCAAATTTGTTTTTATTGCGAAAAATTCGGCGGCCGAAAAAAGGTATATCCGAACAGGAATTGAGACCCTCACTGAGACGGAAGTGATTGAAGGACTGAAAGCCGATGAACGATTAATCATCAAAGGATTTGAAACGCTTAAAAATCGTTCGAAAGTGAAAGTTGTAAAATAATAGTAGCAAGATGCAAGGTTAATAAGTATGTCTTTTAACAGCGATGCTTATCCGATCGTCAACGAATAGTTATCGGTTTACAAAAAAGTAACTATCGGTTTGCAAACGGATAACTATCGGTTTTACACAAAAGGCGTATCGAGCTAAGAGATTAACCTAACATCATCAATCATACATCAAAATATGAAAGCAATTTCTCGATTTTCGGTTAATTACCCGGTTACAGTTTTAATGATTGTTTTAGGCATCATTTTGCTGGGTGTAATATCGCTTACACGTTTGGGAACCGATTTATTTCCAGATTTACAAAATCCTAAAATATACGCCGAAGTAGTTTCTGGCGAGCGCTCACCTGAAGAAATTGAAAAGCGATTTGTGGAGCAGGTTGAGGCTCTGGCCGTGCGTCAAAGTGGTGTTTTAAATGTATCATCGGTAAGCCGGGTAGGAGCAGCCATTGTAACCGTTGAATACGATTGGGGCAAAGATATTGATGAGGCATTTTTGGATTTACAAAAGGCACTGACGCCCATTAGTCAGGACGAAGATGTTGAAGAACTTAATATTACCCGTTTCGATCCCAATGCTTCGCCGGTTATAAAAGCGGCTTTTAGCAACGAAACGGTTAAAGACATGAACACTTTGCGGAAAGTTGCTGAGAACTATATTCGCAATGAACTGATTCGTATTGAGGGGATTGCCGATGTGCGTTTGTCGGGCGAAGAAGTGGCAGAGGTTTCTGTTGTTGTTGATCCTGAATTGTTGGATGCTAATGGCTTAAGCAACTCATCAGTGCTGAATACGATTAACAGTTTTAATCAGAATGTATCAGGAGGTTCCATCGAAGAAATGGGGCAGCGTTATATTATTAAAGGTTTAAGTGCTTTAAGTGCCATCGATGATATGGAGAATCTGGTGGTAAAACTAAATAAAAATACTACCGAAGCTGATGCCAATGTGACTAATGTAGCCGGAGAGTCATCACCGGTATTGTTAAAAGATGTGGCTACTGTTCGTTTGCAAAATCGCGAACCGGAAAGCATCGTTCGATTAAATGGTGAGCGTTGTTTGGGAGTTTCCATCTATAAAGAAACGCGTTTTAATACCGTTGAAGCAGTTGAAAAGTTAGAGGAAGCCTTTGCTGCTATTCAAAAACGTTTACCGGGTTATGAATTGCAAGTGATCAATAACCAGGGTTCTTTTCAAAGTGCCATTGGCGAAGTGCAGGAAAGTGCCTTAATCGGGATAATCCTGGCTGTTTTTGTATTGTTTATTTTCTTACGACGATTTGGTGTTACGCTGATTGTGAGTTTGGCCATACCGGTTTCGATTATTGCCACTTTCAACCTGATGTATTTTAATGGCTTAACATTGAATATTATGACATTGGGCGGTTTAGCCCTAGGTGCCGGTATGTTGGTGGATAATGCCATTGTAGTCGTCGAAAATATCGTTCGGAAAATTGAGGAAGGCCTGTCGGTTAAGCAGGCGGCAATTGATGGAACGGCCGAGGTTGGTGGCGCATTAACGGCATCTACCTTAACCACCATCGTGGTGTTTCTTCCAATTGTATACCTGCATGGTGCCTCAGGCGAATTATTTAAGGATCAGGCCTGGACGGTCGCGTTTTCGCTCTTGTCATCATTGTTGGTTGCCCTCCTGGTTATTCCGGTTCTTAGTAAATATGTTTTCAGGAATAGTAATAAATCGAGCAAACCGGTTCTTAAAAAAGAAACCGGATTTAAATCCTATCGTTCTTTTCTCGAAAGAGTTATAGAGAAACGTGCGCTTGTATTGATATCAGCAGTTATTCTTATAGCAGTTTCAGTTCTAATTTTACCATTTGTAGGTAGTGAATTTATGCCCGAAACACAATCCAATGAAGTAACCATTGAAACAGTATTTCCGGCAGGAACATCTTTAAACCGTACCGATGCCACCTTAACGCAAATGGAACAAATGGCTCTGAATGCTTTTGGCGAACAATTGGTATGGATCTATTCACATGCAGGATCCGAAACAGCAACGGAAACGTCATCTACATCGGAGCAGGGAGAGAACACCGGTTATCTTAAGCTGGTTCTTCGGGAAGATATTCATGCTTCATTTGATGAGATTGTAACGGCTTTAAATGATCTGTATGGCGGAATTAAGGATTTGGAGATGCGTTTTGTGCAGGATCAATCGGCCCTACAAACATTATTGGGTACAGATGAAGCGCCTTTGGTGATCGAGATTGAAGATAATAATCGTGAGAACCTGGAGGAGTCAGCCATAATGCTGGCTAATTATATTCGCCAGTATCAGGGAATCTATAATGCGAAAAGCTCCCTCGAAGATGGGGCTCCCGAAGTAAATGTGGTGATCGACCGCATTCGTGCCGGTATATTTGGCTTGGATGTATCAAGCATAATGTCGGGTATTTCTGATTACCTTTCTAAAAAGGATGGCGGCCGGATGGAGTTACGAGGCGATCTGACTGATATTACACTTGAATCGCCCGATGTGCGTTTGGATGAACTGGCCGAATTAAAAATATCTCAAGGCGACAAACAAGTTTTGCTTGCTGAAGTGGCAAGCATCAATATAGGTAGAGCGCCTCGCGAAGTGTTGCGTAATAATCAAAAGCGAATCATCCGTTTAAGTGCAATGGTAAGTGATGAAGTGCCATTTGATCACTTTATTGCCGGTATGGAAACTTCGATTGAGCAGTTGGATATTCCGTCTACATCAACGGTTAGTATATTGGGAGCCGAAGAGAAAAGGAAGAATGCTTTCGGAAGTCTTCAGTTTGCTCTGATTTTATCCATTGTTTTGGTGTACATGGTAATGGCTTCACAGTTCGAGTCCTTGCTTCACCCATTCACCATATTACTGACCATTCCTTTGGCAGGGGTAGGAGCCGTCTGGGCCTTTTACCTTCTTGGACACACCTTTAATATTATGGCCTACATCGGCATTGTGATGCTGGCGGGTATTGCCGTTAATGACTCCATCATTCTGGTGGATGCCATCAATCAATTTAAGCGGGGAGGTTTAGCACTAAAAGAAGCGGTTATTGCTGCAGGACAGCAGCGTGTACGTCCCATTCTGATGACCAGTATTACAACCATCTTAGCCCTGTTGCCACTGACAGTTGGTTTCGGTGATAGTGCTGCTTTACGGGCACCGATGGCTATTGCGGTAATTGGCGGTTTGGTAACTTCTACCTTACTCACATTAGTGGTTATTCCGTGTGTATATTACGTATTTGACCAATTGTTTAAACGTTCCAATTAGCATCGACAGGTATGAGGGAATTAGTTAATAGAAAAGTACTTGTCAGCATGCTGTTCGTGGCCCTGACCATGTTGGGGGTGATTTCGTATAAGCAGTTATCGTTTGAGTTGTTGCCCAATACGGATTATCCTCTGTTATTTGTGCAGGTACGAGCCACCACAGAGCTCGATCCAAAACACATGGAACAGGAAGGCGCCATTCCAATCGAGGGACTGATCAGTACGCTGGAAGGCATTGAGAAGATAGAAACGAGAGTTAGGCCAGGTCAGGTAATGGTTTTTGTTTATCTGAACAGAAATGTGGATGTCAAATACAGTTATCTCAAATTGGTTGAGAAAATTGAAGGGGCATCGGGGGTATTGCCCGAAACCATGATCGCTCAGGTTTTTAAGGCGGATATCGACCAGATGAACAGCCAGTTTATGACGGTTCAGGTACGGGGCGAAGGCGGTGTCGACCGCATACGAAACATTGTTGAGCAAGACATAAAAAGCAAGCTGGAGAGTGTGGATGGTGTTTCTTCCATTGAAGTATCCGGTGGTCGCCAGAAGTCGGTAGAAATTATTTGCAGGCAGGATGTGTTGGACAGTTATGGTTTAACCAGCGGTCGAATACGTCAGCTCATCACATCGGGGCAAAATGAAAAAGTATTTGCAGGGAAAGTGGTAGAAGGGCAAATGCAATATTACGTTACAGCCGAGGCCGATTATAATCATATCAGTGATGTGGAGAACATTGTTGTTAAGTCGGATGGCCCGGTATTGCTTAAGGACATTGCAGAAATTAACGTAAGCGTTAAAGAAGATGATTCTTACAGCCGAGTTAATGGATTGGAGTCGGTGTCTTTGGCTATTGCCAGGGATGCCCAGGTGAATATGATTGAATTGTCCGATAATACACTCCGTCAGATCGAATCGATTAATAGCGACTATAAAGACAAAGGCGTTGAACTGGTGGTAGTATCCAACCAGGCCGAAACAATGGAGAGTAACCTCGATTCCATTATTGAGCTGGCCTTTGTTGGCGGTATCCTGGCTATTTTTGTGTTATGGATATTCCTTAATAACATACCATTAGTGGGCATGGTGATGCTATCTGTGCCCTTATCGGTCTATGGCGCCTTCAACTTCTTTTTCGCCTCCGATATATCCATTAATATGCTGACATTGGTAGGGCTGGCCCTGGCCATTGGAATGCTCCTGGATAACAGTGTGGTGGTGATGGAAAACATCTATCGGGTTGCCTCTTTGGGTCGCGACGATGGTGAAACAAGCGTTGTAAAGGGAACCAAAGAAGTTTGGCGATCGGTAACAGCTGCTACCTTAACGACCATTTCGGTGTTTTTACCATTTGTGTTTTCTGAGCAAATGATATTTCGCGAGATTGCCAAGCACATCAGTGTTTCCATCGTATCTACCCTGATGGTTTCTTTGCTTGTGGCATTGATCCTGATTCCGATGTTGTCCCATTTATTTTTATCGGGGATTGTTAAGCATCGTATTCAGGCGCTCGAAAAACTGGATTTACACAATAAACTGGTGCAGTATTATTTATTGCTGTTAAAAGCAACACTTCGGAAGCCAGCAGTAACCATCATTGGCATTCTGTTGGTATTTTTCGTAGTTTTAATTGTTAGCATTGGGGTAAGTATCAGTACGCAGCAAGAAGCCGATACCACAGAGTTCAGTATCAGTGTTGAAATGCCTGCCGGATCGATGTTATCCAACACCGATAAGGTTGTTCGGGAAATTGAAACGCGATTGGAATCCCTTGAGGAAAAGAAAGATGTAATTACCCAGGTATATGAGGATGAAGCATCTGTTTCAATCATACTTCAGGAAGATTACAAGAAAATTGCCAAACGAACCATTCCAGCCATTCGTTCGGATATTCAGGAACGAATCAGCGAAGTAGAAGGTGGTGAAATCAGCCTATCTCAAAGTTCATCGGCTGCCATGGGCGGTGGAGGAGGATTTGGTTCCAACCCGGGGATGGGCATGATGATGTTCCTGGGCTTGGGTGAGCAGGAAGAAAAAGTGGTGATTAAAGGTGAAGATTACGACCAGATGCTGATGGTGGCCAATGATATTAAGTACTTTCTGGAAAACAACATTGACAACCTGCAGCGGGTTCGTATCTCAGCATCCAATAAACGCCCCGAAGTACATCTCGGAATGGATGCGTATTTGATGGGATTACTCAATATTTCACCATCCAATGTTGTTTCCGAGTTATTTACCTTCCGTTCAGAAGTTAGCTCGGGTGGTCAGCTTAAAGTTGATAACGAGACTTACGATATCATTATGAAGACGGTGGATGAAGACTTGCCCGATGAAGCGCCGCCGAAAACAATGGGAGATCTAGAAAAGCTGAATGTCACCAATAATGAAGGAGCCATTGTGCCACTTCGCGATTTCTCTGAAATCAATTATGCCTCCGGACGAACCGAAATACTTCGTGTGAATCAGGAAAAGCAGATTGAGGTGACTTACCGTTTTTCCGACGAAGTTAATAACTCCAATACCTTGCTGGAGGATGCCCGACTGCAGGTGGATGAATTAGTTGCTTCCATTCCGGTGTCTTCAAAGGTTTCGCTCAAAGTGGTACATGAGGAAGATATGTTTGCCGAGTTTAAATTTCTAGGTTTAATTGGCTTGCTATTGGTTTTTATGATTCTGGCATCAGTATTTGAATCGCTAACGGCACCAATTGTGATGTTGTTTTCGGTGCCTTTGGCTGCTATCGGTTCATTACTGGCATTGGTGTTAACCGGCAACTCATTACTTAATATCAATACTTTTATTGGCTTCCTGATTTTGTTGGGAGTTGTGGTCAACAATGGTATCCTGTTGATTGATTATTCGCGACAATTGCGCCGCGAGGGCTATAACCATGCCCGTGCATTGATGCAAGCCGGTATTTCGCGTATCAGACCTATATCTATTACTGCTATTACCACGATAATTGCCATGTTGCCTTTGGCCATGGGTAAATCGGAGTATGTTGGGATACTGGGTGCGCCTTTTGCCATCACTGTTGTGGGTGGCCTGAGTTTTAGTACGCTTTTGACTCTGGTATTTATGCCAACTTTTGCCTTTGGAATGGATTCAGCATTAGCCTGGATGCGTGGCCTCAAACTATGGTTAAAATTAATTATTTATGGTGGCTGGACAGCTGGTTTATTTTTGATCTATTTCTTTTCCGATGCATCTTTTGCCTGGCAAATGCTTTATGGTGTTTTAATTATAAGCGGAATACCATCGGTGGTTTACTTTGTAAAATCGTCGCTGCGTATGGCAAATGCAAAACTTATTGCCCAGGATGAAGATGTTAATATTACCATACGTAATCTGGTTAAAGTCTATGATCGCGATAGTCGCTTTGTGCGCGAATACAAAGCGCGAAATGCAAAACAAATCGAAATCAGAGACAAGAAGGTATTGCCAAAGAATTATTTGATTAAGAAAATGGTTTGGCAGATTCCTTTGTTAATATTTGCAGTTTACTTTACCTGGTATTATCTGGAGACAGCCCTGTGGGGTACAATCTTTACGATTCTTAATTACCATCTATTAAGTAATATTTATAATGATTGGGCCATATATTGGAGGTTGAATAATCCAGAAAAGCCACTTAAGTGGGATGTGAGAATACAAAAGTTACTCAAATTCTTTTACCCCGTTATCGGTGCTGTTTTGATTGTTCAATGCTGGGATGCTTTAACGCTGGCCATTATAATGGGTTCTCTTTGGTATTTACTTTTAATTTTTGTTTCGTCTGGTAAAAAGTTAAAGAGAGAGCAGTTAAATATTGAACGGATAAAAGGGCGATTTGCCGGATGGCGAAGAACTTATTATCGCATGATAAAAAGTATTCCGGGTGTTGGTAAACAAAAGGTTCCTTTCAAAGCATTAAAGGGTATTTCGTTGGAGTTTAAAACCGGAATGATTGGTTTACTAGGACCCAATGGGGCTGGTAAAACCACCTTGATGCGAATTATATGTGGTATTCTGGAGCAAAGCTATGGGAAGGTTTATATCAATGGCTATGATACAGCTGAGCACCGCGAGGAACTGCAAGGTATGATTGGCTATTTGCCGCAGGAGTTTGGCACCTACGAAAATATGACGGCTTTTGAGTTTTTGGATTATCAGGCTATAGTGCGTGGCATCACCGATGAGGCTGTTCGATCTGAGCGTTTGGAATATGTGCTGAAGTCAGTGCATATGTGGGAGCGCAAAGATGATAAGATTGGTTCGTTCTCGGGAGGTATGAAACAACGCATTGGTATTGCGATGATATTACTTCACTTACCGAAAATTTTGGTGGTGGATGAGCCAACTGCCGGTCTGGATCCGCGAGAAAGAATTCGTTTTAGGAATCTTTTAGTAGAGCTTAGTCGCGAAAGAATTGTCCTGTTTTCTACGCATATTATCGAAGATATATCCAGTTCGTGTAACCAGGTGGCGGTAATGAGCAAGGGTGATTTAAAATATTGGGGAGAACCAGGTGAAATGGTAAAAATAGCCAACAACCGAGTGTGGCAGTTTGATATTCCGGCTGATGAATTCGAAGTGATTAATAAACAGCACCTGATCGTGCACCACATGCGCGATGGAAATGTGATCCGTGTACGTTGTATTTCCGATTCACAACCAGTAGAATCCGCACAAAGCGTTGGAGCTGTACTGGAAGATGCCTATATCTGGTTGTTAAAACATAATAGAAAACAGAATGACTAAAACTTCAATCATATATCCGCCCAAATTAAAGCTGCTCATCAAGTTTATTCGTTATAACCTGAAGATTGTCTTTGGTAATAAGTTTGTATATTTCCTTGGTGCCGCGTTAATTTTTTATCTGCTGATTACGTCCATTAGTTTGTTTGCTGCCGATACTGTGAGTGTTCATGGTGTATATTTTCAACTAATGTTCCCCGCATTTTTACTGATCTTTTTTCCAACTACCTATGGAATTCAGAACGATGAAGATGCCCGCATTCTCGAAATATTGTTCGGTATCCCTAACTACCGGTATAAGATATGGCTGGTACGACTGCTGATGTCCTTTTTTATGGTGTTTTGGTTTATCTTTTTAATGACAAATCTGAGTGGGATTTTATTAATAAACGTACCGGTATTTGAAATGACAATGCGCCTGATGGTGCCTGTAGGATTATTTGGCATGTTGGGCTTCTTTTTTAGTACGGTTGTTAAAAATGGTAACGGAACTGCTGTAATAGTAGTTATTATTGGTTTGGTGGTTTGGCTGCTAACAGAGTTTCTGGAGGCAAGTGCCTGGAATGTTTTTCTTAACCCATTTGATATTCCATCGGGTATGAGCGAAACGGTTTGGGTTAGTATTGTGAAGAAGCATATACGTACCTGGTTGATTGTAGCTTCTGTTGCCGGCTTATGGGGGCTGTTAAACCTACAGCGAAGAGAACGATTCATAAAATAATACCAAATGAAATAAGCCAAATGATTGATTAATCATTTGACTTATTTCATGGGTTGATTCTGTTTCGGTATAGGAGCAGAAAAAAAGCGCCGGTGAGGCGCTTTTTTTTATACTTAAATTTTTTAGACGTTAACTGTGTACAACAGGCTTAGTGCCTTGAATAATGTCGCGGGCCATATCCAGGATAGTTGTGTCATCTAATTCTACAATTCCACCGTCCGGTCCTTGCTCGAGATGTATCCCTACGCTTTTCCCTCGATCATAGTTGGCTCCGCCAAAGTAATTTCTTACTGTCTCTACGTCGAGGTCCAACTCATCTGCAATTGAACGAATACTTCCATCAGGCAGACTATCTTTAATCTTCCTGAGTTGATTAAATGTGATTGTTGTTGTACTCATATTGAAAAGGTTTAATAGTAAATATAAGTCTGAAATAAAAATAGAAAATTAATTTGAAAATTAAAATTTACTTCATACAAAATGCATTTGTCAATACCTGTTTTAATGTTTTTTTAACGTCTGTTTTAATTTTTTTTATAGAGATATACTAATCAGAATGCAGTTGCCATAAGTTTCAGTTAATGACTGGAATTATAAATGGGGTTTCCTTATTTTTAATATGTCTAAATTATAAACATTTAAATTAATAACTATGGCAACAGTAGATCCGTACGTTACTTATAACGGAAATTGCGAAACCGCATTTAATTTTTACAAGAGTGTTTTTGGTGGAGAGTTTGAATACCTCGGACGTTTTAAGGATATGCCTTCAGAGCAACCAATACCTGAAGAAGAAGCAGAAAAGATATTACACGTTTCTTTAAGAATTAATAAGAATACCGTGTTAATGGGTAGTGACTCATCACCCATGTTTGGTCCGCCTTGGGTAAGTGGAAATAATATTTCCATCTATGTTAATACCGAAAGCGAAGAGGAAGCCAAAGCTATATTTGAAGGCTTACTTAAGGATGGTAATATGAACATGCCTTTGGAAAAAACTTTCTGGGGATCGTTATTTGGTACATTAACTGATCAATTTGGTATTAATTGGATGGTTAGCTACGATTATGAGCAAACAGACAAATAATAGCAATAGAATCAATAAAATCATTTTGCTTGTCTCATGGATTGATGCGTAATCGGTATAAGGCTATAATAAAAGTCGCTTAAAAATCAGATCAACCAAATTAGTTTACTGGTTTGGTTGATTTATACTTGTATTAGACAATAATAATTAATTGATAATAACGGCTTCCTGATTAGTATTTCTGCACATAGAGTATATCAATAAGGTATGTTGATTAATTCCCTAATAACATTGTACCAAATTTTTTGTTATTGTAACTTTTAAATGTTAATTTACGTTACAAGAATGCAAATGGTGTTTAAATATTTTGGTGATTGGGTTTATTTTATAGGACTGTATTAATAACGTCGTAATACAAGTATTTCCTTCCGCCAGCAGAGTAAAAAATATAAAGTTTAGTGATGATTGTTATTCCTGATTAGTAAACTGGTTTTACTAAAAGGGATGTTGATATAATAGTATACCAAATTAAATTACTGTTCAAATTTGTCTATGGTTGTACTGAATTATTTTACCCAAACTAAATTTAACATCCTTACAGTAATTGTGCTTTTTACAATACTACTTGGTTTCAGGGGAAATCAAGCTAAAGCTCAGGGCGTTTATTTTTCACATTATTATAATTCTCCGTTAGTCCTCAATCCTGCATATACCGGGCAACATGAAAATAAATACCGGCTGGTAAGTAATACCCAGGTACAAGGCAATTATTTTAATGAAAATGTTATTTCAGGTACCATAAGTTACGATCAGCAAATACTGATTAAGAAGGCACAAATAGGTGTTGGCGCCTGTTATACTTATGATCGGACTTTGGCCAGTAGTTTTCCAAAACAATCCATCGATATTTCTGTAGCATCGGCCTTACAGGTCAGTCAAAGGTCGGGTTTAGGCCTGGGAATTCAGTTTGGTTACGACAACATGTTTTTAAAATACGATCACCTTAGTTTCCCGGAACAATATAATAGAGGTACAGGTCATTTCGATAACAACTTACCAATATCAGAGAACTTTGATACCAATCATTCAAACTATTTAAATGTAAATGCCGGTTTGGTTTGGAGTTTACAAATGTCTGATGCGCATCTGGGAGCAGGTATTTCGGTACGTCATTTAAACTCTCCTTCGTATCACCTGTCGGAGATTGAACATTCTATCAGTCCCCGATATATATATCACGTGGTTTATAAAAACACAAGAAATGATGATTACCACTTTACTCCACGGGTGTTATATAGTCATCAGAACAAGGCAAGCTATATGTCTTTTGGCTCCAGTGTTCAGATTAATAAGGATTATGGATTAGAGAGCGCAAAAGGATATGTATTTGGAGTTTATTATGCTTTTAGAGAGGAGTTGGATGCCAGTTCCATTATCGGCATCATTGGATTTGAAAAGCGCATGTTTACTGCTATGCTAAGTAGTGAATTCAATCTTAATAAAGAATTGGGAAACTTTAATAACCAGGCGATTGAACTAACCTTTATTTTCAGAAGGCCATCGTTGCTTCTTCGTAAAACTATTGTACCATGGGTGAATCATTAATTAAACGAGTTACATTAATATCGATGATTCTGGGCTTTAGTATGCATTTGCTTGGTCAACAAGATGAAGTGAAGCGACTTAAGAAGTGGGAGTTAGGTGATTATGCCCATAGTGCCGAAATGCAGAACGACATGTACTCTGCCATGGTGTTTTATACCGAACTTCTTAAACGTAACCCGGATGATAATAAACTGAAATTGCAACTGGCTCATTCGTATTATCGATTAAGGGATTATAATGAAGCCTACGAACTTTATAATTCGTTGATTGCGTTGAACGATGACGTAGCCAGGGAGGCAAAAGTATTTATGGCGCGATGCCTGATACACAGGGAACGTTATGATGAGGCCAAACAGATTTTACGTAAGATCAGGTCAGAACAGCGAAAAAGTAAATCAGGTAAAGATCATTTGTCGGTTGATGTTTTACTGGAAAGTTGTGAGTACGGTCTGTCCTTGCAGGATTCAATCGCTATGTTTGAAGTTTACCTGCTTAGCGAGGGTGTTAATAATAAGCATAAGGAGTTTAATCCTTTCCTGATTAATGATAGTCTGCTGGTGTATGGAAGCTACATGATTAATGAGATTCAATTTCAGGAAGAAGCAGATCATACAAAGTCACATTTTTATAAGAGTGAACTGGCTGATGACCGTTGGTTAAAGGGCGTCGAAACGGAAGCTCCTTTTTATAATTATGACAATAAACATACCGGTGATGGGTGTTTTTCTGTTGATAAAAAGCGATTTTACTTTTCGCAAACAGAAAAAAACTATTTTGGTCTATTGGTGCATCAGTTGTATGTTACTGAATTGAAAAATGGAAACTGGACCGAGCCAATCAAGCTCAAATCCGATATTAACCTCGAAGATTATTCGACTTCGCAACCCACTATTGGTACCTGTTACGATCCGGATTTAGAAGTGCTGTATTTTATTTCGAATCGAAAAAATGGCTACGGAAAAACAGATATCTGGTATAGTATTTACAACACAAAAACGAAAAGCTATTCGAAGTGTTTAAATGCCGGAATCTATATAAATACGCCCGGATCGGAATTAACACCTTATTATGATTTATCAACACATACCATGTACTTTAGCTCCGATGGGTGGAGTGGATTAGGAGGAGTTGATGTTTTGTCATCGATAGGAGAAACAACCAATTGGCAGGAACCACAAAACCTGGGATTGGGCATTAACACCAGTTACGACGATCAGGATTTCTACATTGCCGGCAGAGGCAATTATGGTTTTATTACATCAAACAGGCCATCCGCTATTTATTTAACAAATGAAACATGTTGTGATAATATTTATGGCTGGAAAAGACAACTAAATGCAAAACGAAAAGTTAAAGGGCAATTGATGCAAACCCGCTATCAGATTGGGAAAATGGATCATTTGTCGATAGAAAAGCAAGATAGTGTAATGCCACTAACGATGATTCCTTTAAATGTATATATCAATAAAGATACCAGCGACTTTGTGTTTATCGACAAAATATACACAGATGAGGAAGGTCGATTTGAGTATTTAGCGCCAATTGATTACAATCTGAAGTTTGTGATTGATGATCCCAGGGTATTGGATAAAGAGATCAACCTGGATGCCAATACCGAGTCGGATGAGGATCTGGTTATTAAAACAGAGCCCGTAAAAACTTTGCCCAAGCAGGCCATTATCCTGAACAATATTTATTACGAAACCAATAAGTATAGTCTAACTCAGGAAAGTAAAGCCAATATTGATAGTACGCTATTGAAGCTATTAAAACAATACGAAGATTTATCAATTGAGATAATCTCACACACAGATAATCAAGGTACCGATAAGTATAACATGAAACTTTCTCACAGGCGTGCTAATAGCGTTGTTAAATATCTGATTGAGAATGGTATTAATAAGCATCGTTTAATTGCTGTCGGTAAAGGAGAGTCGGAACCATTGGCCGAAAATGCAAATGCGGATGGTTCGGATAATCCCGAAGGAAGAGCTTTAAATCGAAGGACGGAGTTTAAAGTTCATTATACAGAATAATATATGGGGAAATATTTCGATAAAAATACAGCCTTAAAAGTAATTGAGTTTTTTGTTCTGTTGAAAAGAACCCGACAAGCACAATCGGAGCAGTACGAAACTTTACTGTTAAACTCTTATCTGGAGTTTTACTTTACGCACAGAGCCAAATACGAATTGATTGAATATTACATCGACGGACTTGGGAAGCTGCCTTTGGAGTATTCTAGCGATACCGAATTATGGTGCGAAAAGGTAAGGACTGAATTAATTGAATTGTCGAAGTATATAAATCTCGAACAAAAATATCAATTGGCATTTACCTGTTTCGAATACCTGCAGTTTATCGAAGGGAATGTTAGCATTGGTGCTGATTCTGATTGTTATAATGAAATTGGTGACCTGATAATCAATTGTTTTAAGCTCGAAAAAACCGTCTGCATTGATGTGCAGACAATGTTGGCCAACAATTTTGCCTTGATTAAGAATACCGATAATCTAATGGTTGTTGGGCGCTTCAAACATCATCAACCCAAAAGCTATTCTTCTATTGAGGTCGATGATATGGAAGGAAAGCTTTGGCTCTATTATGTTTCGGAAATTGATTGTTTTGTAGTCAAATACATTGGAAATACTGAGATTCTTTTAAACAGTCATATTCTTAATTCCGATTGTGTTTACCAGTTAAATAAAGGGGGCATCATCAGTTATAAGAATAAGATTGTAGTTTCTTACTCGCAGCTAAAAGCTAATATAATACAAAAACGAAAGGTTCAAATTGAGCTTAAATCTCAAAACCTGTCATTCACCTACGATAAGTCTAACCAGGGGGTTAAACCAATTTCATTGCAGGTTAACGGAGGCGAACTATTGGCGGTTATGGGAGGTAGTGGAACCGGTAAAACAACATTGTTAAGCCTTTTAAGTGGACGAATCCGACCCAACGAGGGAGAAGTGTTTATTAACGGCAGCAAGCTTTACAATAATGCACAGAACGTCGATCTGTTTAAACAAATCGGATTTGTTCCGCAAATTGATTTATTGAACGAAGATTTAACCGTCGAGCAAAACCTTTGCTATAGTGCCCAATTGTCCAGGAATAACTTATCGAAGGCCGAAAAAAATCTTAAAGTTGATCGGTTATTAAAGGATTTGGGCTTGTCCAGGTCAAAAAAACTTAAGGTTGGTACAGCTGTAGATAAAGTAATTAGTGGAGGTCAGCGTAAAAGGTTGAATATTGCCTTGGAGTTGATCCGCGAGCCCTCTATCCTGTTTGTTGACGAGCCTTCATCGGGACTATCATCAAAAGATGCCTTTCAGGTAATTAAGATGCTACGGGAAATAGCCAATCAGGGTAAAATTGTGGTAATCAATATCCATCAGCCAACCTCTGAAATTTTCCATCTGTTTGATAAACTGGTGATAATGGACAAAGATGGTTATCCGGTTTATTTTGGTGAGCCGTTTTATGCTGCCAGTTATTTTAAGAAGCATCTTAACTTAATTGATTCGGCCATTGACGATAGTATGCAGATTGGTTACTACAATCCGGAGCAAATCATTGACCTGATCGAGTATGAGAAGCTCGATGAAAATGGCAATCCGGTTAATGATCGTGTTTTTTCTCCATCGGATTGGCATCGGCTATTTCTTAGAAATGTTAATAAAGTTAAGACTGCAGATCCAGATAGTATTCCATTACCAGAGGTTGGGACGGAAGTGCCGGGATTTGTTAAGCAAATGGTGATTTATTTTAGAAGGAACCTTGTCAGTCGTTTTGCCGATCAATCGTATTTTATTTTTACCCTATTGGGTGCTCCAATTCTTGCTTTAATCATTAGTTGCTTATTGCGAACTTCCGGGTATAATGAAAGCTCCTATAAGCTAATTAATAATGTTAATTTGCCAGTGCTGATTTTTATTGGTGTTATTGTAAGCCTTTTCCTTGGAATGATCAATAGTGTTGGAGAAATTCATAAGGATAAGCGCCAGCTAAAACAAGAGTCTTATTTGAACCTGAGTACTTTGGCTTATTTGATTTCCAAGATTGCTTATATATTAATTATTAACCTTTATCAAATTGGCATTTATGTATTTATAAGCAACTCAATCATCGAAATAAATGGCCTGTTCTGGCATTATTTGTTAGTTTTTTGGGTGGCATCTGGCGTCATGAGTATGATCGGATTGTATGTTTCCATAAAGCTAAATTCGATTCTGTCTACCTACATAGCCATACCATTTATTCTCATCCCACAGATTCTTCTGGCAGGAGCCATTCTTGATTTTGACGATGTGCACAAGAGCGTTGCCAATAAGAAGTATGCGCCGTTTTTTGCTGATATTATGGTTTCGAGGTGGACCTATGAGGCGATTGTGGATATTCAGATGAGTGAAAACCTTTACAGTCGTAATTACCATGATTTATACATCAAAAAAAGCTCTGCTGACTATTGTTTAAACATACTGATACCCAAGCTTAAAACGGTAATAGAAACGAGAAGCGATAAATCACTGGACTATAATAGTAATGAAGTTATTCAATCAGGTATTAACGAGTTGTATAATTACTACAATACTTTACCTCTTAAAGATGTTAGGGCAGATTCTTTAACAAATATAGAACTTTATAACCTGCTGGATCGTATTGCTTTATGGCTGAAAGAAGTGAAGTCTGTTATTCGAGAGGAAACTGTCAAGCGCAACGCCACAGAGATTTTTGACTCGGATGATTACGAAAATAAGAAATTGAAAGAACTGGTGCTGAAACGTACCCGTTACGTTAATTATACCATCGATGATGACGAGATCATCAGAAAATTTGAGCCGGCATATTATTCCAGCTCGTGTAAAATTGGAAGAGCGCATTTATATGCGCCTTACAAAATGATGGCAAACCTGACCATTAAAGCCTGGCAATTCAACCTGGTTGTGTTGCTGCTTATGATGACTGTATTTGCTTTTATGGTATTGATAGCATTGCAAAGAAAGTATAACAATAAATAAAAGATAGATTATGAGGTTACTATTTCCCAAATTAGTCGGCATTCTATTCTTCCTTTTGATTGGTAGCTTATCAGCACAATCGTTTGGCCAAAATTGTAATCAAATCTTTGACCGCGAAGATTTAGATAATGAACTCTATACTGTCATTGTGCGAAAGCATGCTTTTAAAGTTGTTCCTGGTAAGAAAATATTGGTGAGTGGCTATTTTTTCGGTGGCAAAGGCTATTTGCTCGATTTCCTAAGTGAGGACAATCGAAAAGTACATGTGCGATTGCTTAGAAAAGACCGCTCAGAGGTATTATTTGAAACGTCGGGCAACGATGGTATTAGTAACCTACAGGTAAGTTATAACATCACCGAGAAAGTGTTGATTGAAATGACCGTGGAGAAAAGAAATGCGGAAGATGTGGCCGACCAATGTGTAGGATTGCTGATTAGAACATTCGATTAGTACAGTCTGCTTTTTGTCATTCTGTTATTCTATAATTATCACTAAACCCGCTCAAGATGAGGTATACAAGATCAATAATATTTGTATTTCTACTTTTTGTAACTGCGCATGTTCATTCTCAGTTAGAAGCTGATTTTAGTGTGGATGTAAGTGAAGGTTGTTCGCCTTTAGTCGTAACATTTTCAAACCAAACACCGCACAATGAGGATAATGAGTACTATTGGGTTTTTGGAAATGGTAATACCTCCGATTTACAAAACCCAACAACTATTTATTCAGAACCAGGATCCTATAGTGTTGAGTTGCGAGTTGTAAATAATGGGGTATCGCAAACTGTTTTAAAAACAGATTTCATAACGGTATTTAGTCTGGTTGATATTGACTTTTTAATTGATAATTCGGCTAATGGCTGTGCACCATATGCGCTTAGTTTTGAGGTGTCAGGTGATGAAGATATGATTGATCCTTCTTATACCTGGGATTTTGGCGATGGAAATCTATCTACTTTGCCAAATCCAAATCATGAATATGTTGAAGCCGGCGTTTTTGATGTGACATTGATTATTGATTACAACAATGGCTGTGTTAGCAGATTAACAAAGCCCGATTTTATTAATGTTAATAAACCCAAAGCATTTTTTGAAGGAGACAATACAAAGTCGTGCGATGGAGAGCTTATAACCAATTTTAGAAATCAGTCACACGGAAGTAACAATCTATCATTTGTGTGGAAATTTGGCGATGGGAAAACAAGTACCGAAGAAAGTCCTGTACATACTTATGAAACTGCCGGTGTTTTTGATGTTACATTAAAGGTGAGTGATGAATTGGCATGTACAGATTCGATAGTATTAAATGATTACATTACGGTTGAGGAGACCTTAAGTCAGTTTGAATTAAGCAAAGAGGTGTTTTGCCCGGGAGAGCAAATACAATATGACAATACATCGATCAACAATAAATTTAATCTATGGAATTTCGGCGATGGTACGGAATCATCATTGGCTTCGCCACAGCACAGTTATTCTTCACCAGGAACATATACCGTTAAGTTAGAAATCGAAAATGGGGTTTGTGTTAGTGAGTTTACAAAAGAGTTAACTATCGAGGAAGTAATTGCAGATTTCACTGTTGAGCAGAACTACAGTTGCTCGATGCCAGTAACCATTGACTATGTTGATCAATCAACAAATGCAGCGACTTATGAATGGGATTTTGGTAATGAAACGACTTCAGAAGAGCAAAATCCTTCAGCAACTTATACCAGCTTTAAACAAGGAACAAGTGGAAGTGTTGGCACCTTTAATACAAAACTAACGGTTACCAGTGCCAATGGATGTAAGAATACCAAAGTAATGAATGAGGCACTTACCATCTCATTGCCAATTGCCAGCATGTCTGCCGATAATTTATTAGGATGTGTGCCCCTTTCTGTTAATATACAATCATCCTCTACCTACGTTTCTGATCAGGATGAAATAGTTAGCTACCAATGGCTGTTAAATGGTGAAGAAGTTTCGACAGAAAGCCAATGGAGTCGTGTTTTTGAGAATCCTACCGAAGAAGAGAAGATCGAGCTGTTAATTACTACAGGTTTGGGTTGTACTTCAAAAACCAACGATATTATAAAAGCAGGGCGAACTCAGGAACCAAATTTCGCCGTAAAGGATAAAAGTGTTTTTTGTGCCAGTGAAACCATTGAGTTTGAAGATTTGTCCAGCGACAAGGATGAAATTGATTTTATAGAATGGGATTTCGGTGATGGAACCAAATCATTTGTGGGCGAATTAACGCATATGTATACTGATACAGGTACGTTTGATGTGGAATTAACGGTATTTCATAATGGTTGTAAAACGAGTATTCTGAAGGAAGATGTTTTGACAATTAATGGCCCTATCATTGATTTTGATCGAATTAATCAGTGTCAGAATGTAATGACAGCCGAGTTATCATCGAACCTTGTTGATGCAACCGATTTTGAATGGGATTTTGGAGATGGAAGTGCAAAGGTTTCTGGTGGTACAACCGTTACCCATACCTATGCACAAGAAGGGACTTACGAAATAAGCCTGACAGCTTCGAACAGTAATTTTGGGTGTAATGCTGACGTAAAGAAGGAAATAACCATCATCCGATCTTCGGCTCATTTATTGGCTTCGAAAGATTCCAGCTGTGTTAATGGAGCAGTGAGTTTTGATCCTTTGGCATCTGTCAATCCTGGCCAATTTGAACACGAAGGAGAAGTTTATTTGTATCAATTCAACTTTGGTGATGGTTCAGACTTAGAGTACAGTAACGATGTGATCAATCATAATTACAAATCTGAAGGGAAATACATAAGCGAATTAATTATAAGGGATTTAAACAATTGTACTGATACAGCGAGAGAAACGGTCGAAGTGTTTGATGTGAAACCAAACTTTGAGTATCAATACGATAATGGTTGTATTCCTGCTCAATATACATTTTTTGATCGGACTGAATCTGAGATACCAATTGTTGAATGGGAATGGAATTTCGGAGATGGAACCATTTCAAATGATCAGAATCCGATTCATTTAATTCAAAATTTCGGAATTTATGATGTGCAGCTAACTTCAACCAATAAAATTGGATGTCAACGGACCATTACTAAATCCAATGAGTTGGTATTGTTGGAACCCGAACCGGTTATTAAAGCAGATGATAAACTGGGATGTCTTAATACGGCCATTGCATTTGAGGAAGCTTCGTTTTCTAACATTACGGCATATGCCTGGAACTTTGGCGATGGGACGCTTAGCAACGAAAGTAACCCGAGTCATTCATATTCAAATACTGGTTTTTACGATGTGAGTTTAAGCATAACTGATAATCATGGTTGTGTAGGAACGGTTGTAATGAACGATTTTATTTCTATTCAGGATTTCCCACAGGCCGACTTTTCAAGTGATCAAACCGTCTCAAATTGTTATCCCTTTAAGGTGGAGTTTACTGATTTAAGTGTCGGTGAATCGCTGGCTTTTTGGGAGTGGAATTTTGGCGATGATGGAACGTCGACTAAGCAAGATCCGCAACATATTTATACCAGACCAGGTCTTTACGATGTCCAGGCAATTGCATCAACGTCTAATGGTTGCAGTGATACAATTACGAAAAAGGAGCTGATTATTGTTAAGGGACCATATGCCGAAATAATGGTAAAAGATACTGTTTGCCTGAACACCGATGTTGAATATACATTGGTTAATATGCTTAATGTAGAAAGCGTGCTTTGGGACTTTGGAGATGGTAACATAAGCGATGAATTTTCACCATCGCACCAATACCAATTGGATGGCTATAAATATCCAACGGCTTTGTTGGTAAATAGTGGAAGCTTTGCCTGTAACAAGTACATTAATGATACGCTTTATGTCGATGAGGTAAAGGCTATGTTAGAATTTGGTGATGGAAAAGGGATTGGTTGTGAGCCCTATAACCTCGACCTGGTTAATAACAGCATCTTTGCCAATAGCTTTATCTGGAAGGTTAATGATGAAGTAATTTCGGAGGAGGAGAATCCTAGCTACGAATATACAGAAGCCGGTCTGTATGAAACATCTTTGAAGGCCATTAGCTTAAGCGGCTGTAAAGATTCCACAAAAACTAATGTGCTGGTGCATCCTTTACCGACCGTTGAAATTATTGCTGATACTTTTATTTGTCGGGGCGACGAACTGATGCTATGGGCAAAAGGGGGCGAACTCTATAAATGGAATCCTGACAATACTTTAGATTATCCAGATATTGATATTCCTATTGCAACACCCCTAAATACAACAAAGTACAATGTAGAAGTGACAGATCTTAATGAATGTGTTAATCGGGATTCGGTAACGATTACTGTGCAGCAACCTCCTTATGTGTTATTAACCGATTCAACCATAATTATTGGAGAATCGATCCAATACGATATTGCTGATAATGGTATCAAAAATTACGAGTGGCTGCCTGATACAGAAATATCAGATGCCAACATCGCTAATCCCTTAATAATGCCATCCGAAACGCGTACTTACAGTGTGGCCGTGACCGATACAGCTGATTGTTTCACTGAGACTTTCTCTTTTGATATTAATGTAGAAAAGAAATATTCTGTTGATGTGCCAACTGCTTTTACACCCAATGGCGATAATATTAATGATCTCATTATGGTCAAAGGTTGGGGAATCAAGGAACTGAAATATTTCAGGGTGTTTGACAGGTATGGCGCCAAGGTTTTTGAAACCAACGACGTTAATGAGGGATGGGACGGTAAGTATAAAGGTGTTGACCAGGAAAGTGGAATATATAATTACATAGTTCGGGTTTTGAGTTACGACGACAAAATCCGCGAAACAAAAGGGGCATTTGAATTAATTAAGTAATATGAAAGAAAACGGACGCATACTTATAATAGATGATAATCCTAAAAACGTACAGTTACTTGCTAATATATTGCATGTTAAGGGTTACGAAATTGAGGTGGGATTATCCGGCGAGGAAGCTTTAAACTGGATGCAGGATGAGGTTTTTGATCTGTTAATGCTTGATGTTATGATGCCAAAAATGAATGGTTATCATGTATGTAAAGAAATCAGGAATGATGAGCGGCATAAAAATATGCCAATCATTTTTATTTCAGCCAAAACAGATAAGCAAAGCATTGTAAAAGGATTCGAAGCCGGAGGACAGGATTATGTGACAAAACCATTTAATGAAGAGGAACTTTTAGCAAGGGTTTCAACTCAGATTGGATTAAAGACGAGCCGGGAAGAGTTAACAACGATGAATGCTCAACTCGAAGATAAGGTGAAAGAGCGAACACAGGAGTTGTATGAAGCCAATCAGCGTTTGGTTGAGATAGATAACAAACGCAATAAATTTTTGTCGTTTATCGGAACAGAAGTAAGAGCGCCGATTATTCAGATGGAGAAAAGCCTGAAAGCCATTAAAATGAGCGCTGAATCATCGAATCTTGTTGGATTACTGACCGATCTTAACCAGTCCTACGTTAAGTTAAAACGAATTACTAACCTGACTAATAAGATGGTGAACATCCATAATAAAAAGCTTGGTAACCGGCTTAATGATGTGGCCATTCTTGGAATCGTGGATATGGTGTTAACCAACCTTGATTCCATGATTGAAGGCAAAGATTTGCAGATGAAAGTGGAGGTAAATGAAGAGGCTGTTGTAAAAGCGAATTATGATTTGTTAATCGAATCGATTAGAGCTTTTATCACCTTTATATGCACCTATAGCGATCAAAATTCTGAATTAAAAGTAAGCTTCGATGATTCAGATGCAACACCACATCTTCGGTTAGAAGGTTTATTAAGCGATAAATATGGTGAATATGCAGAAGAACTTGGCCTTTATACCTCTTACTCTGAATTGATAATGGAATTTCAGAATGGTGCTTTTACGGTTGAAAGCGATGATAAGAAATATGTATTAAGTTGGAAATTTAATTAATATCACAAATATGAAAAATAGTATAGCTTTATTTCTTGCAATGGGATTTGTTGTCTTAACAACATTTTCGAGTTGTAACAGTTGTTCATCAAATAAAAAGGAATCTATTGAAGATCAGGTGTCTTTTGATGAAATTTCTTTAGAGGAAACAGTTGAGGAAGTATATTATTCACTTCCATCGCCGGAGGAAATGATTGACTATATCAGGTCAAATGATGTAACCTTTGATTACAGGCTTCTGCTTGGAATCAATTATGCCGATAGTGTTAAAACCCATACCGAGAAGACGATATTAATAGGTGCGTATATGGCGAATGCTGCCTATTTATCGGTTTATTCAAAAACGGAGTTTTTACAGGAATACCTGTTAGCCATTAAAAATCTGGCCGATGATATTGGGCTGAGCACCGGTTTAACCGAGCAACAGGAGAAGATTTTTGCTGAGCTTACCGATAATCCTGAGGCCGTAAGCAAGTATTCCAGATTGATATATGATAACATTATTAATTATGTACAGAACTATGATGATGGAACCACTTTGTCATTAATTTTCACGGGTGCTTACATTGAGAGCTTATATATTTTAATCGAGCTACATCCAGAGTTTTATGAGAATAAGCAATCGATTAAACGACTTGTTGAGCAGAAAATCATATTTGATGATATTCTGGCATTAATGAAATCAACTGCTAAGGATAACAGCATGCACGTGGTTGATCAGTTGGTGGGTATTAATAGCTCATTTAACAAGTTCGAAGTAAAAAGCTCAATCACAGGTGTTAAGAAAAATGAGGATGGTTCAGTTCAAATAATGGGTGATACACAGGTTGAACTGTCAGATGAAAATTACATCGAGTTTAAGGAAAAAATTTATGCCAGCCGTAATAATCTAATTCTAAATCGATAATGCTATGTGTTTGAATCGGGTCATATTATTGTGTCTGATATTATTGGCTTCGGGTGTAAACATTAGCGCACAAAATTGTGAGAATACAATTAAAAAATGTAAGACTCCTGATAAGTCGTATAAAGTGAGTGCCACGAGCCGAAGTATTAAAATGCGTCGGGGTAAAAAGTCACGTATTGTGCTAAATGCTTATCAAAACAGGGAATATTATTTTTCGGCTTATGCCGTAAAAAAAGCCGGTAAGTTACAATTTAGAATTATTGATGCGGAGAGTAATAAAATACTCTATGACAATTCATCTGACGAGATGAACGATAATAAGTTATTTACAGTAACAGCAACAAAGAAGCTATACATAGAATTGCTTGCTCCTAATTGGATGAGTAAAAATACTTATGAGTGTGCCGCCTTTAAAATAGCTTACCGCAAATTATGATGTGATGGATTGTTGGCTTGCAGTCCGTGTTTTGATAGTGAAAGATCATACTGAATCTAACGAATAAGTGAATGAATGATGATGTTGGACATACCCTGAATTACATTCCAATTGCCTTTGTTATACTGAACAGAGAAACGAGTTTATTTTCTTTTGTAAACAAAAAAGCGCAGGAATTACTTGAGATTGATGATCAGGAGATAAATGAATTTGATTTTTCTAAAGTATTTGCGGATAAAGTTGATTTGCTTGACTTATTAGTCAATGTTGAAGTGCATAATCAGGTAAAGGACGTGGAGTTATGCATGAAAAAATCAAAAACAAAGGAAATAATATGGGTGAAGGCAGCTGCCGAAAGAGGCTTTTATAAAGGCAAAGATTCAACTTTTATAACCTTATTCGATTTTACTGCACATAAATCGCTCGAACTACAATTAAAGGAATCAAGAAAAAAAGCTGAGACGGCGAGCATTGCTAAGAGCGCCTTTCTGGCAAACATGAGTCATGAGATTCGGACACCAATGAACTCGATTATCGGTTTTTCAGAAATTTTAGCTAAGCGGCTTAAGGAACCGCGTAATCTGGATTATATTAATTCGGTTGTAAAGAGTGGTCGGGCTTTACTTGATTTAATCAATGAAGTGTTGGATTATTCCAAAATTGAAGCCGGGAAATTTAAGCTCAATAATAATTCGACGAACCTCTTTCGCATTATTAATGAAGTGTATGAATTGTTCTTCTATGATGCGGAAATTAAAGGATTGAAATTAAGCTGCAACTATCCTCAAAACTTACCGGTATTTTTCAATATTGATGAAACACGTTTAAAACAGGTATTGATTAATCTGATTAGTAATTCGATTAAGTTTACGCACAAAGGAACGGTAAAGCTGAATGTTGAATTGCTTAAGGTTGACACTGCTAATTACGAAGCAACTTTTATTGTTGAAGATACAGGCATTGGAATTGATAAAAAACAACAGGAAAGCATTTTTGAGGCTTTTGCACAACATGAGTTTCATGACAATAAAAAGTACGGCGGTTCAGGTTTAGGATTAACCATAGCCGGCAATCTTGTTAAATTAATGGGGGGAGAGTTAAGGCTTGAGAGCGAAAAACAGAAAGGGAGTACTTTCAAGTTTACAATCCCTATATCAAAAGGAAGTGATGCCATTGAAAAACAAATTGTCGAGCATATTTCCAAAGAAGCTTGTGAAACCATTGTTTTTAACAATTCCTCAATATTGGTAATCGTTGATAATATAGAACTTCGGGCAATCATTCTGGAATATCTGAAAGATCGATCTTTACAACTGATTGAAGTTCAAAACTCAGAAGAAGGACTCAGGTTGGCCAGGCAAGAAAAACCTGATATGATTTTAATGGATGACCAGTTAAAAAGTATTGACTGCTTCGAAATGTTGACTACCCTAAAACAGCAGGAAGAACTAAAGAATACTAAAATAACTGCCTTAATAGATTCATCAACGCATTACATGATGCATGAGTTTAATGCCGTTCAATTTGATAGTTATATTGAAAAGCCAATTCAAGAAGAGGATTTGATAAATGTGTTGGCCAAATTTATTTCCTATCGTTATACAGCAGAAAATGTATTGACCGATAATATTTTTGGGGATTTAAAAGACGATAAAAATGCGCAGGAATTAATTATTAATAGTTGTCGCGAAGCATTTGAAAACTATAAGAAAAAAAAGTCAAATAGTAATATAAAATTCCTGGCTCAGACACTTATCAACAGTGGCGAAACACATCAGGTAAATCAAGTGAAAGAGCTGGGTGTTATGCTTGAGAATGCACAAAAGGTTTATGACTTGGAGCAAATTGATAAGATTACTGATTTGATATCAAGTCTGATACGATCTTAATATGAATTGTAATTTAATTTTATTAAATTGAAGAATTGGTATCAATGATCTGATTTGGAGATTATTATTGCTAATCAGAAAGTCGGATGAATTAAGTTGAAAGTCTATTAAATTGTGCAGACAATGAATCTGTTTAAAAGGATATATGGCAGAAAAGATAAGCGTAAGATTATTATTGCGTTATCCTTTATTGCCCTGACTTTCGGGTTGATAGCAATTTCAGTTGCTATTGTAAATCAAACAAATGATATAAAGAAATTTGAACAAACCAGTCACGATGCCATTGAGTTCGCAAATGAATTTAAACACAGTATAAATGATTTATCCAATTACTGTAAGATATATGTTCTTTCGGGTGATTCACTGTGGGAAAGCAGGTACCGGGACATTGTTAAACAGTTAAATGGCGAAGGGAAGTGGTCAAACGGGAGAACCATTTCTTTTATTGATAGCCTTGAGAAATATGAGATTTCGAAATACGAGAAAAACCTGTTGCGATACGCCATAACCAGAGCCGAAGGATTAATAAAAACAGAAGAAGTTGCCATAAGGGCAATGAAAGGAATGGTTCAAGGGAGTAACGATTCGATTATTTATCATTCAGAACCTCAATTAGAACTGGCCAAGAAAACAATTACCGATTTATCGTATAACCGGAGTAAGGATGAAGTAATAAAGCCAGCTTCCGCTTTTATCGAAACGATAGAGCAACGAATTCATAATGAGATAAAATATCGCAAACGAAAGATTACAGCTTTAATCATTTCTCTTATTGCCATTCTTTTGTCCACTGTGACAATAATGGTCAATGCTATTCTGATTTTACTTAAACGATTGCGAGGTAAGATTTTTAATTTAATCAGAGCTCAAAGAGTAGCTGACAATGCAATAAAAGCTGCCAAAGCGAAGCAAGAGGAGATAAGGCAAAGTGAAATAAAGTTTAAAATTTTATTTGAAGAGTCATCGAATGCAATTTTGCTTTATAGTAAAGATGGGTTTACTGAGTGTAATAACGCAGCACTTTCAATTTTCGGTTGCGACAGCAAAGATGAATTGATAAGTCATCACCCGGCTGATTTTTCACCTGAATTTCAATCCGATGGGCAATCGTCAGTGGTCAAAAGCAAAGAAATGGTTTCTATTGCCATGCGAGATGGAACCAAGCGATTTGACTGGTTGCATAAAAATCTGAAGACAGGCAAGGTTTTTCCAGCAGAAGTGAGTTTGACCTACATTAAAGTTGATGGCAAAAGAGTGACACTGGTGGTACTTTCTGATTTAACCGAGAGAAAGAAATCGGAAGCTGAAATTTTTAAGACCCAAGCGCAGTTGAAGTTCCTTTTTGAAGTGTTGCCGGTTGGAGTAGTGAATTACGATATCAGTGGTCACGTGTTGGAGGCCAACCGTCATTCCGAAGATATTTTTGGTGTTTCGTCCAATGGTCATCATAAAATTGAAAAACGGATTGGGAAGTGGCTTTTACGTAAGCCCGATGGTACAGTCATGTCGCATAATGAATATCCTACTTGCCGTGTACTAAACGGAGAAGAGGTGGTAAATGATGTGGAGATGTTAATTACACCTCCAACGGGTAAGGAGCTTAATGTGGTTGTCAGCGCCCGGCAATTGGGTAAATACGGAATTACTGAAACGATTGTGGATGTTTCGAAAATTAAACAAGCAGAGGAGAACATCGCTTTATTAAATCAGATTGTTTTTAACTCGCTGGAATCGGCTAATATTGGTGCCTGGTGGATCGATTTTAAAGATGAACAGCTATTACATGGTCTGGACAATTTATCAGACATTACAGGAATTAAAGAGTTAAAAAAGAACACATTTAGCCTTAGTGAGTGGAATAAAACCTTGATTAACTCCAAAGAACAATTTCCTGAACATGCCCATTTGATTGACTTAAGGGCTGTAAAGGCTAAGCAGCTAATTACTGGCAGCATTAATTCATACAATGTTGTTTATCCAATTCCATCGGTCAATGATAAATTAAAGTGGATAAATGAAAGAGGCGCTATTACCAGGAGAAATGTTGATGGCCGAGCACTTTTTATGACTGGTACAATCATTGATGTAACAAATCAGAAAGTAATAGAGAAAGAGTTTGAGAAAGCTAAGCAGACTTTAGAATTGGCTTTAGATGCGGCAAACTTTAGTGTTTGGGATTGGGACATAACCAGCAATGCTTTAAAATGGGACGAAACAGGCTATAAGTTATACGGAATCGATAGACTGCAATTCACTGGTAATTACGATGGATGGCGAAAAAGAATTCATGCTGATGATTTAAAGGCAACTGAAGAAAAGCTGCTAAATACATTAAGAGGAGAATGCGAGTTTGATACCGAATTCCGGATTGTTTGGCCCGATAAATCTATTAAGTATATAAAAGGGATTGCAATAGTTATTCGAAATGATAATGATGATCCGGTAAGGATGATAGGTGTTCAATGGGATGTTTCGAAATGGCGTGTTAATGAACAGGAGCTGAAGAAAGCAAAGGAAGTGGCCGAAGAGGCAACCAGAGCCAAAAGTGTATTTCTGGCCAACATGAGTCATGAAATTCGCACTCCCATGAACGCGATTATAGGTTTTGCAGACTTACTGGGGCGTGAAATTAAAAACCAAAATCAACGAAATTACTTAGAATCCATTCGCACCAGTGGAAATAATTTACTTGAACTAATTGACGATATTCTTGACCTTTCAAAGGTTGAAGCCGGAAAACTAAAAATAAGAAAGGAACCAACGGATACAAAGAACTTTTTTGATGAGATTAAGAAATTGTTTGCCTATAAAATTGAGGCAAAAGGACTCAGATTTATAACGAAGTTTTCAAGTAATATTCCAGGTACTTTAAACATTGATGAACTCAGGTTAAAGCAGGTGTTGATTAATTTAATTGGCAATGCCGTTAAATTTACCGATAAAGGCTATGTTAAACTTAAAGTGTATTGCGAGGATATTAATACTCTTACCAAAACAAGAAATGGAGCTCAGTATGTGAGCTTGGTGATGGAGGTGGAAGATACCGGAATGGGAATAAAGAAGGAGTTTATTGATAATATGTACCATTCTTTTTCTCAGCAGGAAGGACAGTCGACACGAAAATATGGAGGTGCCGGTCTTGGATTATCAATCACCAAAAAGCTGATACGACTGATGGAAGGTATTATTTCAGTTGATTCAGAAATAGGTAAGGGATCTAAATTCACCGTCAAATTCCATAATGTGGAAGCCATTGCCGAGAAGGTACCTAAAAAGGTTGTTCATGAGTTCGATGTTGATTCAATTAAGTTTCAAGGAGGGAAAGTTCTTTTTGCTGATGATGACAGAGAAAACCGTACGCTGCTACGCGAAATAATGGAGTTGGCAGGTCTTAAATATCAATCTACAAAAAATGGATTAGAGCTGTTAAATGCAATTGATGATTTTAATCCAGATCTTATTCTAACCGATATTTATATGCCGGAGATGAATGGTATTGAATTGTTAGACAAGGTCAGATCGACGAAAAAAATTGCAAAGATTCCGATCTATGCCATTACAGCCTCTGCTAACCTTGATTCGCTTGAGATGCTGAAAAAGGAAGATTTTAACGGCGTACTGACAAAACCCATCTTGATAAATGAATTGTACAAGTTGCTAATGAAGCATCTTAGTTATAAGACAACCAAACCTATTGGTTTAATAAAGTTCGATACTTTTGAGGAATACCATTTCGATAATCAAAACCTACAGGAAGCCTTAACTGTTATTGATAAAGAATTGAATCCAAAATGGGAGCGATTACGTGAAAAGAAGCCAATTGAGGAACTGGAAACTTTTGCAAAACGGTTTATGTCCATTGGAAAACAATACCAGATTAGCAAGTTTGAAAACTATGGCAAAAACCTGCACAACTCAATTGAAAGCTTTAATATTGAAGGAATGATTGAGCTGATCAATTATTATCCGAAAATGATTAATGAATTAAAGAAATACCAAACCTAGCACCATTAATTATGAAATTGACATATAACCCCGCCGATTATAAAATTCTGATAGTTGATGATGCACCTAAAAACCTTCAGGTTTTGGGTAAAAGCCTGAAAGATATTGGTTACCAGGTGCAATTTGCAACAAGTGGTTTAATTGCATTAGACTGGTTAAAATCACATACTTTTGATTTGGTATTGCTTGATGTGATGATGCCCGAAATGGATGGCTTTGAAGTGTGTCGTATTTTGAGGGGTGACCCAAAATACGATGATATGCCAATCATCTACCTGACAGCAAATACAGATTTGGAACATACGATTAACGGGCTGGAATCGGGCGCACAGGATTATGTAACGAAACCATTTAGAGCCCAGGAACTATTGGCACGTATCCAAACGCAGATTGAGTTGCGACAGAGTAAATTACATGTTATTCGTACCAATTCTATTCTTGAAGAAAAAGTAAGGCAGCGCACTGAGCAATTAATCAAAGCACAGGAGCAATTACTTAATCTGGAACAGGCTAAAGGTGATTTCCTAAGAATTATTTCTCATGAGATACGAACACCATTGAATGTGATTCTTGGCTTTACGGGTATTCTGAAAAACAATATCGAAACAGAGGCTTTTATCGATTATCTGAATATGCTCGAAGAAGCAGCCAAGCGCTTAGAGGATTTTTCATTGAATGCTTTGTTAATTACATCGCTTCAATTGGGTAATTACAAGATGAATAGGCAAGAGTTAAATGCCAATGGTTTGGTACTAAATCTGCTTGAGAATTACAGAAATCATGAACAGAACCAGCAAATAAAAGTTAGCAATCGCCTTGATCAATCAGTGATAATTAACGGGGATGCCAAACTCATTGATAAAAGCATACAGCTTATCATCGATAATGCATTAAAGGTGTCGCCAGAGGATTCAATTGTTCAGATTGATACTTATTCAGTTGATAATAGCTTTATCGTAAATGTTTCGGATAGTGGCCCCGGTTTTTCGAAGGATGCATTAACCAATTTGTTTTCATTGTTTGCCAACCCTGATAAGCATGTCGATAAAAACATTGGGATAGGGTTGGCATTGGTCAAATTAATAATGGATGCACATAATGCGGAGGTAACCATAGCCAACAATAGTAAAGGTGCTTCGGTGATGCTGAAGTTTGAGATTGAAGTAAAAAACTAATCGTTTCTTTTTGTGTTTGTTAAAAGGATGAGGCAAGATTACCTGTGAGCTTTTACACTTTAAGTATTTATTTTACCAATAAACGATTATTTTTGCGGAAAATTTAATTGTTAAGATTTTGAAATTCTCTGATTTAAATATAAATAGAGTTCTTCTAAATGCTTTGGAAGACTTAGGTTTAGAAGACGCTACGCCAATTCAGGAGCAATCATTCCCTGTAATATTATCCGGAAAAGATGTGGTTGGAATTGCACAAACTGGTACCGGAAAAACATTTGCCTATATTTTACCTATTTTAAGGCAAATAAAATTTTCAGAACAGCGTCATCCAAGGATATTAGTACTTGTACCAACCCGCGAATTGGTTGAACAGGTTGTTGGAGAATTTAAAAAGCTGACAGAATACATGTCCGTTCGTATAGGTGGTGTTTATGGTGGAACGAATATCAACACACAAAAGGAAATGGTTTATGCCGGTCTGGATGTGTTGGTGGCCACACCTGGCCGTTTAATCGACCTTAGTCTGACTGGTGTGTTGCGCTTGAAAAACGTACAAAAGCTTGTAATTGATGAGGTGGATGAAATGATGAATCTGGGTTTTCGATCTCAATTGGAGCAAATACAAGAGTTACTGCCAGATAAACGTCAAAACCTGATGTTTTCAGCAACCGTTACCGAAGATGTGGAGACCTTAATTAAGCAGTGGTTTTATACGCCTGTTAGGGTTGAGGTGGCAGCAACCGGTACACCTTTAGAAAAGATTTTTCAGACGGCATATGCAGTTCCGAATTTTTATACCAAGCGTAATTTTCTGGTTCACCTGCTAAGTAGTCACGAAGAAATGGATAAGGTGCTTGTTTTTGTTCGTAGCAAAAGCATTGCAGATTTATTATTCGACGAGTTGGATAAAGAATTTAAAGATGAGGTTGGTGCCATTCATTCCAATAAATCACAAAACTTCCGCTTTCGGATGGTGGAAGAATTTTTGGAAGGAAAGAAAAGGATATTGATTGCAACTGATTTGATTGCCCGTGGTATGGACATCAGTCATGTTAGTCATGTCATCAACTTCGATATGCCCGAAACAGCAGAATCGTACATTCACCGAATTGGGCGTACCGGGCGTGCAGAGGCAGAAGGTATGGCGATTGCTTTTGTTAAAGAGAAGGATGAAACTATTTGGGCGTCCATTCAAAAGCTGATGAAGAAAGTATTGCCACTGGATCCAATGCCTGAAACAGTAGAAGAAAGTGAACGACTTCTGGAATCAGAAAAAGAAGTATTGGCTGGCATGAAGGTTTTAAAAACACCAAAAGTTAATGCTGCCAGGGGGTCGGCTTTTCACGAGAAGAAAGATAAAAACAAGAAAACCAATCAGGGCGGCTCTTACCGTCGAAAATTGGCAGCCAAATATAAGAAGCCAAAAACGAGAGGACAAAAGCGAAGATAATAAGTAGCATAGTTACCAAACCTTAACAATAATAAATGAATAAACATCGCGTATTATTTTTAATAAATCCAGTCTCAGGAATTGGGAAGCAACGTGCTGTTGAACAGGCTGTAGAAAGTGAAATTGATCACGGTAAGATAGATGCAACAATTGCCTACACCGAATATGCAGGTCATGCACGTGAATTGGCAAGAGAGGCGGTGGGTAAAAATGATGTTGTGGTGGCCGTTGGTGGTGATGGAACGGTTAATGAAGTCGGTTCGTCATTGGTTAATACAACTACAGCACTTGCGATAATACCAACGGGTTCGGGTAATGGACTGGCCCGATACCTTGATATCCCTCTTAAGGTAAATAAGGCATTACAGGTAATTAATCGCATGACCATTAAAGATATCGATACCCTTAAAGTTAATGATCAGGTATCTTTGAATGTGGCAGGCGTAGGATTCGATGGACACATAAGTCATAAATTTGCTAAACAAAAAAACAGGGGGCCGGCGGGATATGTAAAGCTTATTACAAGGGAGTACACAAAGTATAAGTCCTCGGTATATCGCATCTCTATTGATGGAAAGACTTACGAGCTTCCTGCTTTTATGATCACATTCGCCAACTCTTCGCAATGGGGAAACAATATTCATATTGCCCCGCAAGCCAAAATTGATGATGGATTAATTGATGTGTGCATCATTAAGGAGTTTCCGATGTACGAAGGACCATCATTATTGATTAGTATTTTAGATCAAAGTGTTGATCAACGGCGATATGATGTGGTTACCACTGCCAAAGAAATTCTTATTGACAGTGAAGATTCACTGGTGGCTCATATTGATGGTGAGCCCATTGAATTGGGAAATTCTGCAGAAATTAGGATTCAGCCGCTTTCGCTAAGGGTAATTATTCCACCAAAAGATTTTCGGAAGAATATTTTAGATCCATTATTGGAATTGAAAGAGTTATTGCCTCCAATTCCTAATTTACCAAATATACCTAAAGGATTCAGGCCCGGATCTAAATGACATGTCAGCAATAGCAGGGTATTGATCATTTATTTTAGAATAGACTGTCAAAATTTCAAGTTGCTGTCAGGCCAACCTGCCGCAATGTCACGCATTGACGATTGGCATGTACTTTGATAACTTTGAGCCGTAAAAACAAAAAATAAAATCTTAAAATAAAAGTAACGATGCAAAAAGGACATATTGGGGTTACAACCGAAAACATTTTCCCAATCATCAAAAAGTATCTTTATTCAGATCACGAAATTTTCTTACGCGAGTTGGTATCAAACGCCGTTGATGCCACTCAAAAGCTAAAAACGCTTGCTTCAGTAGGTGAATTTAAGGGCGAAATGGGCGAAACACCTGTTCGCGTTATTCTTGATGAGAAAAAGAAGACCATTACAATTTCTGACCGCGGTGTTGGTATGACAGCCGAAGAAATTAATAAGTATATTAACCAGGTTGCTTTTTCTGGAGCCAACGAATTTTTAGAGAAATATAAGAAAGATGCGAATGCCATTATTGGTCATTTCGGTTTAGGTTTCTATTCTTCTTTCATGGTTTCTGAAAAAGTAGACATTATCACTAAGTCATTCCGTGATGGAGCACAGGCCATTAAGTGGAGTTGTGACGGAAGTCCGGAATATACTTTGGAAGAGGTTGAAAAAGCTGAGCGAGGTACCGATATTGTATTACATATCGATAAGGATAATGAATCGTATGCTACCAAAGTTGAGATTGACAAGTTATTGAAGAAATACTGTCGTTTCTTACCGGTAGAGGTAATTTTCGGTAAGCAAACAGAATGGAAAGACGGTAAGGAAGAAGAAACTGACAAAGACAATATGGTTAACGATACCAAACCTCTTTGGACGCGCACGCCTTCTGAATTAAAGGATGAGGATTACAATAAGTTCTACCAGGGATTGTACCCAATGACAGACGAGCCTCTGTTCAATATTCACCTGAATGTAGATTATCCTTTCAACCTGACAGGAGTATTGTACTTCCCTAAACTGAAAAATAATGTTGAAGTTCAGAAGAACAAGATTCAATTATACTGTAACCAGGTTTATGTAACTGATTCGGTTGAAGGCATTGTTCCTGAATTCTTAACGCTTCTGCATGGAGTGATTGATTCACCAGATATTCCTTTGAACGTATCGCGTTCATACCTGCAGAGCGACGGTAATGTGAAGAAAATTTCGAGCCACATTACTAAAAAGGTAGCCGATCGTTTAGAAGAGATTTTTAAGAAAGACCGTGAAGGTTTTGAAGCCAAGTGGGACGATCTGAAGATTTTTATTGAATACGGTATGTTAACTGAAGAGAAGTTCTACGATCGTGCGAAGAAGTTCACTTTACTTAAAAATACCGATGGTAAATTCTTTACTTTCGATGAGTATGCCGAGATTATTAAAGATAATCAAACTGATAAGGATGGTCAGTTAGTATATCTTTATGCAACTGATGTTGAAGGGCAGTTTAGCTTTATCGAAGCAGCCAAAAACAAAGGTTACGATGTAATCGTGTTGGATGGTCAGTTAGATAGCCACTTTGTAAATCACCTGGAAAGCAAGTTTGAGAAATCACGTTTTGTTCGTGTAGACAGTGATATCGCCGAGAAATTGATTCCAAAGGCTGATGCCGCTCAATTGAAACTTACTGAAGCACAAAAGCAGGATTTAACCAGTATCTTCAGTTCACAAGTTCCTAATGTTGACAAGAGCAATTTCATTGTCACATTCGAGGCGCTTGAAGAAACTGATACACCTGTGATGATTACTCAGCAAGAGTTTATGCGCCGTATGAAAGAGATGAGCCAGCTGGGTGGTGGCGGAATGAACTTCTATGGTGAAATGCCTGATAGCTACAACCTGGTTGTTAACGGTAACCACCCATTGGTGACTCGTATTATCGAAGATGAAGAGAAAGAGGTAGGAGAGAAGGTATCATCATTACGTCATAAAATCGAAGGTCTGGAAGGAAAACGTACCGAGCTTGAAAAAGCCAAAGAGGGTAAGAAAGACGAGGAAATTCCTCAGGCTGATAAGGATGAGTTAGAAGATATCAATAAGAAATTAACTGAGTTAAACGGTAAAAAGGATGAAGAACTATCATCGTTTGCCTCATCTAACAAGTTGGTTTCTCAATTGATAGATTTAGCACTGCTTTCAAATAACATGTTAAAAGGCGAGGCCTTAACGAAGTTTGTAAAGCGTAGTATCGACCTAATATAAGGTAATCATAAATGCAAGAGAAGAGCTCGGAAGCGTTAGTTTCCGGGCTTTCTTTTTTAGTGATTAATAACCTGGTCAGTAGATAGTTGTCAGAAGTGAAAAGGTGAAATGCAGTTTTTGGTTCTTAGTTTGTCTTTTAAGATCTAAACTCTTCAACATATAAACGATTCCTCAATTCGGCGATTACCGATTCGACAGCTCTCCAATTAAGCAATTCGACGATTCATTAGTCGGACAAATTTCCAATTAGCAAACTTTTCAACTTATAAACCTCTGAACTTACACTAAGCTCTCAAAAAGCAAATCGTAAATTGAAAACCCTATATGGGAAAGCGAAAAACAGGAACACGAAACTCATTAACATCTTTTAAGGAAATAAATCGTCAATCATGAATCTATATAGTATTTAAATTCCAGTATTTATCTATTTTTGCGCCGATTTTATGGATTGATTTACTAAGGGGACAAATGCAGTAATTAATCCAAATACAATTCTTAAAAACCAGAAGAAAAAAATGGAACAAAACGTTTTCATCGCAAAAGACGTAACGACTAATCCGGCTCCTCTTGGACTAACCGGTTTCGGATTAACTACAATGTTATTAAACCTTCATAATGCCGGTTTATTTGGCTTGGATACCATGATTATGGGAATGGGAATCATGATGGGTGGTTTAATGCAGATTCTTGTAGGTATGTTGGAATGGAAGAAAAACAACATGTTTGGTATGATGGCTTTTAGCTCATACGGTGCATTTTGGATTTCATTGGTGTTTATCTGGATTTTCCCAAAAATGGGATTAGGTGAAGCACCATCAGCCACAGCAATGGGCTACTATTTAACCGTATGGGGTATCTTTACACTTGGTTTGTGGGTAGCAACATTTAAAATGACAAAAACAATGGTATTCTTATTTGGGACTGTTGTAGTGTTATTTGCTTTGTTAGCTATTGCTAACTTCACGGGTAGCCATTTAATTCACACAATTGCTGGGATTGAAGGAGTAATTTGTGGAGCAACTGCATTATACATTGCTATTGGTACTTTATTGGTTGAAGTATATGGTAAGCAAATTTTACCAATGCCTTACTAAAACATGATAAAACAATACTAGAAAGCTTTGTTAAAGGAGTATTTTAGTTCGATTATTTAATCGAAAAAAAATATAAAGAGGGAATCCGGTTATGGAATCCCTCTTTTTTGTATGTCGGGCATGGTAATATGCTACCAAGATGAAACGTTCTTGGGTTCGCCAAGTTGACAGGAAGAACTAGCAATTGGCAAGGGTGTTGGGGGTGACTCCAAATCTGAAGGAAGCCATTAGCAAAGTCAAG
>JAOARW010000096.1 GCA_025210475.1 Carboxylicivirga sp. | reverse complement strand
TATCATGTCGCAAAGATCACACCTTAATTCATCTAAAATTCACAGAAAGCTTCTTGGTTATCAACATACAGCTGTGATTTTATTCACATTTCCTTCGATAAAAGATGATTTTGAAAAAATTGGAGAACGTGAGTAGTTACGATAAAATCAGTTTGCTTTCTGGTTTGTTGGTATAAAAAAAGGTTTCTGAATAAGCTAATTCAGAAACCTTGTATGTTTTAACCAGTCGTTAGAATAATTCAGAAAAGCCTGGTGATATTTAACTTAAATAAAGCAGCCCTTTACAAGCCTAACACTGCCTGTTCCGGATCAAAACCACCTGAAAGCAACTTGGCCGGATCTTCGATCATCTCTTTTACTTTCACCAAAAAGCCAACCGAATCTTTACCATCAATAATACGGTGATCGTAGGATAATGCCAAGTACATGATGGGGCGAATTTCAACCTTGCCCTTAACAGCCACCGGCCGTTCCACAATGTTGTGCATGCCCATAATGGCCGATTGGGGCGGGTTAATAATCGGTGTGCTTAACATGGAACCAAACACACCTCCATTGGTAACCGTAAAGGTACCACCTGTCATTTCCTCCAGGCCTATTTTACCCTTACGGGCTTTCTCGGCCAATCCTTTTAAGGAGGATTCGATACCATCCAGACTCAGTGTTTCTACATTCCTGATCACAGGCACCATCAGTCCTTTGGGTGTTTGTACCGCAACCGATACATCGTGGTACTCGGGCATCACAATTTCATCACCATCAATCATGGCGTTTACCATGGGGTGATGCTTTAAAGCCAGAGACGCTGCTTTGATAAAAAAGGACATAAAACCCAGTTTCACCCCGTGCTTATCAATAAATTTGCTTTGGTATTTCTTGCGCAACGCCATCACAGCCGACATATCCACTTCGTTGAAAGTGGTTAACATGGCCGTTTCATTCTTAACCGCCACCAGGCGCTGACTCAGTTTTTTGCGCAGCATGGTCATTTTCTGACGCTCTGCCTCACGGCTGGCATCGGCACTGATAAAGGCTGAACCCACATCTGCACTCCCCTTGGGCTCGTCGGTAGGCAAATCTTTCACCAGCTCCACCTCTTTGGTGCTGATTCGCTTAAGGCCATTAATCACCTGTTCAACGTCCATACCATGCGCTTCCATCTTCTTCTGGGCCAATGGCGACACCTTGGCATTCGGATAGGCCTTTGATGCCATCTCTGCATTTGAAACGGCTTCGGTTGGTTGGGGTTCCGTTGCGGCCTCGCTTTTTTCCTCAACTTCCTTAACAGCTGGGCTGGCTTCACCGGCAAACTCTGTATCCACGGTACAAGCCACTGCACCAACTGCAACGGTTTCTCCCGCTTCCACTTCTATCTTTATTTTACCCGATTCGGTGGCCAACAAGGATAAAGTGGCTTTGTCGGACTCTATTTCGGCAATTTCCTGATCTTTCTCGACAATATCGCCATCGGCAACCATCCACGAAGCTAATTCAACTTCTGTAATCGATTCACCCGGCGTGGGGACTTTTATCTCAATAATCATATTTTCAAAAATTTAGTCTGAAGCCTGAAGACCGCGGACAGATGTCCAAACAAACAACTAAAGACGACTGACATTTTACTACTGGCTAATTCTTATATCGAAAATCTTTGTTTTTCTTCAAAATACTTATGCTGCTTTAATATCTCGGTTCGCGATTTGCCTTCTACACACTGAAGGCCACAATACTTCAGCTGGCGTTCGCAATGGCAAGCTTTAAATACCTTGTTGATGATCTCATTCTGACCAATAACATGTAAACCATTAAGTCCGGTTGCCGGACTACCACTGGCGATACGTGCCACCGGAATGATGTCGACATTCAGCATTTTGCTGCGAATGTAATTCCAGGCTCCCATGTTTTCCGGCTCTTCCTGAACCCATAAATGCAACATGGCATTTTTGTATTTGGCATTAATGGCATCCACCTGCTGCTTCGGATAGGGGTGCATCTGCTCCATGCGAACCAGTGCCACATCGCGGGCGTTTAATTCTTCCTTCCGAGCCAGTAAATCGTAGTATATCTTACCGGTACAGAATACCACACGCGATACTTCATCCACATCCACATTGGTATCGTCAATCACCTCACGGAACCCGCCATCCTCAAATTCTTTCAGTGAAGAAACACACTGCGGATGACGCAAGAGACTTTTTGGCGTAAACACCACCAGCGGAATTCTGAATTCACGCTTTAACTGACGGCGCAATACATGGAAAAAGTTAGCAGGTGTTGTACAGTTAACCACCTGCATATTGTTGCGGGCAGCCAACGACAGAAAGCGCTCCACACGGGCACTGGAATGTTCCGGCCCCTGTCCTTCAAAGCCATGTGGCAACAACAATACCAGACCATTCATTAAGCCCCACTTTTCTTCGGCTGAAGAGATGTATTGATCAATGATTACCTGGGCCACATTATAGAAATCGCCAAACTGCGCTTCCCAAATGGTTAAGCCATCAGGCTTGGCCAGTCCGTATCCGTATTCAAAACCCATCACCCCGTATTCCGACAGCAGGGAATTAAACACCTTAAAGCTGGCCTGATCGGGCGCAATGTGTTGTAGTGGACGATAGCGCTTGTCGGTATCCTCGATGGTTAATGCGGCATGACGGTGCGCAAAAGTACCACGCTCCGCATCCTGACCGCTTAAGCGTACCGGATGGCCCTCTGTTACCAGAGAGGCATAAGCCAGCTGCTCACCCAGAGCCCAATCCAGACGGTCTTCCTCCACCATTTTCTTGCGATCGTTAACAATCTTATGTAGCTTTTTAAAGAATTGCTTATCCTCGGGCAAATGATTAATGCGCTCTAACAAAGCAAGCAATTGATCATTCTTCAAAGAGGTATCAGGCGAAACGATAAAATCTTCCGCTTCAGCATGTCGATATTGTTCCCAATCGTCGTGCAGAAAGCGCTGAATAAATACCTTATCAATTTTCTTGGAAGCCGCCAGCTCTTCTTCCAATAACTGGTTGAAGTTCACTTCTTCTTTTTTGGCATCTTCCTTCGAAACAACTTTTTCCTCTTCCAGTTTTAGTTTATAGATGTCCCGCGGATTTTTATGGCGGGCAATCTCTTTGTATAAAATGGGCTGGGTAAAACGTGGTTCATCACCTTCGTTATGCCCGTATTTTCGATACGATAACAGATCGATAAACACATCGGAATTAAAACGCTGACGGTATTCCATGGCCAGTTCAATGGTATAAACCAAGGCCTCCACATCATCGCCATTAACATGAAAAACCGGCGAACGGGTTACTTTACCCACATCGGTACAATAGGTCGACGAACGACCCTCCAGGTAATTGGTGGTGAATCCCACCTGGTTATTAATCACTATGTGGATGGTACCGCCCGTTTTATAGCCCCTCAATTGTGCCATCTGCACCACTTCGTATGCCACACCCTGTCCGGCAATGGCCGCATCACCATGAATCACAATGGGCACCACCTTGTCGTAATCCTTATTGTATTTATGATCGATTTTAGAGCGGGAAATTCCTTCGATAATAGGCGCTACCGTTTCTAAATGCGATGGATTAGGTGCCAGATTCACCCGTACCTTTTTACCATTATCAGTCTCCACATCGCTGCAATAGCCCAAATGGTATTTTACATCGCCCAGCGAAATGCCATCCTCGTACTCATCACCCACAAATTCTTTAAACACATTTTTGAAGGGCTTTTGCAGGATGTTGGTCATTACATTCAGGCGACCACGGTGCGCCATACCAATCACCACTTCCTCGGCACCCAGTTCGGCCCCTTTATTAATTAAGGCATGTAGTCCGGGAATCAGGGTTTCGGATCCTTCGAGTGAGAAACGCTTCTGCCCCACAAACTTTTTATGGATAAAACTTTCGAATCCGACAGCAGTATTCAATTGGTTAAAAATCCGTCGTTTCTTCTCAGCCGGAAAATCAGGGGTATTCCTGACGCTTTCCATGCGCTTTTTCATCCAGCTTAAAATCTCGGGATGGCGAATGTAAAGGTATTCAACCGCCACCGACTGACAATAGGTTTGTTGCAGATGGGCAATGATATCTTTTAAAGGCACGGCTCCCAGTCCCAGTTCATTACCGGCCTGAAATACGGTATCCAAATCCTTATCCGACAACTGAAAATTTTCCACATCCAGCGTAGGATAATACTTACGACGGGTACGTACCGGATTGGTTTTGGTAAATAAATGGCCCCGCTGGCGATAACCATGAATCAGGTTCAGCACATGAAATTCCTTATCAACCAAACCCAATGATTGGGGCTGATCGTAGTTTTTCATGGCAAAATCAAAGCCTTGAAAGAACATTTGATAGGATTCAGATACCGAGTCGGGATCTTGTTTATATTGCTCGTAAAGCTCATCTATTGAGCCAATTTCACTGTTACCCAGAAATGAGAATTTGTCCATAAAACTATCTTCGTGAGAAAAACATTTTGTTATTCTTTCCTCCTATTAACAAATTAAACACACGAAAGTTAAAATTATTTTAGGCTCAAAAGGCTATTCTATAACAGGTTTTTAATCTTTGGGAATATTTGGTGTTTTACCGGAAAATTTGCAATGCTGTGCTAAGCATCTAAAAAGTTCAATGTGGTATAAATTGCTTTGTAGCGAGTCATGTGTTATTAATTAGCAGCCAAAGTCAAGTATTTAATGGCTCTATAACAGCACAAGGTATAGCAATTTTAAGTTTGTTGCAAAAGTCACCATCGTATAAAATTGTACCTTTAATGCCCGTAAATCGATTCAATGACCATGAGACTACTATCTTTTATTCTATTAATAAATATCTGTTTCCATATAAATGCCCAAACACTTAAGGACTACCTGCTGCCCCAACCCAAACACTTAAGTATTGATAGCGGACGACTCGAAAAGCATAAAGGAGCCGTGGTTATTGAAAGCAAGGTAACTCAAATCAGCAAACCCATATTATTACTATTAAATACCTTTGACCAATCAGGTATTGAGGCACAAGTAATGCCCATTCAAGCAGGCTATCAGCATGCACTGTTGCACGCAGCGGAAACTACTGATTTAAGCCCGCAAGCCTATACCCTTTCCATCACCCGGCAAGGTATTGAAATCAAGGGCGGAAGTCCGCAAGGAATTTACTACGGACTTTTAAGTTTACAGCAGATTGGCCGTTTTGCCATGGATCATGGTTATTGGCCCACATTATATATTGAGGATGAACCGGATTTTGAGCGACGCGGATTTATGCTCGATATCAGCCGGGATAAAGTACCTACCATGGCCTCCTTATTCAGTTTGGTTGATCAGCTGGCGCAATGGAAAATAAACGAGTTCCAGCTCTATACCGAACATACCTTCGCTTATCAAAATCACCAAACGGTATGGAAAGATGCCAGCCCAATGACAGCAGAGCAAATCAAAGAGCTGGATGCTTATTGTCGGAATCATTTTATTGATTTGGTACCTAATCAAAACTCTTTTGGCCATATGAAACGCTGGCTAAAGCACAAGGAATATGAACACCTGGCCGAACTGCCACAACCTGGTAAAACTATTTGGGGCATGATGTCGCGCACCAGTCTCAGTCCGGTTGAACCCGGCTCGCTTGAGCTGATGAAGGAATTATATGCTGAGTTACTTCCCAATTTTACAAGCCGGTATTTTAACATTGGCTGTGATGAAACGGTTGAATTGGGAGTTGGCAAATCAAAAGCTTTGTGCCAGGAAAAAGGCAAGGGCCGTGTTTACCTCGATTTTGTTCTGGCACTAAAAAATGAAGTGGATCAATACGATCGAACCACCCAGTTTTGGGGCGATATTATTCTTCATCATCCCGAATTAATACCTGAGCTACCCAAAGATATGGTGGCGCTTATCTGGGGTTACGATGCCAAACATCCCTTTGATACGCAATGTTGGCAATTTAAAAAAGCGGGCCTGCCCTATTATGTCTGTCCGGGCACTTCGAGCTGGAACAGCATTATCGGTCGAAATAAAAATGGATTTGCTAACCTAAAGAATGCCGCCATCAATGGTCAAAAACATGGTGCCAAAGGCTTTTTGAATACCAGCTGGGGCGATCAGGGACATTGGCAGCCAATAAGTGTCAGTTACCCGGGTATTCTATATGGCGCTGTCTTGAGTTGGAATGTGAATAACAATGCTGACATTGATATTGCCCGTCATTACGCCATGCAGGTGTTAAAAGATACCACCGGACAAAATGGACAAGCCATCGTCAACCTGGGTTATGCCCACCTGCGAATGAAAGCCCCTTGCGACAATAGCAATATTTTTCACCAGATTCTGAAGCGTAATAAGCGCTCCATTAAAACGGATCGCTGGCTCAAACATCTTAAAGAGAGTAATGTTGATGCCAGCATTAAGTTCATTGAGGAAGAACTCGAACAACTTAATAATTCCGCCATAAATAGTTCCGATAATGCCATTGTTTTGGCCGAAATGAATCAGGCAGCCAAACTAGCATTACATGCCTGCCATTTGGCAAAGTCCAAACTCAATACGTCAGATGGTTATTTTAAAAGCATACCCTCTTCAGAAAAACAAAAGTTACGAGCCGAATTGCAGGAATTGATTGACAGCCATAAAGAAATATGGCTGCTCAGAAACCGGATTGGCGGATTAAGTGATTCGGCAGCCAAACTGGAGGCTGTTTTAAGAAGCTATCAATAAGAAATCCGGTTTTTATTCTATTTTCTTAAATAACCGAACAGATGCTGATTTTCAGAAAGGTGATCAATCAACAGGCATAAATCTGGATTCTTTAGACTCTTACGATCATATGATAATCCAATTTCACGATAGTTTTTAGGACCTGTACAAGGACGAACCTCAAAACCTCGTTCTTCCTGCACCAGGTACTCTGGTAAAAATGTAATGCCCAGGCCAGCCATCAATAATGACAATACTTCATTTTTACTCTGGCAGTTGGCAACGGTATTCCATTTTTTGCCACTCGTATTAAGAATGGATAGAGTTTGCTGATGCGCTTCGCAAGGCGGACAGTGAATAAATGGCTCACCACTAAGATCGTTAACTTCAATTATTTTCTTTGAGGCCAGGTGGTGTTTTTCCGGAATACACAACACATATTGCTCCTTTCCCAAAGCAAAAACAGATGATCTTCAAATTTCCATTCCCTAATCAATAAATTAATATCACACTCGCGCCCTATGGGACGAACATCCCATTCAACTTCCCCAAGAATTTTGCCAGCCAGCTGAAACAAATCGCTTTTTACTCTTTGTGGCAAACTATCAGCAATTCCAATCACTATCTTTTTTCTGAAGTGATTATCCTTAAACATATCCGGAATGGCATTTAATTCACTTATTAATCGCTTGGCAATTGGATATAAATAATGGGCATCTTCTTTAATTTCAACCCCTCGTTTATGACGGATAAAAAGCACTTTCCCAATATTATTCTCCAACTGCTTAATTCCGTTTGAAATATTGGGTTGCGATACAAAACACTTCTCAGCTGCTCTCGACAGATTTTTTTCCTCATAAACAGCTACAAAAAAGCGAAGTAATCTTTCATCCATAATTTCTAATTATAATAATGATTAAAAATTGGTATTTTGAGACTTCAAATATACGGTCTATTTTTGCACTCGTATTAGAAATAGACGAAACAAACTATAAGAAATTTAAATACACAACATGAATACGAAAACTAAACTTATTGTAATTACCGGAGCCAGTTCAGGTTTTGGTTTAGAATTGGCAAAAGAATTTGCAAAAGACGGCTATCCATTGCTATTGTTAGCAAGAAGGGTTGAAAAAATGGAAGCTTTGCATTTGCCCAACACCATTTGTAAAAAAGTAGATGTTCGCGATAAGGAAGCTTTTGAAGCTGCCGTGCGCGAGGCCGAAGAGCAATATGGAAAAGCCGACTTGTTAATTAATAATGCAGGTGTAATGCTTTTAGGCGATTTAAGCACCCAGGATAGCAACGAATGGAAAACCATGCTGGATATCAACGTCATGGGTGTAATGAATGGTATGCAAATCGTTATGAACGACATGAAAGAGCGTGAGAGTGGCACCATCATTAATGTTTCTTCCATTGCAGGTGTTCAGGCATTTGGCAACCATGCCGCATATTGTGCCAGCAAATTTGGCGTAATTGGTTTAACACGCACTGTACGTGGCGAATTATCACCATATAATGTACGTGTATTATCCATTTTACCGGGGGCTGTAAGCACAGAGCTTCTAAGTCATACAACCGATCAAGGCATTATTGATGGTTACAATACCTGGAAAGAGGAAGTTGGCGCCGTTAACATAACTGCCAACGATGTTGCTAAAACCATTAAGTTCACTTACGAATTGCCACAAGGAGTTTCTCTTCGCGAGATTATTATTACTGATACTAAGCAAGATGCTTAATTAAACCTTGTGAAAAAACAAACCCACCGACAATCTTTTGCCGGTGGGTTATTTTTATCTTAGTCTTAAAAGAACCTAAACCAAGTATTCTTTAGTAATCCATATCGAAAACGCCACAATCACCAACACTATAATAGCACTTCCGGCTATCTTATTGATCCAGAAAAGGCGTCGTAAATTAATTTTAGATCGAAACAGGTTAACCAGCGTACTCAATATTAACCACCACGAGGCGGCTCCCATCATCACCCCGCCTATTAAAAGTAAATTATCAATGGCCGTATTTTCTTTTCCCACAACACCCAAACCAGTGAAAAATGCCATAAACAAGAACACTGCCAAAGGGTTGGCTATCGTTAAGGCAAAGGTTGAAAAGAAATCCTGAATTAAGCTGGTGCTTTTTCTTTTTTGCTTACGCAATTGAATGGCCGGGTTGGTTGTAAATATCTTCAAGCCCAGCGAAATCAATATTATGGCTCCAATAATCTGTATCCACAATAGCTGCGATTCAATAAATCCTACAATAAAAGAAACACTAAATCCGGCTACAATAGCATAGATTGTATCTGATAAAGCAGCACCTAAACCAGAAACAAATCCGGATAAATGCCCCTTATTGAGCGTTCGCTGTACTACCAGCACCCCTATTGGTCCCAGGGGTATCGAAGCAGAAATACCTATTATTAAGCCATCTAATATATTACCAATCGTCATTCAATCCTCTTTTTTCAAACCCAACATCCCTACACTTTATCAAGTTAAGGTTCAAATGCTAAAAAGTCAGGTTTATACTGCTTAATTTTTAAAAGTCCCGCAAAATTAAAAAAACCTTTTATAGATAAAGCATATTAAATGACATTAAGCACATTTATGTCTCTTAAAAAATACAAGACAAACATGTATTTTATTTTACCTGATCATACATCTTGTTTCCTGAAGATTAATTCGTCCCTTAAAAAAGGTATTTAATATGCTTATTTTCTGGCTTTGAAATAGTAGTTTTCGCAACACAACAATTCATTACAGACTGATATTGTGAATGTTAAAACCATGTCATAATTATTAAATATCAACTTGATTCGTGTTTAAGAATAATTTAACTTGATGGGAGTTAACACAAATTTAACATTCGCTTAATTTTAATTCAACCTTATAGTGATGGTGACTAAGTATGTTTGCCTCGCGAAAAAGAATAAACAAATAACTATTTCTGATGGAAAACATTTATTTAATTCTGGTCATTGTTTTATTTGCGCTGGCCATTTCAGATCTTATTGTGGGTGTCAGTAATGATGCCGTAAATTTCCTCAACTCCGCCATCGGAGCCAAAGCTGCCCCTTACAAGTACATTATGATTGTGGCTGCTTTGGGTATTTTATTTGGTGCAACATTCTCAAGTGGTATGATGGAGGTTGCCCGAAAAGGAATTTTTAATCCACAATATTTTATCTTTTCCGAGATCATGATCATTTTCTTAGCGGTTATGATAACGGATGTAATCTTATTGGATGTGTTTAACACATTTGGTATGCCAACATCAACAACCGTATCCATTGTATTCGAAATATTGGGTGCCGCAGTAGCTGTTGCAATGCTTAAAGTGTTTAACAACCCAGAGGTTAATTTAAGTGAATATATTAATACAGCAAAAGCACTAGCCATTATATCCGGTATTCTGTTATCGGTAGTCATCTCTTTTAGTGTTGGTGCTTTGGTACAATACATTACCCGTTTAATTTTCTCTTTCGATTACGCCAAGCGATTAAACTATTTCGGTGCCATCTGGGGCGGAATCGCCATTACTGCCATTACTTACTTTATTTTGGTTAAAGGTGCCAAGGGGGCTTCTTTTATGGATGCCTCAACCAAGGACTGGATTAAGAACAATGGCTTAACCATTATTGCAATTAGCATGGTGGGCTGGACCGTTTTATTACAAGTTCTGAAACTGATCTTTAAGGTTGATATCCTTAAGATTATTGTAATGGCTGGTACTTTTGCGCTGGCAATGGCCTTTGCCGGAAACGACCTGGTTAACTTTATTGGTGTTCCTCTGGCCGGTTTCGAATCGTTTAAAATATTTATAGAAAGTGGAAATGTTAACACCAGTATGGAAGCCCTTGCCGGTAAAGTTAGCACACCTACTTATATGCTGATTATCGCCGGTGCGGTAATGGTTATCACCTTGTGGACCTCTAAGAAAGCGAAAGCTGTAGTAAAAACTTCGCTTGACTTAAGTCGTCAGCAGGAAGGTGATGAGCGCTTTGGTTCATCTTATTTTGCCCGTTCAATTGTTCGTGTAGCCATTAACACTTCACATGCGGTTAGCTCTATTCTGCCTTCTTCACTGAATAAGGCCATTGATCGCCAATTTGATGCTACCAATTACGAAGAGCGCCGCAAGAAATTGGGCAATGAAGCGCCTGTGTTTGATATGTTAAGAGCATCGGTTAACCTGGTTGTTGCCAGTATCCTTATCTCGATTGCAACCAACATGAAATTACCACTTTCGACAACCTACGTTACCTTTATGGTGGCCATGGGTAGTTCGTTGGCCGACCGTGCCTGGGGACGAGAAAGTGCTGTGTACCGTATCACTGGTGTATTATCGGTAATTGGTGGTTGGTTCTTTACTGCCTTATCTGCTTTTACAGTTGCCTTTGTGATGGCATTATTGATCAGCCTGTTGGGAATCTGGTTCGTGGGTGTTCTTGTTCTGATTGCAGTTTATGTTATTTTCAGAACGCACATCATCCACAAAAACAACAAAAAGGAAGAAACGGAAATTGATGAGTTCGAAATTGAAGAGGTGAACGGTGAAATTTCGGTTGATAAAGTATTGGAAAAATGCACCTATAGCGTGACTGACATTCTTAAAAAGGTATCGCAACTTTATTCTCAATCAATTCACGACTTTGAAGCAGAAGATCGCCGCAGCCTGAAAGAGATTAATAAGGATGTTAAAACAATAAACAAAAAGGCGAAGAAGCTTAAAGGCAACGTCTATCCTACTGTTAAGAAACTACAGGAGCAATCAATTGATTCGAGTTTGTATTACATCCAGGTGGTTGATTACCTTCGTGAAGTAGCACACTGTCTGTCGTTTATTACACAGCCTGCTTTCGAACACCTCGATAATAACCACAAAGTATACTCGCCTGAGCAGTTTGAGGAACTTAACACTGTACGTGTCGATGTTCAGGACTTTATGGCGAAGTCGATTAAGATTATCACTCAGAAGGATTATGCTAATCTTGACGAATTAATCGATCTGCAGCAAGTTATTTTTGCGAAGATGAAAGATAACCGTAAGCAGCAACTGAAACGTATTAAAAACGATAAAGCGGGCACTAAAGTAAGCTTGTTGTATCTGAATACACTGCACGAAACTCAGAACCTGATGCTTCACCTGGTGAACCTGGTAAAAGCACAGCGCGATTTTGTCGACTATCAGTCTAAATAAAATAGACACTATATATAAAGTAGCCACTGGAAATAATTTCAGTGGCTATTTTTTTATACTTCGAGTATTGCTATGTCTTGAACCAATTGCTTGAAACTTGGTACAGGACAAACGCGCTTAAAAGTTGAATCCATTTAGGATTATAAAACCTCTTATTCATCCACCCCTTACTCCATCTAGGGTTATCCACAATCAACCACGTTGTGATTGAAATTCAAATGCAAGAGTCCTTATTTTAGCAAGTCAACGTCATTTTCCTATTTTACTTTCTTTGTTAAGGAATTAAACTTCCATTTCCTTCAAACTTGCATTCAGTAAAACTTTAAAAATTCAAAGAATAGCTTCCATGTTGGCAAGGCAAATAATACAACTGCCAACAATGAGAAAACAAAGCTAAGTTGACCTTTCTTTTCTCGCTCCTTTTTACTTTTTATACCAAAATACAATGCAATTAATCCAATTATTACCGGAATGATAACTTCATAATCATACTCATAAAGTACATCACTATAATCTCCATATTGACCAAAGTAAGATATTGAATGGTTCTTATCTAAAAGGACAATATTCATGGCAAAAGCTATAATTAAAGCAGCAGTGCTAAATAGCAGTGATATCGTTTTATTTTCTATTCGCTTCATTCTATTTAATTAGTGTTATCAAAACACAATAACCCCAGCTCATTATCAATTAAAATAGTTGATAACTAACAATCTAACTTATCAAAGATAGCAAATTAACGATGATTCATCTTTCCTAACCTGAACAAGCCAGAATAGTACAAAGTGCCGCGATATAAGTATCAAGATGCTCTGTTTGCTTAAAATATTTTGCCCAAAATACACTGACTGAACGAATAATGGACAATTTCAATTATTAGATACTATAACGAAAAAAGCGGCTCACCTTTGGAGGCAGCCGCTTTTTCGATATTCTATTTTATTATCTTTTGCTTAGAATTGGAATTCCATCTGGAAACGAGTAATAATCTGATTCTGCCCCATCACTTTTTCACGGAAAGTAACATCGCCCTGGAACTTAAAATTATGCCCAATAATGTATTTACTTACACCTAAGGTATAATCCGTTATTTCGTCATGATAATCAGGTCTGGTGAACGCATATCGTCCCGATATTTCCCAGTTGTTTTTAAAAACATATCCGGTTTGAACATTGGCTCCGTATCCGGTATAATATGCTAACACATCACCTTCATCATCGAGTATAAATTCATCACCATCAGTCACCGTTCGCTTTGCAGCCTCAATCATTAATGAATATCCACGATATTTAAGCAAAAAGTCACCACCGATGTTCAACAGATCTGTTTCAGCTCCTATAATATCACCCAACTGCCCCCTGCTTTTAGTTGCATTAGCATTATAATTAGTATAAGCTGCCAAGGCAATCTTAGGTGTTTCTTCGCGACTTAAATCCGCCGACTTGTAATCGCCCTTCGATTCAAATGCTCCCAAAGGAAGAACTTCAAATTTACCGGTTAAACTCACTCCTGGTGCCATTGAATTATCCCTGATGCCATTCCCCGAAGAAACTGCCCAGCGATCATAAAACAGGACATTACCCAGCTTAAATTTATGGTGCAATTGTATACCGGCATCACGGTCCAACGTGTAATACTTATTAAATAAGGAGCGATCAACCAACTGCATATTACCCGAAGAAACAACACGCTCGCGGTTACCCGGCAATTTACCTTGTCCAAACCATAACTCCAGGTTATTCTTTTTGTATTTAAATAAAGCGTCCCGCACATATCCGCCTGCCAAATCATATTCAATTTTGTAAACCAGGCTTTTGTTTAGAAAATACCCATCAAATTTCAAACGGGCACGTTTCACCCAGGCCTTGTTCTCAAATTCCGCTTCGCCATTTGAATTGCTTAGAGTATTTTCAAAATCCCACCTGGTTTGTATACGAGTGGTAAATTTTAGATAAAACAGATCGTCATCAGTTTTAAAGCGAATCCCTTTTCCAACCTTTGCCGACAAATCATTAATTGTCTGAGCTTCAACTGTGCCAATACATAGCAATGCCATTAAAGCATTCAATAGTAAAAAACGTTTCATTTTGTTCCTGTGTCTAATTCCTAATGTTCCCAAAAAAATTGTATCCCTATTTTTCTGGATGTGTGTTATCTTATTTTCCGGGTGCAAACCTATACTTGATTTATTACAGAATAGTTAAATTCATGTTAATTTAATGTTACCATTTCAATGCAATGATAATGAAATGCTGCAAATACTTAATTACATTTTTAAATTATTTCAATTCATCGGCACACATGGCACTATCCTCCTCGATAACAACCTGTAAATCTGAATACAAAACATTTTACAACAATATTGAAAACCAGATAATATTTTAACAGATAAATATGATTTTAGACGGAAGTAAATACCGAAAAATTTAAATCAGATTACATTATTCGTATTTAGATTGAATTAACCTTGATTTAATAATAAATACATAAAGATCTTAATTATCTTTAATCCAAAGAACAACCCGGTTGTACCGATTACGAATCGCAGATTGATATAATCGGAATAATTTAGTTATTCATTTAATATCACTTCTGCTTTTTATCTCTTAACTCCATACGAAAAGATAAGAAGAGTAAATAAAGTAAAACGAAAATCGCCAGTCCGGCTGTAGGTATGGCAGCCTTTTGTCCAAACAATGTAATAGCTGTTACAACAGCAAATCCAGAGCTTTTTACAGTTAACAATAGGTTTTCAGACATGACCTTAACCGGATTTCGCTTAAATAACTGGCAAAGCTTTTCGTAGATTAATCCGATAACAAAATGCACAATAAACAATACCACCGCAACTTTCAGCAGTATTGACGGCTCACTAATAAATACGTTCCGATTGAGTCCAACTGCTATAAATATTAACAAAGCAAACCCCCAGTCAACCACTTTGCCCCTGATTTTATCAACCAATTTAAATGGCATAGGCATGAGCAGAAAGCGCGAGATGATTAATGGCAATACGATTGTTTTTACCATCAACATAAATAACGCCATCGAACTTATTCCTCCGTTTCCGGTAATCCAGCCTACTGCAAATGGTGTAATAAACACGGTTCCTAAAAAAGCGCCCAACACCCCTTTTATGGAATATTCCACATCGCCTTTTAAAATGTACGAAAAAGGTATGATTGCCACACCCGGAGGCGTAGTGGCTATCACAACAAAACCATAAAATAGTTCCTTATCATCAATGATCAGATAGGCCAGGCTAATCATAAATACAGCATAAACCAGGTAATTCAGGAATAAGCCAATGATCATTGGCCTAATCAATTTCTTAGGAGGATATAAACTCGATGTACGAATATTTGTCATCGAAAAAGTCATAACTATGGCAAGAACATAAACGGTGTAATCTTTAATGTTTGCAGCCCAATCGCCAATCACAAGGCCTAAAACCACCGCCAGAACTAAAATGAAATTTCGATTTCGTACTATATTGAAAATTAATTGCATCTAAAAACTCTATAATTGTTATCAGTATTACGATTGAGCAAACTTACAAATTTTATTTAGAATTATTCTACATTAAAAACATGATAAAATCCATTTTGAACAGAGCCCTTCATTTATGTACTTTTGCCGTTTAAACTATCAATAACAACAGATAGCAACAATAAAAGCAATCATGAAAGGTCAATTATATTTAATACCCAACACGCTGGGTGAAAGCCCCATCGAACGAAACTTACCTCAGGAAACCATTGATACCATCCGATCCATCAAACATTTTGTGGTGGAGAACATTCGATCGGCCCGTCGTTTCTTAAAAAAGGTGGACAAAAACATCGAAATTGATGAGCTAAGCTTTTTTGTCTTGGACAAACACACTAATCCCAATGATATTCCGGGCTACCTCAAGCCTTGTTACGATGGTAAGAACATGGGTTTACTGTCAGAAGCCGGCTGCCCGGGCGTGGCCGATCCCGGTGCCGATGTGGTTAAATTGGCTCACGAAAAAAAGGTGCAGGTTATTCCATTGGTCGGACCATCCTCTATCCTATTGTCTGTAATGGCATCGGGTCTCAACGGCCAAAGCTTTGCCTTTAATGGCTATCTTCCTCTGAAAAAAGGAGAAGTAGGCAAGCACATTAAACATCTGGAAGAACGATCGATTCGTGAAAAGCAAACGCAATTATTTATCGAAGCACCATATCGCAACATTAAACTATTGCAGGAGCTGATTCAAGCTTGTCGCCCACAAACACGCTTATGCATTGCCTGCGACATTACACTTGAAACTGAGTATATTAAAACTAAAACCATAGCCCAATGGAAAAGTCAGCTACCTGACATTAATAAACGCCCCGCTATCTTTTTAATATTAGGATAAGGGACTTTACAAATACTAATTGTATTTTCGGCGCGATAAAATAAAATTAAGCGAATTAAAATGAGAAGATTTTTTAAGAATAGCGTGTTTGGCTGCATTGCTGTAGCAACATTGCTTTTACCACAGGCATGTACCAACACCAATGCACCAGCAAAAATCACCACAAAGGCCGATAGCCTGAGTTATAGTTATGGAGTAATGATGGCTCGTGATATTTCATCGGAGAAAGGTTTAAATGCTGATATGATAGCTGCTGGTATTAAAGAAGCCATGAGCGAAAAAGCTCAGCTAACACTCGAGGAAGCAGGTAAAGCAATTGCCATGGGTAAAGCTCAGGTGGGCATTGATTTTCTTGCTGAGAATGCCAAAAAAGAAGGTGTACAAAGCACTGCAAGTGGTTTACAATACAAGGTTATGGAAGAAGGTACCGGAGCATCGCCTCAGGCATCTGATTTGGTAACAGTACACTACAAAGGATCATTGATAAATGGTGAAGTATTTGATAGTTCGCAAGGTGGTGAGCCGGTTTCATTCCCTTTGAATCGTGTGATTCCGGGTTGGACTGAAGGCTTGCAATTGATGAAGGAAGGTGGAAAATATGTTTTCTATATCCCTTATGAACTGGCTTATGGCGAACGTGGTGCCGGACAAGTTATTCCGCCATATTCGGCTCTTATATTTGAAGTAGAACTAATTAAAGTTGGCGAGTAATTGCTTGTTGACTTAAACGATTATAAAATGAGGCTGGCCAATGTGGTTAGCCTCTTTTTTTTGACCAGTTTCACCCTTTCGACCATATCGCATTATTATTCAACAACATAAAGACCACATTCTTTGTAACCCTTCCTTAATAAATGTCGTAACTTTACTCTGAAAGGGAATTTAAGTTCGTTTCTATTCTGGAAACAGCTAAATGTTGAATTAATTGCTGCTGTATGAAAAGCTTAATCACTGTTATTAGTATTGGAAGTTTAATTTTTATGTCGTCATGCTTCGATGACCTATCCGGCAAGATTGATAAAATTGATTCGTCCAATTGGAATCCTGAATTTGCCGCTCCGATTTTACAAGGCGATTTTACCATGGGCGAACTAGCCAATGAATTATCAAGTGAAAACCTGATCATAACGGCCAACAATGAAGGTGTCACAACCTTGATTTATCACCAGCCACCAATTGTTTCGCAAACGGCTAAAGAACTTATTACCTTCGATCTATTTGAATTCAACGAACGACTCAATTTAGGCACAAACGTTGCCAGTCTTCCATCGGTTAACCAGGTCATCAGCTTTAGTACCGATTACCGCGAATCTTTTAGCAGTATAGAAAATGATAAACTATACCTGGTAGAATTAAACGAAGGTGATTTATCCATTAATTTAAGTGGTGGTATCCCGGCAAGCGGCAATATTACTTTTGTATTTCATTCGCTTGTTAAAGATGGTCAGAAACTGGAATTAAATTATACCTGGACCAATACAACCAGTCAGAGTTATACTAATGATATCGATCTGGCAGGTTATACGCTTGACCTTTCTGAAGGTAATACCAGTTACAATCAATTCTTGTATTCGTCAAGCATTTCTATTAATTATGAAGGACAGAGCCTCAGTTCAACAGATGGTTTTGACATCAGTTTAAGCATCAACAACCTGTCGTTTAATTACATTGAAGGCAACCTCACCCGCCGAACCATTACACCGGAAGAACAATATTTTGAATTTGCTTTTAATGATGATGTTCAAAGGGGCGATTTTTTCATTAATGAACCAGCCTTTCATTTGTCTTTTCATAACAGCATTGGAGCCCCCATGCAGGCCAATATCGACTATATACAAGCCGAATCGGATGCCAATGGTACTTTGGCTTTAACAGGCGATGTCATTGCCGATCCCATCGATTTACTTTATCCCACACAAGCCGGTGAGGTTGAAACCAGCGAGTTAACCATTGATGAAACCAATTCCAATCTGCCCGATCTGATTGCTTTTAAAACAGATAGTGTTCGCTATGCCGCATCCGGCATTGTCAATCCCAATAGTAATAACGATCGGCATTTTGTAACAGATAGCTCACGATTAGATATAGATCTTGTAACTGAGGTTCCCCTTCATGGTTATATCCATCGCTTGCGATTGTCTGAACAATACGAGTTCGATGGCGATTTTGCCAAAGATGTTGACAATGCCATTATCAATATCCGCGGATCAAATAGTTTGGCAGCCGATGCACGCATACAAGCTTATTTTCTTGATGAAGCCAATACTATACTCGATAGCCTGATTTATGACAGAGAATTATTAATCAATGCGGCCATTCCAGATGCCAATGGTGATGTAGCAACCCCCGGCACGATTGATAAAAGCATTGCACTGGATAATACCCGATTGGATAAAATTGAAAGGGCCACCGAGATTTTATTGGTAGCCATACTAAATACGCCACAATCTCCTGATCAGTCCGTTAAGTTTTATGAGAAAAACACGCTGAATATAAAATTATCCGGACAAACGAAATTCAATGTTGACTTTTAACATTTAACCCGTTTAAACATTGATCATGAAAAAGATAATTCTCATAATAGCAGCCATTGCATTACCAATAATGGCCATTGCCCAAGGTGAATTTACCTTGTATAACCTGAACCGATCTGTTCCACAGGCGCATCAGTTAAACCCAGCCTTTCGAACCGATTATGGTGTTATGTTTGGCTTGCCAGTCATCTCCGCTACTCATTTGTCGTTTAATGGCGATCAGTTGACTTTCAATAATCTCTTTAGTAGCAATGCCGATGGTAACTACGAACTGGATTTTGACAAAATTGCAGGTAGTTTGAAAGATCAAAACTATTTGAGTTTAAACAGCGATGTTCAGTTACTTTTTTATGGCATGAATATTAAAAAGAATTTCTTTAGTCTGGCATTTAACGAACGAATTAGTTCTGTATTTACCTATTCAGGCGACATTGCCACACTTGCCATTATGGGAAATGCCAATGAAAATATTTTCGGTCAGAACATCGCCCTTGATAAGTTGATGATTAAACAAAATGCTTACCACGAAATTGCCCTGGGTTACGCACGCGAAATAAGTGACAAGCTAACACTGGGCATTCTCCTCAAGTATCTAATGGGTATTGCTGCTTCTGAAAGTGAAGCCATAAATGGTGTTGCCCGAACGTCCGATGAACAGATCTATATCAACCACTCAGGTTTCAGTGCTTATACAGCAGGTGAAGCCTTTTTTGATGATGAAAATGATATCGTTAAACTCATCACCAATACTTTACCGGGGAAAAACAAAAATACCGGTTGGGCGGTTGATCTGGGACTGAACTATAACATTACAAATCGTTTATCAGTTTCTGCAGCAGTCAATGATTTGGGATATATCAATTGGAAATCAGACACACGCGAATACCGATTTAATCCGGTAGAATACAGCTTCGACGGATTTGAGATACTTCAAACCTTAAATGAAAACGATGATGAAGATGTGTTTCAGGATGAATTGGATAAGTTGGAAACACTTTTCACACCCGATGAATTTGAAGATGTTTCATTTCGCTCCTCTTTAACAGCCAGTGCAAATCTGGGTGTTAACTATAAGTTCTACCGCAATAATCATGTGGGTATGCAGGCTTACGGCCGAATGGTTGAAGGTATAGTACAGCCCGAATTTGCAGCTTATTACAATTATAGCCCTGCCCGAATATTTAATGGTGTGATTAATATGGGCATGAGAAATGGTGAAATCAGCATGTTGGGTATTGGCGCTTCAGTTGATATTGGCGGTTTACAGATATATGCTACTACGGAAAGTTTGACAAACCTTATTAAACCGGACGATGCTGCTCTGTTAGATGCACGGGTAGGCATCAACTTTGTAGTAGGCCACAGACGAAACAAGGAGCCCAAAGCCATAAAAGAAGATAAAACTCCTCCACCGCCTCCACCAGTTATGGTTGAAGAAGAACCCGTTGAGGAAATAGTTGAAGCAATTGAAACTGTTGAGAAACCAGTGGTTCAACCGATTGTTAAAGCTGCAGCCGCCACGGCAGTTGTTGCAACAGTTACCAAACCTGAAGAGCCCGCAGTAGTTGAAAAACCTATTATTAAAGAGGCAGTTGTTGTGGAGCAAGGAGATAACCGTGAAGAACTAAGCATTGGCTACTATGTTGTTGTAGGAGCCTTTAAATCTAAAAACAATGCTGCAGCATATAGTGCTAAACTGAAAGAAAAAGGCTATAGTAACCAATATGGTTTTTTAACACAAAAAGATTTCTACTATGTTTATGTTTATAACAATGTTGGTGATGCCGAAAAAGCTAAAAGCATTTGCGATAAATTCAAAACCAATAATGATTTTAATTTCAAAAATGCCTGGTTGCTAAGTGTGGTTCAGTAAAAGCTGAAAAAAAGGATATTTTTTTTGCAAGAGTATTAATTTAATAACTAGAAAGATAGGATCACAAGTCAATTTAAGGCTTCTTTTTTCATCATTTTTTGTTTTGCAGTTTAGAAATAAACCCTACTTTTGCATCCGTTATCGAAAGAGATAAACACTGAAACACGAGAGACCACAAGGGTTTCAGACAAAATATAAAAGTATCGGAGAGATGGCAGAGTGGTCGAATGCGGCGGTCTTGAAAACCGTTGTACCGAGAGGTACCGGGGGTTCGAATCCCTCTCTCTCCGCATTGCAAAATACAAATTAAATCAAAAAGCTGTAAATCAAATGATTTACAGCTTTTTTTATTTCTACATCAATCATAAATACCCAAATAAATACAATAGATAAGGGAGCCCATAGGTGAACAAATTGCTATTACTACACTGTTCACCAATTTCAACATAACAAATTGAATCAAAACGCATTAAAGTAAATATGACACAAAATTACTCTTGACATTATTAGGGTGTTTTTGTAAATTGAGTGAACACTTTAGGTATTTGAAACAAATTGAAAATACTATAGTGTAACGAACCTTTATAAAACACCTGCTATGAATACATTTTCAGTCCTTAATATTAGTTTCCTGATACGGAAAAACAGAACTAATAAAAATGGTGAAGCTGCGATATATATGCGCATTTCGATCAATCAAGGACGAGCTGAACTTGCAACAGGGAGATATGTCAACCCTTTAAACTGGAATGGTAAATTAAATAAGGCATTTCCTAAAAAGAAAGGAGGAGTACAAATCAATCAATTCCTGGATATTTTGAAGAATGGTATTTTTGAACACCACACTGCCATGGTGAAGAATGGCGAACACATTACTGCCAAAACTTTAAAAAATCGATTTCTTGGCATCGAAGAAGATAAAAAAACAATAATTGAAGTATTTGAATATCACAATAAACAAATAACAGAACTATCAGGTATATCATACTCACCTGCAACTATTCAACGATATGTGACTACGCTTGACCATATCAGGAGTTTTATCAAACACCAATATAAACATGAAGATATCGCTCTTAATCAACTCAGGTTTTCTTTTATAACAGACCTGGAGCATTATTTCAGAACGGTTCGTAAGTGCAATAACAATACAACTTATAAATACATCAAGAACTTTAAGAAGGTCATTAATATCGCCATTCGTAATGAATGGCTGGAAAAAGACCCTTTTGCCAAATACAAAGCTTCACTTGTTGAAGTCAAGCGAGAGTTTCTAAGCAATGATGAATTACATAAACTCGAAAGCCTTAAAATTAGGATATCCCGTTTAGATACCGTACGCGACATATTTATCTTCTCATGCTATTCCGGCTTAGCTTATATTGATGTGGCCAATCTGACGATGGACAATATCCGAAAAGGGATTGATGGCAATCTTTGGATTATCACACAACGCCAGAAAACCAAAGTGCCATCAATTGTTCCATTATTGCCAAAGGCTCTTGCTATTATAGATAAATACAAGTTCTATCCAGCTAAGAAAACAGAGGAGAATATTTTACCAAACCTGAGTAACCAGAAGTTAAACGCCTACTTAAAAGAATTGGCTGACTTGGCATCAATCAATAAAAACCTCACCTTTCATACTGCCAGGCATACATTTGCAACCACAGTAACATTAGCCAATGGTGTTCCAATTGAATCCATCAGTTCCATGTTAGGGCATAAGAATATCAGAACTACTCAGATTTATTCGAAAGTAATTAATGAAAAGGTTAGTCGTGATATGAATGAGCTGAGAAAGAAAATTTAATTATGAGGCTTACCTTTACCACATTTTTATAGACCAACGGGATGCTTTTTCAATTTTGGTCACACCAAAACATAAACTTGCTAATAGCTTCGCTTAACAGACAGGCATTAATATCTCTTAAGATATTTCTACTTACTAACCATTCAACTTCTTCCCTTTCATATTCATATATTGGGGCTTTTTTACATGCGTAAGCCACCCTCTTATAAGGTCATGGTTTTGGCAAAAGGAAACGGAATAAATGGCCTTGTGCGATTGGAAGAAAAATCAATTCAAACAGATTTTGAGGGGACAGGCAAAGGGCTTGTGATTTGCGGGACGTAATAAGACAAGCTTTTTGCTGTCGAGGCGGTGCGGTGGGAAAGAAAATGCCTTTGATTGATTTTGGCGCGTTTATGCCGAACGCTTTTGCAATAAGCCATGGCCGTTCACAAATTTGCTGTAGCATGTATAAACAAAGCATGGCTTATAATTTTTGAAATCCTCGAAGAGCAAGGAATCGTTTTTGTGTGTACACAAAAACACATCTTGCATCCACTTCGTAAGAGCTATTTCTTAGCTTGCTTTTTCTATGCTTAATCAGCATTAAAAAAAAGGAAAAACAAACGTTTCAACTTTTCCTTTTGAATTATGAAATAGCTGTAATCATCCTCTCACTTTGGCAGCTTTAGACGGCTTTTATACTTTTTCCTGTTTGAAGTTGGTAAACCTAATATTTCGTTTGGCCGGATTGATCTGGAGGGTGGCTGATATTTTCTAATCCAAACATGGGGCTTATTTTGGTGAAACATGGTTTTTATACATTTTTATTCTGCTTTCAGAAAATGAACAACACAAAGTTTCCACTCCCCTTTTGATAAATTTATCAACCTCTTATCATGTTGATAAATATTCTTTTTTCTTGATATAGTATGAGGCATTTTGATATCGCGTAAGCCACTTTCTAAATAGGGAATGGTGTCATTTGCAAAAGGAAATTCTTTGCAGATAACAATTATTGATGGGCATAACCGCATAAGGTGGGAAACTTAGGTGTAGCATGATAACGACATCATTTTTTTATCAATTGACTTTCGGGTATTAAGGCTACACCTGTGTTTCACCCGTCTTATAAAAATCATACGCATCATAATTCTGCATAGAATCGCTTTTGCTAATCACACCTCCCGTTACACCTTTGCGGTCGCGATATCTAATGCAATGGCTGAAAAAATGATATATTGGCTCAAAAAATGGCTCTTTCAATAAGAACCAGCATAGCAGTTAAAAAGGCCTATACAGCTTGCTTAAGCTTAGTTTAAGGCAAGCGTAAGGTGCCTTTGAAAACTGTTTTGAAATAATGAGCTGGCCTTACACATTAATACCAATATTACATTGAAGTTAGCGTTATTCTTTTGTTCTTTTAAGTTTATGCAGCGTTAAAAAATATCGCCGTAGCTATGGCTACGACTCGACTTTTCGCCTTGTCTTAGCTCAAAATATTCAAAACAATTTAACGCTAAGTCCAAAATAAAATTGGCATACCAGCTTGTTTGACAAGGGAAAACTAAGTGTATTGAATCGCAACTTTAAAGATTTAATCCTAGTCTAATGGGCTGTTGGACATCAACTAATAAATCATCATTTAAATGTTTATTGGTCCTCTATAGGTTTGCGGTAGCTGCCTCCTTGAAGAAATTACTGAAAAGAATTTAGTTGAGTTGTATATTATTTTCTTGGCTTATAAAACCGTGCATTTCCAGCTTCACTATTTCCGTTGCCTCTAAACACTGATACTATTTCAGAAATCCCTGTATTTTGGTTTTCATTATCATTACAATAGAAAAATCCTTGTCCATGTTCATTGGCTCTACCAAAACTGGTTATACCCAATATGTCTTTTCGGTATGTTAACTCTTCAGAACTTTTGAACAACTTGTCCTTATTTGAGTTATCATGTCTTCTGTACCTTATTAATTTATAGGGCTCAATGTCAATAAATGGAATTGGAATAACTTGATTGTTCAAGATATTTTTAAGGTGCGTATAACTTGAAATAGATTTGCTTTCCTTCAATTCCTTTAATTTGCTTATAAGTTGGTTTGAAATATGCATTTGTTTGCCGCTAACGGACGAGGCTATGAAGCGTGACGGATTTATGGAGTTGATTGTCCGTCCGAGAGGACTGACAATCGAGGCGGGAATCCTGCCGCCCAAAGCACCACCTACACCGGCATGCTTTATGAGCCATTGTTAGGCGCTGGCTTTTATTTATAGTTGTTACTAATTCTTATCTATAACTTCATTCTCCAACGTGGTTGTGAATTCTGTAAATTCGTTATTGGATAAACTAATTAGTTAACCCTTACGAACTAAAAACAACTGGAGTTATGCAATGAGTTTTGAAGTATATCTCCAGTAATTTTTTTAGCCAAAGAATTTCTTCTTTGATTTTACGAAGTAATCCTTTGAAATTAAACCCGGCAGCAG
>JAOARW010000095.1 GCA_025210475.1 Carboxylicivirga sp. | reverse complement strand
AATTCTACAAATTCTCAGCATATCTCTACTCGACAAAACTCCTGTAAGAGAGGTGCTTATAAAATACGATTACAAAAATGTCAAAGAACTTAAAAATAAACAATTAATAATCAGCGGGTTTTAAGTGCCCGCTAATGAATATCTATATAATCTTAGTATGGATACAACCAACCATAAATTCGGTAAAGTAGATATGAATATTCTAATGTTAAGTGTTTACTATGAGGGTTTTGCAATCCTTCTAATATGGAAGTTACTGTCCAAGCGAAGTAATTCATATGCATTAGAACGAACGGACCTGTTGGATAAATACATTAAGCTCTTAGATTGTAACAGTATTAGAGCGTTTCTGGTAGATTGGTATTGTATTGGAAAAGAAAAGATTGAAGATGTTATTTATCAGGAAATACCGTACTACAAACGTATCCAAAACAATATAATAGTATATTGTAATGGTGCACCTCCTGTTAAAGCCTTTAGGTTTCTCAATAATATCAAAACGAGTTCATATGAAAATTGTAACAAGCTCTATTACCTTGTTAAAAATCTGGTATATTTCTCTAGAGCAAAGAACTTCAAAAAACATTGGTTAGTTGGAGTTTGCAATTATAGCTGCATTCAATCAATATGATAATGATTTAGTCAATTACAAAGAAGATGGTAGATTGAGACCATGTTAAAAGGAGTTAAATCCAGTGGTTATAACCTTGAATAAACATACCTTACCTATTTGGAAAGATTAGCTAAACTAGTGGCAGTGATGGCTAGGGCATATCTTGCACGTATTGATAAACATTTTTTTTTAAGCGAAACAAGGAAAGGAAACATAGTTGAAGAGCATATGTATCTTTAAATCAAAAACAGTTTGTAAGTCTGCGTCCTCTTTTTTGTGATAAAGAACATCTGCATATATGTCACGTTTTATGGATATTGAATAGACAACCTTTCTCTGGATGACTGTCTGATCATCTTTCGAAACAAGTTTAAAGTGTCTCACATCAAAATAGTCGTTGCCAACTTTTCCATCATATTTTCTGAGGCTTTCAGGTTTATCTGTTGGCTCTCTTAATGTAGGTATAGCAAATTTACATGATCCCTAAACTTACTTATTAGAAGCATATCAGTATTGTACTTGATTAATAAATGAATCCTTTAAGATGTCGAAATTTAGTTATTTATAAATAAAAGGCAAGCAGCAGCTCTTTGCGTTTTACAATAATATCTGCATACCAATCAACGAGCAATTGTTCCTTGTTGGTCAATGCAGAATCACTTATAAATAGTAATGCCGTATGGTTGTCAATTTCGATTACTGTTAAACCTTCGATTTTAAGCCCTCCTTTAGCCCGATTGGCGCTCCCGGATCAGAAATGTTCAACACACGGTACACTCATGCCTGATTTGCTTATTTATGAAGGATGTAAAACGTTGGAGTATCGACCACATCCATTGAACAGAGTTAATTATTTGTTGATAGTTAGGAAGTCAAATGGATTTTAAATTGTCCTCAGTATCTTTGTTTGCTATGTTTACCAAAGCGTCCCAACTGCAGGACGTTTATACAGTCTTTAATTTATTTAAACCGGGTAAGCCTCTCTCTTACAAACTCTTTTACCAGCTTTTGAAATTACACATGTTGATAAGATCCTGTTTATGTGTGTTCTATAATTATTACCACTTTTGATAGTAATCCTTATGAAGTTGTTATTATCATCCATCAAGACACCTAATAACAGTGGCTTAAATAGTGGGTTATGTATGTTTTTCGGATATTCAGTATTTTTTAATTATACATTAACGTACTATTGTGTATTTACTGTTGAGTTTTTCTCTGTATTATAAAAATTGAATACTTTTATGGGGTTTTACATGAAGAAACTCTACTGAATGAAAATATCTGAAGATCATATGTGTTTGATTAGGAAAGGGAATGAGGAGGCTTTTCGACAATTGTTTACTGTTTTGTATCCTCGGCTCGTTCAATTTTCAAAATCTTTTATTAAGTCAGTTGAAATAGCAGAAGATATTGTGATGGAGGTGTTTGTTAAGTTTTGGCAAGCAAGAGAGAAAGTAGAAGGCATAAAGGATATTAAAACCTATTTGTTTATTTCTGTTAGAAATGAAACTTATTCAACTTTAAAAAAAGAAGGGAAATATAGTTTTGAGACATTAGATGACGTTGATGTATTATTGAAAAAGTATCAAACTAATCCCGAAATGCTTATGATAACCGAAGAAAATATTGGAGCAATTAATGAAGCTATTGATTTGCTACCACCTAAATGTAAAATGGTTTTCAAACTTATTAGAGAAGAGGGTTTAGATAAAAGACAGGCTAGTAAAATTTTAAATATCTCAGTAAAAACAATAGATAATCAAATTTCGATCGCTGTTAAAAAAATTGCCGATGTTTTAAATATTGATCTGACAACAGGAAATTATTCATCTCATATTCAGATGTTTTTATTGTCTTTTTAAGTTTCTAATAAATGTTTTTATATGGTGAACGATATTATTGTTCCTTCATATATTAATAAAATCAGATGTTTTGGGATGTATTAAGTATTTAGTATATATAACTTCAAAAATAGGATTATCTCAATAGAATATTTACAGAGGGATCTTAAAAAAGCTATATTTGATTAACGATGGATATTACTCGGGAAGACATAATCAGGTTGAAAACTGGTGACACAGAAGTGTTTGATGAAATCTATAATAAAATGTTTTATTCGCTTTGTGTATTTGGTTTAAAGATAATTCCTGAGGTAGATGTTGTAAATGACGTTGTACAAGAGAGCTTTATTGCCTTTTGGTCGAAGAAAGAACAGTTTGATGATCTAATTAAGATTAAAGCTTATTTGTACACTTCTGTGCGTAATAAGATTCTAACAGAGATCAGAAATAAACATACAGAATCAATTGAAAGCCAACTATTGGTTGGTGTAGAGACTAATAATTATATTACTCTTGAAGAAACATATTGCTTGTTGTATGATTCTATAAATGCTTTGTCAGGACAAACTTCCAAGATTATGAGATTGGCGTTAAAGGGATATGGTAATAATGAAATTGCAATTTCTTTAAATATTTCTATTAATACAGTTAAAACCCTAAAGAAAAATGCCTACGCAAAATTGAGGGAGAAATTACGAGATAATTTTTTTGCTCTTGTATTGCTATCAGATCTTCTTTATTAGTGCAAAGAAGTTATGTTTTTTGTTCTAGTGCATGAGTAAGCTGAAAAAATCAAATAAGTGTGTTTGTGAAAAAAAAACCAAGAATGCAAATCACACTAAGTGAGTGATATATGGCTAAGAGGGGGGATTTTGGAAAAGAAAAAATGTATCTTATTGTAAAAAAAACTTAACAATCATTCACCCACTTTGCTTTTTCATGAGTTATAAGTAATAGATTAAGAAGTTTGAGATGGATGAAATTGTAAACTATATCGAAAAGGCAAAAACTTGGGCGAAAGCAATACTTAATGGAGAGTATGATGTGAATGAAGAAGATCAATCGCATTTTAATATTCTTCAAGATGGATCATATGAAAAGTGGCGGTCAGATAGTTTGCATTACTTTGATAAGGAACTTACAAGGACGGAGCTTAAGAAAAGATTAAAAATTGACCATAATAAACATGGAAAAGCAAAGACTCTAAGATATTTGAAGGCAGCGGCTTCAGTAATTGTATTTGCTTTATTGGGTTCTGGAGTATATTTGATTCTAAATAATGCTCATACAGGTGGTGATGTTTTGACAAGCGTACAGGTTGAACCCGGAAAATCAATGGCTTATCTTCAAGTTAACAATAAAGAAAAAATAGCGCTTTCCGATCAGGATACGATTTATGTTTTCCAAGCAATTAAGGCCAAAGTAGATTCCGGGAAAATTAAATATTCTCGAACTATAGAAGATGAAGAAGAAAATGAGTATCATAAGATTATTGTGCCAGCACATGGAGAGTACTTTGTTGTACTGAGTGATGGAACAAAAGTTTGGATTAATTCGAAATCTACGTTTGGTTATTATGCGCATCATTCAGAAGATAAGAGAGTTGTGTGTTTGACTGGAGAGGCTTATTTTGAAGTAGCTCATGATGCAAAAAGGCCATTTGTGGTTAAAACAGAAAATGCAGATATTAATGTTTTAGGTACAAAGTTTAATGTAAAATCATATAAGCGAGATAAATATACTTATACAACCTTAAATGAAGGAAAGGTCAGGGTAGCTAGTAGAAACCATAATGTTAGTATAAGGCCTAATGAACAGGTTATTATGAATAATATTACAACTGATTTTGAAATAAGAAAGGTTGATGCATCTGTATATTCAGCCTGGGCAAATGGCAAACTTGTTTTTAAGGATGAACGTCTTGATGAAATATTATCTACACTAAGTCGTTGGTATGATGTATCTATTTTTTATCCAGAACCTTCACTGAAGAATCTTCGATTTTCACTTAGTACTAATAGATATGATAATATATCAACGTTGCTGGATCAGATGGAGTTAACTAAGAAGATTGATTTTGAGGTAATAGGAAATGCTGTTATAGTAAGAAGTTACAATAAGAAGAAATAGGGAAAATGATAGTTGCAATATCATCTTCCCTTTGAGTTAAATCGATTATCGTAATAATTTAACAAAGCAAATGTATGAAAAAAAACTTGGATTGTTTCCGCAGTTTAATGCGGAAACGTGTAAAAATGTTTCGAGTTATGAAACTACTGGCGATGTTCCTTTTTATAGGAGCTATTCAAATGTCGGCAATTGTTACTGCCCAAAATGACAAATTGGATGTAAAGGTAAAGAACATACAATTATCTGAGTTGTTGTGGCAATTACAAGAGAAATCAGGATTAGTGTTTGTATATCAAACAGATGATCTGGAAGGAGTAGGTAATATTACCGTTAATAAAAGAGATGTTTCCATTCAGGAATTGTTAAATGAAATTTTATCTACTACAGACCTTGATTTTACTGTAAATAATGATGTAGTCATTATTAATAAAAAAGAGCCACGAGTAGTACCTGTGATTCAAAATCCACAAGCTCATGTAATAACAATCAAAGGTGTTGTTCGTGATGAATTAGGAGAGCCTCTACCTGGAGTAACAGTGGTAATAAAGGGTAGTACACAGGGTGTTATTACTGGTATGGACGGAGATTACAACTTTCCCAACGTACCTAAAGATGCTATTCTACAGTTCTCTTTTATTGGTATGGCTAGTCAGGATGTTTCGGTGAGTGGTCAGTCGACAATTGATGTGGTGTTAAAGAGTGTAGTTAGCGAGTTAAAGGATGTTGTGGTAGTAGGTTTTGGTTCTCAAAAAAAGAAAAGCGTTGTTGGAGCCATTAATAGTATAAAGCCTGCTGAATTAAAAGTACCTTCAAGCAACTTAACTACTGCTTTGGCAGGGCGTGTTTCCGGATTAATTTCTTATCAACGAAGTGGTGAACCCGGAGCTGATAATGCTGAATTCTTTGTAAGGGGTGTTACGACTTTTGGTTTAAATAAAAGTCCACTTATCCTAATTGATGGAGTAGAGCTAACACCGGAAGACTTGGCACGAATACAGCCAGACAATATTGCCAGTTTTTCTATCCTGAAAGATGCAACTACAACTGCCATTTATGGTGCCAGGGGAGCAAACGGTGTGATATTGGTAACAACCAAGGAAGGTACAGAAGGGAAAGTTAAAGTATCGGCAAGAGTTGAAAATGCATGGTCGCAATCCACAGAAGATGTGAAGTTTGCTGATCCTATAACTTACATGCGATTGCATAATGAGGCAGTTAGGACACGCGATCCACTTGGTGCATTACCTTATTCTCAAACAAAAATTGATAATACGATTAATGGTGTTAATCCAGTTTATAATCCAGCAACAGATTGGCAGAAAGAGTTGTTTAAAAAATTTGCCAATTCTCAAAGGTATAATCTAAATGTGAATGGTGGTGGCAATGTTGTTCGCTATTACCTGGCAACCTCATTTACGCAGGATAACGGAATATTGGATGTGGATAAAAGAAGTGATTACAGTAGTAATATTGATTTAAAAAGGACATCTGTTCGTTCAAATGTGAACATCAAAATGACAAAATCAACTGAGGTAATTGTTCGATTTAATGGTACTTTCGATGATTATAGAGGTCCTATTGACGGAGCAACAGATATCTATCAGAAAGTTTTAAGAACGAATCCTGTATTGTACCCTGCATATTATGAGAAAGATGCAGATACACGATATAAGAAGCATATTTTGTATGGAAATATAGCTGCAGGTCAAGCTGGTTCTAGTCAGGTAAGGTTAGGATTAAATCCATATGCTGATTTACAGAAGGGATACCGAGACTATAGTCGAACCTTATTATTGGCTCAGCTTGAGATCAAACAAGATCTTTCATCTTTGCTGGATGGACTTAAGGGGCATTTGTTAGTAAATACGAACAGAAGATCTTATTTTGATATTATAAGGCAACACAATCCCTTTTTCTATTCAGCATCTTATAATTCAAGTACTAAAAAGAATAAGTTAAACATTCTTAATGAAAACGAAGGTTCAGAAACGTTGAGTTATAGTGAAGGGCCAACTGATGTCGCTACTTCTTTTTACTTGCAAGGCTCATTGTCATATAATCAATTGTTTAATGATGTACATGATGTGAATGCTTTACTTGTTTATTTGCAAAGTTCAGGGATCAGAAATAACACCGGAAGTTTTCAACAATCCTTACCATCAAGGAATATGGGGGTGTCAGGGAGATTTACCTATGGTTATGATAGTAAGTACTTCTTAGAATTTAATTTTGGATTTAATGGCTCAGAACGATTCTCAAAAGATAAGCGTTTTGGATTTTTCCCTTCTATTGGCGGGGCATGGACAGTTTCTGAAGAACCATTTTTTGAGAATTTGCAGCCTGTTATATCAAAACTGAAATTAAGAGTAAGTTATGGTCTTGTAGGTAATGATGCTATTGGAAATGCCAGTGATAGATTCTTTTATTTATCGCAGGTCAATTTAAATAATGCAGGAAGAGGTAGTTTGTTTGGAACAAACTTAGATTATTCACGTCCAGGGGTTAGTATTGGTAGATACGAAAACCCTGATATTTCATGGGAAACAGCTACAAAACTCAATGCGGGTGTAGAACTGAATTTATTTGATAATAAAGTAAATGTTCTGTTTGATGTATTTAAAGAAGATAGGGAAAATATTCTGATGGATCGTGCATTTTTGCCTCCAAGTATGGGCTTGGAAGCAGCTGTAAGAGCAAACGTAGGTAAAGCCGAAAGTAAAGGTCTGGACTTCTCAATTGATTACAATCATGACTTTGGCAACTCTTTATGGGCCCAGGGTAGAGTAAATTTCACCTATGCAAAAGGAACATTTAAGTTCTTTGAAGAGCCGGATTATTCCGAATCACCTTGGTTATCTCGTAATGGACAGCCGATTACTCAAGAATGGGGATATATTGCAGAAAGGCTTTTCGTTGATGAAGAAGAGGTGCTAAATTCGCCCAAACAATTTGGTAATTATGGAGCCGGTGATATTAAATACCGTGATATAAATGAAGATGGTATTATCGATTTCAGGGATCAAGTTCCTATTGGTCATCCTACAACACCTGAAATTGTATATGGTTTTGGTTTCTCAGCCGGATATAAAAACTTTGATCTTTCAGCATTTTTTCAAGGTAGTGCGCGTACTTCCTTTTGGATAGATCCAAGGGCAACAGCTCCCTTTGTGGATCCTGATAATAATGTGTATGAAAATAATGCACTATTAGATGTTTACGCCAAAGATCATTGGTCTGAAGAAAATCAGAATATATATGCGTTGTGGCCACGTCTTTCAACAGAGATTGTTGAAAATAATAGTGTAAGAAGTACATGGTTTACCCAGGATGGATCTTTCTTGAGGCTAAAACAATTGGAAGTAGGATATACCATCCCACAGTCACTCTCAACAAAGCTAAAAGTTTCAAAATTGAGAGTTTATGCAAGTGGTATCAATTTACTGACCTGGAGTAAGTTTAAATTGTGGGATCCTGAAATGGCAGGTAATGGTTTTGCTTATCCTATTCAAAGGGTGTTTAACCTTGGTTTAAACGTTTCATTTTAATTAGACAAGATGGTTATGAAAATACTAAAGATATTTACGTTAATATTTCTAATGACGGTACCTTTTGCCTGCAACGATTATTTGGATGTAGTGCCGGATGATGTACCAACAATAGATGATGCATTCACGGATAGGGTACAAGCTAGAAAGTATTTATTTACTTGCTATTCCTTCTTACCTAACTTTGGTAGTTTGAATGGGAATCCTGCATTTTATTCGGGAGATGAAGTGTGGGCGAATGCCTCGCGCAGAACATCTGATTTCAGAAATCCTGTACAAATTGCCCTGGGAGTGCAAACCGCGAACGATCCTTATATGAATTTTTACGAAGGTTCAAGAGGCGGAGTTGAAATGTACAAAGGAATCAGAGTATGTAATACTTTTATTAAAAGGGTGGATGATGTTGAAGAACTTACTCCTTTTGAGAAAAATACCTGGAAGGCGGAAGCTAAATTCTTAAAAGCATTCTACCATTTTTACCTGATGCGGATGTATGGCCCTATTCCTCTCATTAAGGAAAACTTACCTGTTGGATCTGATCCGGAGGATGTGAAAATAAAAAGAGCTCCTTTTGATGAATGTGTAAGTTATGTATCTGATCTTTTCGATGAGGCAGCCAATGAATTACCAGAGAGAGTAACCAATCCATTGGAGGAACTGGGACGTGTGACGAAGCCTATCGCATTAGCAATGAAAGCCAGGTTGTTAGTTCTTGCAGCAAGTCCTTTGTTTAATGGTAATCCCGATTATTCATCTTTTACAGACAAGGAGGGAACACGCTTATTTTCTGATGTGGATGAAACGAAATGGAAACTGGCATCTGATGCCTGCAAGGCAGCAATAGAATCAGCCGAGTTAGCAGGCATTTCATTATATGAGTTTTCTGATGAGTCTTTGGGACAATTGTCGGATTATTCGAAACTTAAATTAACGCTCAGAGGAAGAGTTACGGAAAGATGGAATTCTGAAATAATCTGGGGAGACTCTAGAGGATCTGGTGCAACAGTTGCAACACAACGCTATTGTCAGGCCAAATTACCTGATAATGTAGGATCAGCTGCTACACCTGTACATGCTGCTACATTTAGGATTGCCAAACAATTTTATACCGCTAATGGGGTACCAATTGATGAAGATACAGATTGGAGATCAAAGGATATTTTTGATACAAGAATTGCGGGTGAAGATGAAAAACTAATGATCCAACGTGATGCTGAAATACCAGAATTACATTTTGATCGTGAACCAAGATTTTATGCTGACCTGGGATTTGACCGTGGTGTTTGGTTAGGTCAAGGAATTTTGAGTGAAGATTCTCCTTATTATGTATATGCCCGCGCAGGTGAAGCGAGTGGGAAAAGAGATCTTCATGAATTTAATGTCACCGGTTATTTTGTAAAAAAATTGGTCAATTATAAAAATGCCTTTTCAGCTGGAAATAATTATTCAATTAATAGTTATACTTTCCCGATTATTCGATTAGGGGATTTGTACCTGATGTATGCAGAAGCATTAAATGAGGCTGAAGGACCATCACAAGCGGTGTATGATTATTTGGATAGGATCCGAACCAGAGCGGGATTAGATGGTGTCGTGAAAAGTTGGGCAGATCATTCGGTTAATCCGACAAAACCATCAACAAAAGAAGGTTTACGTGATATTATCAGGAGAGAGCGTTTGATTGAAATGGTATTTGAAGGCCAGCGTTTCTGGGATCTGAAACGTTGGAAATTAGCCTCAGAATACATGAATAAACCATTGCAAGGCTGGAATGTTGAAGGTCAAACAAGGCAAGAATTTTACACTTTGCTGGATTTATATGATCAAAAGTTTTCAACCAGGAATTATTTATGGCCATTAAAGACATCCATATTGACTGTTAATACAGATTTGGTTCAGAATCCAGGTTGGTAATAGTAATTTTATAAATATGATAGTATGATAATGAAAAATAATATAATTCTACTCATTTCTTTCATCATGAGCTGTACTTTGTTTTCAAGTTGTGATGAAGATACCCACGGGCCAGAGTATAAAGACGGAACACTTCCTGGTCAATTAACAGTTCGAGAAATGATTCCTACTCCAGGAGGGGCTGTTATAAAGTATGATTTACCGAAAGAGCTGGATATTTTATATGTAGAGGCTAAATTCACTCTTGAAAATGGAAGAAAAATGCAGGTAAGGTCATCATCTTATGTTGATTCTTTGTCATTAGAAGGTTTTGGAAAAGCGGGAGAATATCCGGTTGAATTATTCACAGTTGATCGAAGTGAGAACAGGTCTGAGGCTCTTACAACAAGTATAGAAACATTAACAGCACCTGTGGATAATATTTTTACGACGGTAGAAATTTCTAAAACATTTGGCGGATTTAAACTAAAGTGGAGAAATGAATCAAAGGCACCTATTGCACTACTGTTGATGGCTTTGCCTGATAGTGCAAAGGATAATCAATCGCTCGAAATATTTGAAACTGTTTATACGCAAGCTTCAGAGGGTGAGATGTCTTTTCGAGGATTTGGTCCTGTTAGTCATGAATTTGCAGTGCAGGTAAGAGACCGATGGGATAATTTATCGGAAATACATAAGGAAACAATTGTACCTCTGCTGGAAGAGGAGTTGGATAAATCTAAATTTAGAGAACTTAAATTACCGGGAGATGTGCTCACGGAGCGTCCATGGATTCCTGGAGCATCAACGATGACAGCTCTCTGGGATGGTGATCTTTGGAATAGAATGGTTGCAACCCATGGTGATATGCCTGATGATTACTATTACACCTTCGATTTAGGTGTAAATGTTCAGTTGAGCCGATTAAAATTTTGGCAGTTTTTCTGGGGAAGCGATGGCAGTGAGTACTTTTATTTTGATGTTCAGTACCAGAACTTCGAAGTATGGGGTGCTAAAACGTTAGACACAAGTGGAAGTTTTGACAATTGGACTTTGTTAAGAAAGTGTGAGGTGGTAAAACCATCAGGAACACCACTTGCGAAAGGTAACTTTACAAACGAAGATAAAGAAGCTGCTTTTGCAGGGCATGATTTTGAGTTTCAATTAGATATTCCTGAGGTGAGATATATTCGAATAAAAGTGAATAATACTTTCGCAAATATCAATTGGTCATCTTGTGGAGAAATGAGCTTCTTCGGACAAATAAATGAGTAATAAAAATTGAATTATTATGAGGTTAAATATATTTAAACTAATTAGTTTATTTCTTTTAGGCTACATTGTTTTTTCGTGCGGTGAAAGTATAGATGATATACATTCTGATTATATCAAAGGTGGTGAAAAAATCTATATACCAAAGCCTTTAGATGTTGAGGTAAAGCCTGGAAATAATAGAGTAGAGCTCTCATGGCGTCTTACGAGTATTCAAAATGTTGATGAGGTGGTTGTGTCGTATGATGATACAGAGGAAGTCGTTGTTTCGATTGAAGACCAATCGGATCTACTGAAAAAAATGATTATCACCAATTTGTCTGAAGGTACGCATTTTTTTAAATTATTTACACGAAACAACAAAGGAGTCAGGTCCTTAGTGAGTGATCAGGTATCTACTAATGTACTTGGAAGTAATTACCAAAGTAATTTAGTAAGTCGGTCGTTTATAGGTATAAATGTTTCAAGTGATGGTTCAGCAACAGTCACTTGGGGAAGCCCGTTGGAAGGTACCCTTACATCAAGAGTTTCCTACAGGAATAACAGTGGAGAAACTAAAACACTAGAGGTTAAAAATGAGGATAATACTACTGTTATACCTGATTTTGATCCTAAAGGTGGATTGTCTGTTGTTTCAGATTATCAACCGGATAACTCAATAGATGTTTTTACATCTAATGTATTCAAAACAACGAGTATTGAAGTTGCATTGGATAAGTCACTGTTTACTTTAGCCAACTTACCAATGGACATACCAAGATATGATCCAACGGTAAATGATGCAGAAAAAGATTGGTATCATGCCTGGGATGGGGATAACAGTACAGTAAAAGTATTTCTGGAAGGAAATAATCCTAAACCAGCTTTTGTAACCATTGACTTAGGAGTTAAAGTGCAACTAACTAAATTCGAATTGGTTGGTTTCCCGTGGCCTTTTATTACACCTAAAGAATACCAAATATGGGGGATTGGAGATGATAAAGCGATTAGTGAAGCGGCTACTTCCGTAGATATCCACGATATTTCTTCGTTGAGCCCAGAGGATCAAGCTGATCCTGTTAAGGTAACTGCTAAAAAAGCAGAAAATTTTGAAGCCTGGAAAACAGAATCTGAGAATCTTGGATGGACTTTATTGGTAGATGACAATAGAGCTGATGGCGATAAATCAGGATTTACCAAGCCAATTACAAGCGACGAAAAAATCCGATATGTACGTTTGGTTTTTATAGATAATTATCATGATAGCAATCCTGATATTGGGATGAGTGAAATTACCTTTTCAGGTCTTATCCCTACTGAATAATGGATTAGAAAGTTCAAGAGATGAAGTCGTAACTGTTCTCTAAGTGATATTTGTACAAGCCCACCCAAATATTTAAGGGTGGGCTATTTTTTTAACTTGAAAATGTTGATTTAATGAATGTAGATATTCGTCAGATAGAGCGTTGGAAAATTTACTTCAAGAAATTTTATCCTTTGTATAACTTGTTAAATATGACCTTGCTAATATTACTTACATCAACATCGATTGTTTATGGGCAAGGTGTTAGCACAAAGGTATTATTGGAAGAAATGATTAACCGGGAAGCCATTACTAAATTTCCATATCCAGCTTATACTTGTGCTCAGTTTAGTAGCTATGACCGGAGTTCCAAACAGGTCAATGGACCGGGATGGTTCGCAAATTGGGATAGGAGTCAATGGCTTAGAATAGAGCAGAACAATGGTCGTCGTGAGTTTGTAATGATGGATATTGATGGTCCGGGAGCTATTGTCCGTTTCTGGGTAACTGCTGCGTCTTATAATCGAAATGGAATTTTAAGGATATACATAGATAATAAGGAAGAACCAGTAATCGAGGGTGAAATATTTAAGCTTATTAGTGGAAATGAACTGGCACCTGAACCTTTGGGCTCTGACCTTCCAAAACTTTCAGAATACAGATATCGTGGACACAATCTTTACCTTCCTATTCCCTATGCTAAGCATTGCAAAGTAACCTACGAAAGTAGTGCACAAAGCTGGGAACCTGGAGGTAAAACAGGCGAATCATTATATTACGCCATTAATTACCGCACCTATGAAGATGGAACCAATGTAACTTCATTTTCATTGAGTGATTTAGAAGATCATAGAGACTTGATAAATAGAGTCTCAAGGGAATTACTTTCAGACCCTGTTATTACAAATGGAGTAAATGATAATATTAATGGAGTAATTGCACCCAATAAAGAACTCCAAAAAAGTTTCTTTGGCGAGAAAGGAATCTACCAGATAAAATTAAAAATCAAAGCCAAAAATTATGAACAAGCTCTTCGATCAACAGTCTTAAATATATCATTTGACGGAGACGAAACCGTTTGGTGTCCTATTGGTGATTTTTTTGGAATAGGGTACAAACTATATCCTGTTTCATCATTTTATTGTTCTGCTCAAAATGATAGCACATTAACGGCTAACTGGATTATGCCGTTCAAAGAAACATGTACTTTAAACATTCGTAACTACGGGGAGCAAGATGTGCAAATATTAGCTTCTTCTATTACGACCAAGCAACATAAGTGGACAAATAGAAGCATGCATTTTGGTGCAGGGTGGTATGAGGACTATAAAATGCATACAGGGGATGGGCCTCGCTCAATGGAAGGACAAAATGAAAATCTTTTTGATTTAAATTATGTCACTTTAGAAGGGAAAGGTGTGTTAGTAGGAACAGGTGTGACTTTGTTTAATACGGTTGCAAGATGGTGGGGTGAAGGAGATGAAAAAATATATGTTGACAATGAAAGTTTCCCTTCACACTTTGGCACAGGAACAGAGGATTATTATGGTTATGCCTGGGGGATGCCAAATCAATTTTCACATCCTTATATTACACAGTCTGATGGAGTCGGAAACCAAAATCCCGGAACTTCCGTCAATCAGCGTTACCGAGGCTTAGATGCCATCCCGTTTAAAACGAAACTAAAGTTTGATATGGAAATCTGGCATTGGTACTCTGCCATAATGAATTATGCTCCTGCATCAATGTGGTACATGCTACCTGGTGGTAAATCAAATCGAGGAGCAGTTCCTGACCAGGCAAAAAATAAGGTAATTCTTGATAAAAGTGACTTTTTTAATAAAATGCCAAATGAAAATGGAAGGATTGAAGCCGAGTTTTTGAAACTAAGTTGCACAAACGGTAATATCAGGGAACAGAGAATTCAACAGTTTAACTGGAGTAATGGAGCACAAGTTTGGTGGACTGGAGCAAACCAGGGGGATATTGCCCAACTTATATTCGAAATAGATAAAGAGGCTGATTATGATATGTCAATTAGCCTAACTAAGGCAATTGATTATGCTATTTATGATATTAAACTTGACGGAAAAGACGTTTTAGATAACTACGATGCATATCATCATAGTGGTGTTATAAATGAGATTATAAGTCTTGGACAGCATAAATTGGCAAAAGGATCTCATAAACTTGATATCATAGTTAAGGGAGCCAATCCTGCTGCAGTTAAATCTTATATGGTTGGGGTGGATTTTCTGGATGCATTGCTTGTTTCTGCTACCTGGCATAACAAATTAGAAAATGTGGATAAGATACGTGCTTATCCAAATCCGTTTAGACGAAAAATAAACTTGCTTGGTATACAAGGCCAGAATACAAAATTCAAACTTTTTGATGTTAATGGAAAATTAATTCAAACAGGAGTTTTAAATAATATTCAAGGCAAATCAGATATTGATACTTATAAACTTTCACCTGGAATTTACATTCTGAATATTGAGGGAAGTATGTTAATTAAACTTGTGAAACTAGATTCGCATTAATAATGACTAGAAGGTGGAAAGATTTTTCAATTGTTTAAAAGGAAGTTATCTAAAATGATTAATGATAAAATAGTGAATGACGAATCATTATTATGAATGCAGTTATGTCGCTTTAGTTTAAGGAGGTGTCAAGGTGTTTGTTTTGTGATTTACTGAAAAAATTTACATCTGTGACATTTTACTTTACATGGGTGCTAAAACCTTTAAGCACGTGATATTATATTTGCTATGTTATACAATTTAAGAATATTGATATCTATGGAATTTAATGGACTAAATATGTCATTGGGAAATCTGAGTTTATTATCAAATGCTCAATCACGTTCGATAACCGCTGAAAACCCAACAGGCGAAATAGGCAATGGAGGAAAGGCAACAAATGGTTTTGCCGAAAAGCAATCAAGTGAACTAGGACTAGGATGGAAAGTGAACCCGGCTATTACAATCGAAGCTGGAAAAACCGCAGTGATAGCCGATATAAAAGGAACGGGTAGTATTCAGAGCATCTGGATAACTGGTCAGGTGTCTCGTGATTTAATTATACGTATTCACTGGGATAACCAGGAGCACCCTTCTGTGGAAGTGCCATTCCCTGATTTTTTTGCCTGTGGCTATGCCGATAATACGGATGTGTTGCTAGGAGGCGAGTTCGATCCATTGGTATCATTACCTGTTAGTGTTAATCCTTCCAATGCTTTCAATTGTTTTTGGTCGATGCCTTTTAAGGAACGTTGTTATTTTACCATTGAAAACAGAAGTGATATTCCACGAATTGTTTATTATCAGGTGAATTATCAACTAACAGAAGTACCTGATAATTGTGCTTATTTTCATGCCTCTTTCCGTCGTTCAAATCCAGTACCTTACAAAGAGGTACATACCATTATTGATAATATAGAAGGAGAAGGCCATTTTATAGGAACAGCCATGAGCATTGGTTTAAATGGTGCCGGAGGCTGGTGGGGTGAAGGCGAAGTCAAATTCTTTATTGATGAGGACGAAGAATTTCCAACCATTTGCGGTACTGGTCTTGAAGATTATTTCTTAGGCGCATTCAATTGGGAAACCAATAAAGGATATACTACTTACAATTCGCCTTACGGTGGTTTTCATAAATATGAAGCACCAGATGGTTTATACAAAATTCAGCCACGTTTCTCATTGTATCGCTGGCACATTATGGATCCTATTCGTTTTAAAAACAATCTGAAGGTAACCGTTCAGGACTTAGGCTGGAAGCGTTTTAACGAAAATCATTTTGATGTGATTGAAGATCGTCGCTACCTGGCAAGACAAGACGACATCTCTACTGTGGCATTTTGGTATCAAACCTTGCCAAGTGTTGCGTTTCGAAGCTTACCGGACAGAGAAAAATTAGTTATTCAATAGGCTTTGTGGAGGTTAAAAGAAAAGGAATTAAAACATCAAGAAAATATTAAATACATGAAAGAAAAAACTCCACATCCCCAGAATCAAGTTGGGTTAATCGAAAAAATCGGGTATGGTCTTGGAGATACGGCTGGTAACTTCGTTTACCAATCAGTATTGTTATTACTGGGATTTTTCTATACCGAAGTGTATGGTTTGAATGCTACCACAGTGGCCTCTATCTTTTTGGTGGTGCGTATTGTAGATGCCGTGACTGATCCTCTGATGGGCGCACTGGTTGACCGTACTAATACCAAATGGGGGAAGTACCGTCCTTACTTACTGATTCTATGTGTACCTTATGCCATTGCAAGTGTATTGGTTTTTACAGTGCCTAACTTTGGTCCGCAAGGAAAAGTGATATATGCTTATGCCACTTACATCACCTTGATGTTGTTGTTTACAGCAACCAATATTCCTTATGGTTCATTAACAGGTGTGATGACCAGTGACCCGGAAGAAAGAGCTTCGATTAATGCCACACGGTTTATGTTTGCCACAGGTGGCGGATTGATTGTGACCTCGTTGGTATTGCCATTGACTGATTTATGGGACAATCCGGCAACCGGTTATCGTAATGCCATGCTATTAATGGCTTTATTGTCCATTATCTTGTTTGTTATCTGTTTTGCCACAACTAAAGAGCGGGTAAAAGGGATTAATGGCAAAGATGAAAAACAAAGTGTATTGAAGGATTTGTTGTTGGTGGTCAAGAACGATCAATACCGCTTAGTTGCTTTGGCAACACTTTTAATGGTTGCTGCTCAAACAATTAAGAACACCACACAACTGTATTACATTACCATTTATGTGGAAGATGCGGTTAAGTATTCAGCCTTGTTTTTATCGATATGGATGATCGGTGGAATGATTGGGGCTCAATTGGCCTCCAAACTACTAGATGTAATGGATAAACGAAAAGCATATATACTGTTGCTATACATTTGTGCCGGTGCGTCAGCAGCCTCTTATTTCATTGGTGCCTCCAATATTATATTGATTTTAATCCTGCAATTCTTTGTCGGTTTCTTCAATCAGATGATTGCGCCAATATGGTTTACCTTCACCGCCGATTCAGTGGATTATGGCGAGTTGAAGTTCAAACGACGTATCGATGGCTTAACGCTGTCGTTTACGCTTTTTGCTTTAAAATTAGGTCTTTCGGTGGGTGGCGCCATTGCTATGACAGTGATGGGCTATTATGGTTATAAGAGCGGCGGGGTTGAGCAAACGGTGCAAGCTACGCAAGGTATTCTGTTCGTGTTCGCCATTGTTCCCGCCATTGTTTTTGTAGCAACTGCTTTGGTGGTTGGCTTATTTAAATTAAATAGTAAAACAATCAACGAAAATGCTTTAAAACTAGAAGAAATTAGAGCTAACGCATAAACCATTTCATAAACTACATAATCATGATTAAGAAAATTAAAATATTAAGTTGCGCCATTGCTATGCTATTGGCAGGCTCTTTAGCTAGTATTGCGCAAACGAACTTTTACGTTTCTGCAAAAGGAAATAATAAGGCAGCAGGAACGAAGAATCAACCGTGGAAAACAGTAGAATTTGCTAAAAACAGAGCACGATTGGTAAATGATTTTGTAACTATTCACCTGCAAGATGGTGAATATGTATTCAAGCAATCTTTAAAGCTTACGGCAGATGATTCAAACTTAACCATTCAGGCCGTTGAAGGAGCCAACCCAGTTATAAGTGGTGGAGTTAATATCACAGGTTGGCGTAACTCTGGTAATAATGGCGTCTGGACGGCAAAAGTGCCTGCAGGTGTTGTAGGCCGTCATCTGTATATCGAAGGTAAACGGGCAGTTAGGGCTCGTACTAAAGATGGGAATGGATGGGAAAGGATTTCAGATCATCCTAATCCTTGCAATTCAGTCTCTTGTCGTGATGATGAAAACACGCCCAATGGTTTCAAAATGCCGGAAGACTTTCCAAAACTATCCAATGTTGGTGATGTGGAAATGGTGAACATCATGCGTTGGAAGATGTACCGCGGGAAACTGGATAAGATTGAAGATGGAATAGCCTATGTAGATCAGCGCTATTGGGATTTGGCGAAAATTGGCCCTTATGCAATAATGTTTAATCATAAAACTCAAACGGTTACCTGGTTAGAAAATGCCATTGAGTTTTTAGATGAAGAAGGCGAGTGGTATCTGGATAAGCGTAAGCGCACGGTCTATTATAAGCCTAAAAAAGGTGAAAACCTTAAAGATGCGGATGTTGTGTTATCCAATGTGGAGAATTTGATTAGTGCAGATGGCGTAAGCAATGTGACCATTGAAGGTCTGACATTCAAATACGCTAACTGGAAACAGGCATCCAAACCACAGGGCTACGTTAGTATTCAGTCAGGAGCGATTTTAAAAGACCCAGATTACCAGTCTATTGAAGATGCTTTTGAGGGGCTGAAGGATATACCAGGTAATGTGCATTTTAAAAATTCCCGTAATGTGGTCATAAAAGGAAATACCTTTAAAAATATGGGTGGAACTGCCTTAAATTTCGATACCAACAATCAAAACGTTAACATCTTTGGTAATACTTTCGAAGGTATTTCAGGTGGAGCCATAACTATTGGCAACCTTCAGGATCATCACATTGTAAACGACAAAATGAGTCGTGAAATCATCATTGATAACAACCTAATCAATAATGTAGCTGTAGAATATTATGACGCTTGTGCCATAAAATGCTCGTATGTTAAAGATGCTTGTATTGTTAATAATACCATCAAAGGCGTCTCGTCGGGCGCTATCTCTTTAGGCTGGGGTTGGGGGCGCTACGATGTAGATAACTTCGATTTTTGGAGGGATGGTTCCGATAAAGCTTACAATCACCCAACCGTAGCTGGAGGTGTATTGGTAGCACATAATAAAATTCAGGACATTACTAAAAAAATTGGTGATACAGGTGCGATCTATAACCTTGGTGCTTCACCCGGTTCCAGATGGTATGCCAATTACATTGAAGATATTAGGCTTCCGAATACCCCGAGCAGCAGTCACAATGTTCATGGCATTTATACCGATAACGGTTCACGTGGTATTGAAGTACAGGGTAATGTGGTCATTAATGGTCGTGAACCCTATCTGGCAAATGGATCACACAATTATAACGTAAGAGGTGACCGGTACTATTTTAAAGAAGAAGCTGGTAAATATCCCGAATGGATTAAAGAAAAGGCAGGGGTTCAGAAGCAGATTACAAATATCAGGACCCGTGAGGATATTGAAGAACTTATGCCAAAACGTTTGCCTGTCGGCAACAAATTCTATGTTGTAAAACAAGGAATAGCTGTCGGTAAGGACATTACTGCTGTCGGCAGCGCCGCCAATAGTAAAGCATCTTATGCCACTGATGGCAAAACCGAAACTTATTGGCAAGGTGCAGGTAAAGAAGGAGAGTTAGTTCTTGATTTAGGTAAAATTTCAGATGTTTACTATGTGAATTCTGCCTTTGGATATATTGATCGTCAGAGTAAGCGTGAGACCTATTACCGACACGGTTACGATTTTGAATATTTTATCTCTCTAGATGGCAAAAGCTGGAAATCATATGGAGAAGGTCGTAAAATTTCAAGCATTGCGGTTAATCAGCAGTATATGCCAGAGCATAAGCCTGCCGAAGCCAGGTATGTGAAACTAAAAGTATATTCATCTGGTGATAATCCATTAGGCGTGTTGAGATTTAAAGTGGTCGACCAACAGCCTGTTTATGGTGGATTGGTTCGTGAATAAGAAATTACAAAAGAGTGTTTACTTAAAATAGGAAATATGACTTTTAAGACATTAAATTTACTGATTATAACGCTGCTTACTTCTGGTTTGACAAGTATTGCGCAGAATAATTATTACATTTCTCCATCGGGGAGTAATAAAGCGGATGGTTCTAAGAACCAGCCATGGAAAACCCTTGAGTATGCAAGGGATCAGGCCCGAAAAACAGATGATTTGTCTGTGATTCATCTTTTGGATGGTGAATATGTTTTAAACAGCCCTTTCATCCTTAATGAAGATAATTCAAATCTGTCGATTAAAGCTGCAGAAGGTGCAGCTCCGGTAATTAGCGGCGGTGTTAATATTACTGGCTGGAGAAACTCAGGGAAAAATGGTATTTGGACTGCGAAAGTACCTGCAGGAGTTGTTGGTCGACATTTATTTATTAATGGAAAAAGGGCTGTTAGGGCCCGCACCAAAGATGGTAATGGATGGATAAGGCTATCTAACCGACCTAATCCCTGTAACTCGGTTGATTGTCGTGATGATGAAAACACACCCAACGGGTTTAAAGTTCCCAAGGGCTTTCCAAAGCTTTCCAATGTGGGCGATGTAGAAATGGTGAACATTATGCGCTGGAAGATGTACCGTGGTAAGCTGGATAAGATTGAGGATGGTGTAGCTTATGTTGACCAACGCTATTGGGATCTGGCAAAAATCGGCCCTTTTGCCATTAATGAAAATAGTAATGATAAAGCGGTAGCCTGGTTAGAGAATGCCATCGAGTTTTTGGATGAAGAAGGTGAGTGGTACCTTGATAAACGGAAACGCACCGTTTATTACAAACCTGCTAAGGGTGAGAACTTGAAGAATACCAAAGTGGTGTTAACCAACTTGGAAAAACTGATTGATGCCGATGGTGTTAGTAACCTAAACATAGAAGGGCTTACGTTTAAATATGGGAATTGGGAGCAAGCGTCTAAACCTCAAGGTTATGTAAGTATCCAGTCAGGAGCTTTTTTAACAGATCCGGATTACCAATCGATTGAAGATGGATTTGAGGGATTAATTGATATTCCTGGTAATGTGCATTTTAAAAATTCACACAATGTAGTATTAAAAGGCAATACTTTTCAAAATTTAGGAAGTACAGCGTTGAACTTTGATACCAATAATCAGAACATCAATATATTTGGCAATACTTTTGAAGGTATTTCAGGAGGAGCAATTACTATTGGGAATCTTCAGGATCACCATATTGTGAGTGGCAAAGTAAGTCGTGAAATCATCATCGATAATAATACCATTAAAAATGTTGGCCTGGAATATTTCGATGTTTGTGCCATTAAATGTTCATTTGTTAAAGATGCCTGCATTGTGAACAATACCATTGACGGAGGTTCTGCCGGTGGTATTTCCCTTGGATGGGGGTGGGGCAGATATGATGTTGATCATTTCGGATTTTGGAGAGATGGTTCCGATAAGGCCTACAATCATTCCACTGTTGCAGGAGGTGTAATCGTTGCGCATAATAGCATCAATAATGTGACCAAGAAATTAGGTGATTCTGGTGCTATTTATAATCTGGGAGCTTCACCGGGTACAAAGTGGTATGCCAATTATATCGAAGGAGTGCTTCAACCTAATGCACCTGGCGGAGCTCATTACAGTCATGGTATTTACCCGGATAATGGTTCCCGTGGTATTGAAATCAGAGATAATGTAGTCATTGGTTCTTCACACCGGCCATATTTATCCAATGCTCACAATTATGTGGTGAGGGGTGCGGCCTACTATTTTGATAAGGAAGCTGGTGAATATCCAATCTGGATCAAGGAAAAAGCCGGTGTAAAAGCCGACATCCAATCCATTAGAACACGTGAGGACATTGAAAAGCTAATACCAGCACCGCTGCCGGTAAACAGCCTTTTTTACATTCAGGAAAAAGGTACCCTTGTGGGTAAGGACATAACCGCAGTAGGTAGTGCGGCCAATAGCAAAGCTTCTTTTGCTACCGATGGCAGAACAGAAACTTATTGGCAGGGAGTTGGTAAAGAAGGTGAATTAATTGTTGACATGGGAAAGGTTTCTGATGTCTATTATGTGAATGCAGCTTTTGGTTACATTGACACTAAAACCAAGCGCGAAGTGTATTTCAAACATGGTTACGATTTTGAGTATTTCGTTTCTAAAGATGGTAAAAACTGGAAAACTTTTGGAGAAGGACGCAAAATTTCAACACTGGCTATTAACCAGCAATACATGCCGGAGCATAAACCTGCAGAAGCACGCTATGTAAAGTTGAAAATTTATTCTTCCGGTAGTGATCCACTTGGTGTGTTGCGATTTAAAGTAGTTGATCAAAAGCCTGTGGATGGTGAACGCAAATTTGGGCCCCAGTAAATTAACAAGTAGAAACGTTTAGCACCAAATGATAGCAATGGGTAGTCAAAGTAGAAATATTACACAAATCGAAGACGTACTGTCGCTTGTATTGTGACTGCTTTGGTTACCCAATTGTACTTTACATTATATCCTATCGTAAGACCCACTCACATAAAGATGAAAACAAAACTCGATATAACGATTGCATTCATTGCTTGTGCCTTGCTAATGGCATGTGAATATCGTCAGAGCAACGAAAAATTTCAACCAACAACAGAGCAGGATTCCCAAAATTGGAAGTATGAAGCCTCAATAAGCGATGAATTTAATCAAACAGAATTGGATCCTGCCAAATGGTACGATACCAACCCTAGTTGGATTGGTCGTGCTCCTTCTTTGTTTATGGGGTCTAATGTTACTATTGAAGATGGTATGTTGGTTCTTACAGGTAAACGTGAGGATGTTGCTGATGCTCCGCAGGGGTATCATACTTTTACTTCGGCAGCTGTGCAGAGCAAACGAAAGGTATTATACGGTTATTTCGAGATTAAGTGTAAACCAATGTATTCAGCTTTATCCAGTGCTTTTTGGTTATATACTCCCGATTCAGTTAAACAGGAAGAAATTGACATATTTGAAATATGTGGTAGAAATGATGCTGATGAATCATACGAGCATACCTATTTTGCAACATCTCACTTTATTATCCATCAAGAAAAGTGCAAAATTAGTGATCATGTTGCATATAAAACCGATTATAAATTAGCAAGCCGTTTTATTGTAGCAGGCTTAAAGTGGACGCGGGAGGAAATCATCTGGTACTTAAATGGGAAGGAAATACGCAGGCGTAAAAACGACTTTTGGCACAGTCCTGAAACCATAAACTTCGATAGTGAAGCATTTCCAAGTTGGTGGGGCTTACCCTCTGATGAGGATAATGGAGGTCGATTTGAAATAGAATATTTTAGATATTGGTCACAGGTTCAAGAAAGCCCTGTTAGTTATAAGAATTGACAAACCCCTGATTTAAAAGAATGAATCGGTAAAAAAAAAATGAAACATCCATGAGTAGATAATGATTAATCCCTACACAATAATAACTATTTACTCATGTGAAGTTCTATCTGACAATTGAAAACTAAATAATAAACACATGAAAAAAGCAGCTTTAACAATTACTTTTCTGCTAGCTACAACAGTAATCTTTTCGCAGTGGAAGAACAATGAGTATTATGTAGAGCAAGATGAAAAAGTACAGCAAAAACTGGAAGAGTGGCAAGATCTAAAATTAGGCTTTCTAGTGCATTGGGGAGCTTATTCAGTTGAAGGCTTATGCGAGTCGTGGTTTACTGTTTCGGAAGATGTGGACTGGTTACCGGTACATGACGATCTACAAGCCTTTAGGGAGCACTATTTTAATTTACCTGCCCGATTTAACCCAACTGGGTTCAATCCGGAACAATGGGCCGATTTGGCAAGTGGGATGGGAGCCAGGTATTTTATTTTTACCACGAAGCACCACGATGGGTTTACCATGTGGGACACCAAACAAACGGATTATAAAATAACGAATCCCAAATATCCGTATGCCGATGCTGAACATGCCGATATAACAGGTGCTTTGTTCAATGCCATGCGTAAAAAAGATATGATGGTTGGGGCTTATATTTCAAAACCCGACTGGCATCATCCTCAGTATTGGTCGCCCTCATTTGCAGCATCAGGTCGTAATGTAAATTATAAGATTGAGCGTCATCCGGATTGGTGGAAGAAGTTTACAGATTTTTTCTACAATCAGGTGGAAGAGCTAATGACAGAATACGGTAACGTGGATATTTTATGGCTTGATGGGGCCTGGGCAACAAAAAGTAATCTGGGACAGGATATGAAAATGAATGAAGTGGGGGAAATGTGTAGAAAACATCAGCCCGGGATTCTGATGGTGGATCGTTGGATTGGTGGTAGGTGGGAAAATTACCTTACACCGGAGCAGCATATACCAACAGAATCTGAAACCGTACCATTTGAATCAAACATGACCGTTAATTGTTGCTTCTCGTACCGATTTGAAGACAGTCCCGAAACAAATGTTAAAAGCAGCAGAGAGTTAACTCATAAGCTGGTTGATGTGGTGTCAAAAGGGGGTAATTTTTTGCTTAACTTGGGAGCTTCTCCTCAAGGATGGTTTAATCAAAAAGAAGTTGAGTCGGTTCTGGGATTAGGAGAGTGGTTAAAACTGAATGGGAATGCCATATACAGTACACGCGCAGTGGCCCCTTTTGGTGAAGCTAACATACGTTACACTAAAGCGAAGGACAACAGTAAAGTATATGCTATCGTGCTTTTGAATGAAGGTGAGCAAGTGACAAAAGCAATGCTTCCAGGTTGTTTGGTAGCGAAAGATGCGGTTGTAAAGGACGTGGCAACAGGAAAGACTGTAAAATTTTGGAGGCAGGGGAATTCAACCCTTGTGGATGTGCCAAAGAAAAAAGGAGCAGGACACTTTGCTGTTGCTTTAGAGATATCGAAAGTCGAAAAAATGGCTGGTAAACAATTCGGTAAGTCTCAAGCAGCTATTGATGCAGAAAAAAGAAATCGTAAAAGTAAATAATCGATAATTTATCGGCTAATAGTTAAATACACATTTTCTAATATAGTATTACCTAATGATAAGATTTTTGTTCAATTACATAAAAGGTAATCTGTCAGATTATAACCATCTAAAAAAGAATACAATCGGATATTAAATTCGGGCACTATTCATATAAGAAGCACTTTTTAATAATAAAAGCGATGATGCATAAAATAATTAATCTATTTCTGTTTTGCGGAGTTCTAGCAGTAATAAGTTGTACTAAGAATAATACCAATCCAGTTGTTAGTGTAGAATCCTTGCTATGTGAGATGACTTCCAGGGAACAACTGACTTATTTTCCGAAGCAAGCCTTTGTAACTCGACACGTAAGTAGTTACGATAGAAGCAGTACATCTGCTTCTGAAAGCAATTGGTTTCATAATTGGGATATGAATCAGTGGGAGGCTATTGAGGAAACCCCAAATGGAAAAGAATATGTACTGATGGATGTGAACTCGCCGGGAGCCATTACTCATTTTTGGATGACCGGAGCCGGGAAGGTGAGGGGACAGGGCACTTTGCGAATTTATATCGATGGCTACGAAAAACCTGTGATCAGCCAAACGATAAGAAGTTTTGTTGGGCAAAATAAGGAGGTTGGTTATCCTTTGAGTTGCTCTGTTTCAACTGAAAATATTGCCGATGAGCGTGGACATAATTTGTACTTACCGATTCCCTATGCCAAATCCTGTAAAATTACCTATCAATCCGACTTAATAGTTCCTGAAGGTAATCCTTGGGAAACAAAGAGTGAAATTTTATACTATAATATCGATTATAGAGTGTATGGAGAAGAAACGAAAATTGAAAGTTTTACTGCTCAATCCATTGCTCAGAATCAATCGTTGATTCGTGCCACAAATCAAATGTTGTTAAATGGTGGTTATTCCAAAGAAAATAAATCAGCAGTGGTAGAGAATTTCCAGGTTGACATAGCTCCTGGTGAGGAAGTAGTGATTGCCCAAAAAAATAGTGGGGCTGCCATTCAGCAATTGAATATGCGTGTACTACAAGATATTCCTACTCAGTCTTTGAGGTCGATTATCCTGAAATGTACCTTTGACAACATTCAAACGGTTTGGGCGCCTATTGGTGATTTTTTTGGAGCAGGTTACCGAATTGATGCCTATGAAACCAGGTATAACAAAGTAACTGTAGATGGTAATTTAACCTCAAAGTGGGTTATGCCATTTGGAAAATCATGTGAAATTAAATTGGAGAATGTTGGCAAAGAACCCATTGGAATTGATGGCTCAGTTCATATGGGTGATTATCAATGGAACAATCAATCCATGCATTTCTTTGCTTCATGGCATCAATATACCAACGAAAAAACCGGAGGTCGTAAAGGTATGTTAGGTGGAAACGGCACAAAAGATTTAAATTTTGTAAGCCTAAATGGAAAAGGTGTTTTTGTTGGTGATGTACTGACACTTTTTAATGATAACCTACCTCCTGGAAAAACTACCTGGACGAAAGAAGATGGCCGTTTTAATATGAGTTGGTGGGGCGAAGGTGATGAGAAAATATACATCGATGGAGAAGAGTTTCCATCACATTTTGGTACAGGGACCGAAGATTATTATTGTTATGCTTGGTGTAAACCTGAAAAATTCTCTCATCCATTTATTGCACAACCTGCAGGAGATGGAAATTTAACACCCGGCTATACAGTTAATACTAGGGTTCGAGCATTGGATGTATTACCTTTTAACACAAGTTTACGGTTCGATATGGAGCTATGGCATTGGAATACAGCAAAGGTTAATTATGCTCCAACCACATTCTACTACATGTTGCCAGGAGGTAAAAACAATATAAAACCGGATTATGAAGGCGCAAGAGAAGAAGTCTTGATTGACTTTGAAAAGCTCTCTTCGGGTAATTAGGAATAGCAGATAGGTATTTAATTCCAATTATTTAACTAAGTGATAGAGATACACTATATGGGAATTAAGGCACAAATAAAATTGATGGCCTTCTATGTGGTGAGTTGTGTGGGGTAGAATAAGTAGGTGACATATAATGTATCAATTACTATGTGAAGAAATGCTTGATTTTATGAGGAGTGGCTAATTGGATGCATTGGAATTTTTTAAGAGTTGTGTTGAAAGATTAATATACTTTTTTGAATGATGTGTGCACCTTTTCAAGGGCGACCTCTGATAATTTAGCCATTTTATGTAAAACTAAAGATGATGAAACAAATTGTATTTTTTTTAATGGCAGTCATAGCCTTAACTTCATGTTGCGATTCAGCACAACTTCCTAAAGATTTTGTTGAGAATATTGTTCTGGAAAAATTAGGACAGAATGATGCTCAGCTAACAGTTAACAAAGTTAGCGATAACCTTTACAAGGTGGATGTGAAGGTTAACATCACCCAAGAGATTACTCAACAAGGATGGGCTACTACCATTCTTCCTGGCTTTGAGGGGAATTTTCACTGGACACCCCACTTAACACCAACAGATGAACACATCATCTCTGATCATGTATTCCGAGCACCGGCATTGATTTGTGCATCTGAAAATCAGGTGTTAACTTTAATGCCGGATCTTGATGATCGAAATAATAGTCCATACCGCTGGTACATGGATTACGATGTACCAGCCAATAAAATGATTATTGGATTAAGCGATTATCGGGTAGCGGAACATGTGCTGTTTAAAAAGGCAGAGTCCACCACTTATCAGTCTGGCGAAATCAGTCTTGGTTTTTATATAATGGTCAGCGAGGACAAAGAAGATGTAATGAATCCCTGGCGCGATGTATTGGCCTTTCAATGGGAAAAGCATGGTAAAGTTTTGGCTGATAGAGGAGAACCTTTGAATAAATCTTTGGAGCCTTTTGTTGATCATACCTACAATTGGGCTTTAAATACTTGGAAAGATGCCGTTTGGCAGGAGTTCGATTTGAACGGTAAAAGAGTTGGGGCACCAGCTTTTATTGTGAATGTGACGCAGAGCCCTAACTATCCTGGACGCGTTGATGAGAGAGAATTTCGCTCTATTTGGAATCAGGCCTGGTTCAATTCTTTGCGATCAGCGCAAGGTTTATACCGTTACGGACGTCGGACCAATAATAAGGAGTACATCCAGAAAGCCAATATGACCAAAGAGTTGGCACTTTCGTTTCCTCAAAAGGATGGTTTATTCCCAGGGGTTATTGCTACAGATATGGAGGTGTTAGAAATTGAAGGGAAAAAATACAACCGTTCAAAAGGATGGAAAACCACTTACTTTGGCAATTCTAATCGTAATCCTTATAGCTGGGATGCAAAAAAATCGCCTTTGCATATTTTGGATATGAGCTGCACGGCCTATTACATGCTGCTTTGGTACGAAGAGTTAGAGAAAGATGAACGTCTACTTAGCTATGCCAAATCCTATGCTGACGGATTGTTAAAATATCAGGAGGAAAAAGGTTTTTTCGCTGCGTGTATTAATGAGGAAACGATGGAGGCTTATGATATTCTTGTTGAGTCTCCCGAAACATCGATGAGCATTACCTTTTTGCTAAAATTGTTTAAGATTACAGGGAGAGAGCAATATCGTCAATCGGCATTAAAGGCTATGGAGGCTGTGGCCAATGAAATTGTACCGGTAGGGCAATGGGAAGACTTTGAAACTTACTGGTCATGTTCTCGATGGGGAAATCAGGACTATGTTGGCAAAAAGATAGCTCGCAATAACATGTTTAAGCAAAATACTCTTTCCATCTTCTGGACGGCTGAGGCCTTGTTGGAATGTTATGAGTTAACTTCAGAAACCAAATACCTGGAGCTGGGACAACGTACCTTAGATGAGTTATTGATGGCACAGGCTGTTTGGCAACCATCATACATGTATGTGGATGTATTTGCCGGATTTGGTGTGATGAATGCCGATGGTGAATGGAATGATTCTCGTCAGGCCTTATTTGCTGAACTAATTATAAAGTATGGTAAATTACTGAATAAGGAGGAGTATGTTCAGCGTGGTATAGTCGCCTTAAAAGCATCTTTTAATATGATGTATTGCCCTGAAAATCCAAAAACGAAGAAGCAATGGGAGGCTAAGCATACTTTCTTCAATGAAAAAGATTATGGCTTTATGATGGAAAATTATGGTCATGGAGGCTATACCAGTAAAGATGGTGGTGGTATAGGGCATTTTACCATTTACGATTGGGGGAATGGGGCTGCATCGGAAGCCTACAACCGTTTGGTTGACCATTATGGAATTGAGCTATTTCAGGTGAAATAATTTAAAGAAGGAAGCTTAGGAATTCTTTTAAATTCTTAAGCTTCCTTTTTAATTTAATAATAATCGATGAAACACATATTAATCACACTCTCGCTGATTGTCCTGATTGGACTTTCAACTTTTGCAAGGTCGGCTAAACCCATTAAAATTGCGTGTATTGGTAACAGTATTACTTATGGTGCAGGCGTTGCTGATCGTATCAATAATAATTACCCTCAGCAATTGGCAAATATGTTGGGTGATGGTTATGAAGTAAAAAATTTTGGTGTTAGTGCTCGCACGATGCTAAAGAAAGGAGATTATCCTTATTGGGCAGAACAAGCCTATAAAGATGCACTGCATTACAAAGCCGATATCGTTTTTATTAAGCTAGGCACTAATGATAGTAAGCTGCATAACCGCGTTTATTTAAATGAATTTGAAGCCGATTGTAAAGATATGATCGCTCAATTGCGTCGTAAAAAAATGGATTGCAGGATTGTTTTAATGCTGCCGGTTCCTGCATTTACTTCGGATACGACTTTAATCTGGGATCCCGTTATTCGTCAGCGAATTACACCAATTATTCAAAAAGTAGCTTACGATGAGCAGTTAGAGGTGGTTGATTTGTATCCGATGTTTACCGATAAGGAATCAATGTTTCCTGATAAAATACACCCCACCTCATTGGGGGCAACGATGATGGCTAAAAGGGCTTATGAAGTTATCAAACAAGCTTTTTCGTCTTTTAATGTAATTGATGGTCTGGGTGTTGCTGATGCGCAGAAAACCAGCTTCTATGGATTTGATCAATATGATTTTACAAAAGAAGGGCTGCAAATTAAAGTAGTTGCTCCCAAAAGAGCTTTGAAAGACAAGCCTTGGATTTGGCGAGCTCGTTTCTTTGGACATGAACCGCAAACTGATATCGCTTTATTGGAAAGAGGTTATCATGTGGTTTATTGCGATGTAGCCAACCTATATGGCTCTCCTGAAGCGGTATCTCGTTGGAATCAATGCTACAACTTAATGACAAAAGCAGGATTGAATAGTAAGCCGGTTTTGGAAGGGATGAGTCGAGGTGGTTTGATAGTGTATAACTGGGCTGCTGCCAATATTGATAAAGTATCGTGTATTTATGCTGATGCACCTGTGTTAAATGCTTTAAGTTGGCCTGGCGGATTTTATGCCAGTCAGGGAAGTGCTTCTGATTGGGAGAAGGCAAAAATCTGCTATCAGCTAAAGTCAGATCAAGAGGCAAAGGCATTTAAGGAATGGCCGATTCATCGTGTTGAAACCCTTGCTAAGTCGGGCATTCCAATTCTTCATGTTTGTGGTGAATCAAATAAAGTAGTGCCGGTGTATGAAAATACAATCCCTTTTGAAAAACGTATTAAAGCATTAGGAGGCCATATTAAAGTGATTTACAAAGAGGGTGTTGATCACCATCCACATAGTTTGAAAAATCCGAATGTTATCATTGATTTTATTCTCCGTAATACCGGCCATAAAACCAATTTTGCAGCCATTACGGCTCCTGGCTCAGAGTTTCGTTCTGCCGCAGGATGGGCACAAGGTAAGGGCTGGTGGGACCAGGCTGCACAGATTGATTCGCTATGTCAGGCATCCGGCGATATTGATTTGTTGTTGATTGGTAATTCCATTACGCAAGGTTGGGGAGGTCCACGCAACTGGGTATCCTATAAGCCAGGACAAAAGGCCGGAGATAAACATTTTAGAGGCATGAAGTGGTTGGGGGCTGGTATTTCCGGCGATCGAACGCAACATGTAATGTGGCGACTAGAAAAGGGGCATTACGATGCTTGTACACCAGACTTTGTGAATGTGGCCATTGGCGTCAATAATTTTGGAGACAACAGTGCTGAGGAAATCGTCGCAGGATTAAAAAGAGTATTAGAGACGGTGCAAGTAAAGCTTCCCAAGGCTCATATTCTGTTTTTCGGCCCACTCCCAGCTGGTCTTGATTCTGAATCCAGTCAGCGCACCAAATACAATACCATACATAAAGTAATTAAAAACTGGAAATACGCTGATAAGGTGCATTACTGTAATCTTGAATCGGTGGTGCTCAATGCCGATGGCACACTCAACCGGGACTATTATGGTGTAGATGGCATCCACTTGCTTCCTGCAGGCTATGATGCCTGGGGAAAATTTATTCGTGCAAAGATTGATGTTGTAAAATAATAAGTTATGAAGAAATTTGGATTATTAATTGTAAGCACATTGCTTGTTCTAAGCTCTTGTAATTCATCTATTGATGTTTACAAGCAGGCTTTTGAACGAGAAGAAATGGCGAGTCTGCAATCGAACTGGGAGGCCATCATGTTTAGTAGTTACGACCGTAATAGTGGTAATGATGATGGCTTTAACGGAACTTATTCTAAATTAAGGATTGAAAACGGTAATAGTGTCTTGGCAGAAGTTGAAGGTGCTGGTTATGTCAGTCGCATTTGGTTTACCCATTCTGAGCACAAAAAGGATGGTTTGCTTAATGGACAAAATGAGCATATCCGCATATTTATTGATGATAAAACAACACCAGCTATTGATATTCCACTCGAGGATGTTTTCTCAGGTAAAGTCGCTGGATTTCCGGAAGGTTTGGTTGGAGAAAGTTTAGGAGGCAAGTATTGCTATGTCCCGATGCCTTTTTCAAACTATTGCCGGGTTGAGGTTGAAGGAGATGGTGTACGTTTCTATCAAATCAATGTTCAAAAATATACGGGTGAAAAAGAAGTTATCGCCTATAAACCTGAAAAACATGAGCAGTTACATCAGTTGCTTAAAATAGAAGGAGATAAATGGTTAACTGAATTTGAGAATATCGCCGAAGTATCAGAATCGTTTAAACTGAGTATTAACAATAATGGTTCAGCTGAGCACGTTATTAATAAACCAAATGCACAGATTGAAGCATTTTCTGTAAAAGCAGATAAAGCTTATCACAAGGACTTTTTAAAGAGTAGGATCAAACTATTTTGGGACGACCAAAGTGAGCCTGCTGTTGATGTTCCAGTAAACATGTTCTTCGGTATTGTTGATGATACTACCAGCACTAGCTCATACTTTGCAGGACGGAATCAGGATCTTTTCTACAATCGCTTTCCAATGCCATTTTCTAAAAAGGCGACCATTCGTTTTGAGACAGAAGGGCAAGCCTTGGATTTAGAAATTAAGTTGAAGCTGAGCAATCAACCGAAAAAAGAATGGGGGTATTTTACTGCTTTTTATTATAACGATAATGCCGAAGTTAAGGCACCGAAGGATGGCTACCTTTTACTGGATGAAAAAGGTACTGGCAAATATGTTGGAACATTTCTAAAGACTGAAGCAACAACCCATGACGCATTTGGAACAACACAATTGCCCATATGGTTAGAAGGAGATGAAATATTTACATGTGATGGAGAAATGCGTATTCATGGAACCGGCTCAGAAGATTATTTTAATTGTGCCTGGTATTCTGTTCCGGGACGACTAAACAATGCGGGCTGTTTTCCATTGCACGGATTTCCAAAATTTGACATGGCTGAGATGGGCTATGCCTCAGCTTATCGTTGGCACCTAACAGACCCGGTACCTTTTACAAATTCTATTCAAGTAACAATAGAGAAAGGTCCTACTAATAATATTGCGGCTCATTATGAGAGCCTGGCATTTTACTATTTATCACACAAAAACTAATGTTATGAACAAAAAATTAAAATACTTTATTTGGCTTTTAACTTTGCCTTTATTAATGACAGCATGTGCTCATCAAGAAAATAAGAAGGTTACTGTAGAGTCTCTTCTTACAGAAATGACCAATAAGGATGGCTTAGCACGTTTATCTGACCAAAATTTCAAAACACTGCAATCAAGTAGTTATTCCCGCAGGTCTATTAGTAAGAATGATGAAGGATGGTTCGATAATGCCGATGCTTGTAAGTTTGTACGTGTCGATACTTTGGATAACGGCCATGCCGAATATGTGCTAATGGATGCCGATGGGCCTGGTGTTGTTCTTCGTATATGGCATGCCTGGCATGCGAGGAATTTTTCAAAGGGAACCTACCGTTTCTACTTTGATCATTCTGAAACACCTCAGATAGAAGGACGAATTGATGAGATTATTTCAAATAATAAGTTTGTAGGCAAGCCGTTTTCGCAAATTACTGGAGAATTTTTTGAAGAAGGCGGTTGGTTTTCAGGTCATAACCTGTACTTTCCTTTACCTTATGCCAAACATTGTAAAATTACTTATGAAGAGAATCATGAGCGGGTGGCTGAGCCAAGCTGGTATAAAAATATGGGGGATATTATTTATTACCAGATTAATTACCGAAGCTATTCGAAAGAAACTGAGGTGGAAACCTATCAGAAAGGCGATTGGGAAAGTGGTAAATATGCCGATGCTATTGAACAAGCCAAAGCTAAATTGGAAAATCCTAGCTTAAAGCCAGACGGATTAAAAGAGATAACAAAAAAGGAGAATTTGGCACCGGGAAAATCATTATCAACCACGATTGAAGGAACTAAAGCCATTAAGCAGTTTTCGCTTAAGTTAAATGCCAATAATATGGAGCAGGCCTTGCGTTCAACAGTTATCTCTATGACCTTTGATGATAAACAAACGGTGTGGGTACCTGTCGGTGATTTTTTTGGTACGGGTTATAAAATTTCCCCTTACCAATCGGGTTATACAAAAGTAACCAATAAGCGAGAGCTGACCATGTGGTTCCCGATGCCATTTAAGCAATCAGCCGAAATAACAATTCATAACCATGGCGATCAGGATGTGGAAATTGAGAAAATGGATATCCAGACATCTGATTGGAAGTGGAATGACAAGAGTTTATATTTCCATGCCAACTGGCGTTTGTATCATGATATTTCTACCAAGGAAAAACAAGATGTAAACTTCATCTCTATCAAAGGAAAAGGTAAACACGTGGGCGATGTCTTAACCTTGTTTAATAACAGTAAATTGTGGTGGGGAGAAGGTGATGAAAAAATCTATGTTGATGGCGAAAGTTTCCCGTCGCACTTCGGAACAGGAACAGAAGATTACTACGGCTTTGCTTGGTGTAGTGTTGTTAATTTCTCCATGCCATTTTTGGCTCAGCCTTGTGGTGAAGGAAATCGAAGTCCGGGGATGACAACAATTAGCCGCTGGCGCATGTTGGACGTAATGCCATTTAATTCGTCCTATCATTTTGATATGGAATTATGGCATTGGGATGGTAATATTAAAATGGATTATGCGCCAACTGTATTTTGGTATGGTACTTATGATTCTAAAGCAGAATACAAGAATAGTATAGAAGATGTAAAAATTCCGGTGAAACTTGCTAAGCGTTACGAGGCAGAGAATTTCTTTGTAAAGGAAGTAAATGGAGGTAAAGTGATTAATGAGGCTTTTTTATCTCATAATTGGAGTGCCCAAAATCATTTGGTATGGAAACAAGCCAAACAAGGAGATAAAGTGCTTACGACCTTTAATGTTTCAGAAGAACAGACAGGAACTTTAAAAATGGTGTTTACAAACGGTCCCAAATATGGAGCAGCAGATGTTTATCTTAATGGAACTTTACTATTTGAGAAGCTTGATTTTTCGGATGAGAAACTTGGCTTAGAAGAGTACAAAGCAGAAAACATCACTTTACGAAAGGGGCAAAATATTGTGACATTGGTTGCTCGCCAGGATGCAAAACATGAGAAAGAGCATAAAGTTGGTTTGGATTACCTGGAAATAGTTAATTAACAAAAATAGACAATGAAAAAGATTTTAGTAGTGATTGCCATCTTAATTTCGGGAAATTTAATGGCACAGAAAGGATATAAACTAAACGATATCTCCGAGTTGTACAAAAAAGCACCTAAAGGGGTTGAAACACGTTGGGTGAGTGCCGAAAATATGAACGCTGAAAAAGGTAAAGGCGGAATGTCAAATAAGGGTGCAAAAGGAGATGCTTACTTACTGCTTCCTCCTAACAAAACGACTGTGATTTTCGATCAAAAGGGCCCTGGTATAATCACAAAAATATGGTCGGCCAACGTCATGTATTGGAACACTTATGCCCGACGTAATGTAATCATGAACATCTATTGGGATGATGAAGAGAAACCTGCTGTGTCAGTTCCTTTTGTCGAATTTTTTGGGAATGCACTTGGTATTTATCGTCCTTTTGAATCTGAATTATTTGCTAATCCGGAAGGACGGTCGCATAATTCGTTTGTGCCTATGCCTTATCGGAAGGCTGCCAGAATTGAAATGGTGAATGAGACTGATGAAATGATTCATTTCTACTACAAGATAAACTTTCTGAAGGTTCCCAAACATGATGATGATATGCTTTATTTTCATGCTTATTGGCACAGGGATTTAAACACCACCTTAGGTGAAGATTTTGAAATATTACCCAAAGTTGAAGGTAGTGGCCGTTATATCGGCACCCACATTGGCGTTATTGGAAACGAAGTGTACAAAGGTACCTGGTTTGGGGAAGGAGAGGTGAAAATTTATCTGGATGGCGATAATAAATACGCTACTTTGGTTGGAACCGGCACTGAAGATTATATCGGCTCAGGATGGGAACAAGGTACATTCCATAATCGAATTCAAGGATGTTTGGTTGCCGACAAAGAACATGACCTGCATTCATTTTATCGCTACCACACCATCGACCCGGTTTATTTTCATGAAGATTGTCGGGTTACTATTCAGCAAATTGGTAATACGGTAAAATCAAAAATGCTTGAAATACGCAAAAAAGGACAAGAGATTTATCCACTGTGGTCGTTTATTGAACCCGATGGATTAGAAGCCTCAAAACGTTATCTGGATATGGAAAATCCACCTGCATTGGATAGTGATGAGTTTCCTTCAGGAAGACCAACTACCTGGTATAGAAGCGATGATTTTAGTGCAGTAGCCTATTTTTACCTCGACAAGCCAAGTAGCAATTTACCTTCGTTGCAACACCAAGAAATCAGGAATGCAAAAATGAAAGAACGTGTATTTAGTGTTACCAAGTAAATTTTCATTTACACACATGCTAAAACCATTTAGCATGTGTGTAAATGAAATAGAATAAAATTTAGTATGATGATGTTATTAAGAAATACGCAGGTGTTTAAAAATTTACCCTTTAAGACTTGCAAGCAAGAAAAGTCTTATAAAAAGAAGATTGGATTAAAAGGAGTTCCATTTTTAATCCTTGGACTTGTGATTGCAGTATGCACAAATATTAATGCACAGAATACAGTCAAAATAGAAAGTGGTGACACCGAAGCCATGATTATTGAAAAGGCTGCCAACGTATTACCCACAAAAAATCAATACGATTATAAAAAGTTGGAATACACTTGCTTTGTGCATTTTGGCGTAAATACCTTTACCCGAAAAGAATGGGGTGATGGTTTTGAAGATACTAAGGTTTTTAATCTGCAAAATCTGGATACTGACCAGTGGTGCCGTGTGGCCAAAGAGGCCGGGATGAAACTGGTAATGTTTACAGCTAAGCACCACGACGGATTTTGTTTGTGGCAAAGTCGTTATACCAAGCATGGTGTTATGTCATCTCCTTATAAAAATGGTAAAGGAGATGTTTTAAAAGAACTCTCAGAATCCTGTGAAAAATACGGATTAAAACTGGGTGTTTACCTTTCGCCAGCCGATTTATACCAAATTGAAAACAAAGAAGGTCTGTATGGGAACCTGAGCAAGTACACCGAAAGAGTTATTCCACGCCCGGTCGAAGGACGTCCGTTTAAAAACAAGACGACTTTTAAATTTAAAGTCGATGACTACAACGAATACATGCTAAATCAGTTGTTCGAATGTTTAACTGAATATGGCCCCATACACGAAGTCTGGTTCGATGGAGCCCACCCAAAACGTAAAGGTGGACAGAAATATAATTATCTGGCCTGGAAAAAATTAATCAAAACTTTGGCCCCCGAAGCAGTGATTTTTGGGAAAGAAGATGTGCGTTGGGTTGGAAATGAATCGGGTGCTACACGTGAGTCGGAATGGGATATTGTTACTTTACCTGAAGATCCGCACCAAATGAATATGTTCCCTGATATGCACGGAGACATCGGAAGTCGTTCTGTTTTGGTAAGTGGAGGGACATATTTACACTTTTTATTATCCGAAACTGATACTTCGATCCGTGAGGGATGGTTTTACCGCGATGAGGATAAACAGCGCGTACGCAGTGCCGATGACGTTTTTGATATCTACGAGCGTTGTATTGGCGGTAACACAAACTTACTTTTGAATATTCCCCCAAATCGTGAAGGTCGTTTTTCTGATAAGGATGTTAGTGTTCTTTTAGAAGTAGGTAAACGTATTCGTGAAACCTATGGAAATAACTTGCTAAAGAATGCGACGGGTGAAAAGGCCTTGCTTGATGGAAATGAAGATACCTATGTTTCAGCGAAAAATGGTGTTGGTAGTTTCGAAATGTCATTACCTAAGGCGATTACCTTGAATCGCTTTGTTCTTCAGGAAGCCATTCAGTTGCAAAGCCAACGAATAGAAAAGCATGCGCTTGATGCATGGTTAGAAGGTGATTGGAAACAGGTGGCAGAAGCAACAACTGTTGGTTATAAAAGGATTTTAAGGTTTTCTGAAGTAACAACCAATAAGCTGCGTTTACGAATTATCGAAGGAAGAAGTAATCCGTCGGTTTCGGCAGTTTCTGCACACTACTATACGCCACGTCCTCCACAGTTACAAATAAGCAGAAATGTGGAGGGTATTGTTACTATTGAACCAAAGAAAGATAATTTCTCATGGAAGAGTCATGGTATCAATTTTCATAAAAACCTGAGTAGTAAGATTGTTGTTCGTTATACAACAGATGGATCAGAACCTACAGCCAAATCAACTGTTTACGAGGAACCATTTTTATTTACGACAGGTGAAATAAAAGCCAAAGCTTTTGACAAAGAACAAGAAGGAGGTTTGGCTGAAGTGGAATTTGGCATTATTAAAAAAGAATGGAAAGCATTAGCTGGGTCAAACGAAAAAGACCATAGTGCAGATAAAGCCGTCGATAATGATGTAAATACATTCTGGAATTCGGGAGATGGAAAACCTCACTTTACATTAGATCTTAAAAAGAAAATTTCAATTCGTGGATTTATCTACACACCTCCAACTAATTATAAAGAAGGTTTATTTGAAAAAGGAATTTTCAGGGTAAGTATGGATGGAAAAAAATGGAAAGATGTGGCCATCTTCGATTTTGGTAACCTAATTAATGATCCAACACCTAGAACAAAGCTGTTAGACAAAAAAGTTAAAGGAAAATTCGTTCAGCTTAAACTGTTGAATGGAGCAGGTGGTAGTACTTCTGCCACCATTGCTGAAATAGATATTCTTAAATAAATGGAATTTTAATCTATTTCCCCGGAGTTCGCTTGCTCCGGGGATTCTTTAATAGATGCAAATAGAGAGTTTCATTTCGAAAAATCAGGCTAAGTAGTGACAATTAAAAAAATTAAAAAAATGAAAAAACTAATTGTAGTATTAATACTGGGTATAAGCTTGGTTGGTAAAGCTCAATCTACCGATGACCTTAATCTGGCAGAGATGATTCAACCTATAGGAGAAGAAAATATATTATACGAACCAGGATTTTATAATTGGGGTTCATCAATCGTAAAAGGGAACGATGGCAAGTATCATTTGTTCTATGCTCAAATGACAGAGAAACTTGGTTTTTATACATGGCTTACAGATGGTCTTATTTCCAGGGCTATATCAGATAAGCCAGAAGGACCTTATAAACATGTTGAAGTTGTTTTGAAAGGAAGGGGAAAGGGCCATTGGGATGCCAATACAGCTCATAACCCCAGGATAAAATACTTCAATGGTAAATATTACCTGTATTATATGTCAACTAATACTGGAGGACAAGAACTGAATGAAGATGAGTGGCATCAGGCCCGGACCATGTGGATTGATAATAAGTACAGGGCTCTGGTAAGGGAAAATCAACGCATTGGAGTAGCGATTGCTGACCAAATTGAAGGACCTTGGAAGAGATTAGATCAGCCTATTGTTGAACCATCGGGACCAATTGCAAAAATTACTTGCAATCCTGCTATTACACAACGCCCTGATGGTGGTTTTCTTATGCTGATTAGAGGGGATAAACCCAATGAAGAAAAATTGCTCAGAAATCAGGCGATAGGTCTTGCTCCATCTCCGGAAGGTCCCTGGACAGTCCAGAAAAAAGCAGCCGTGGATAATTTAAATGCCGAAGATCCTGCAGTGTGGTACGATCATAAACGTCAACGCTACTATGCGATCTATCATGCCTTTGGGTATATGGGATTAATTACCTCAGAGGATGGATTAAACTGGAAAAATGCAAAACACCACAGAATTATTGAAAAGTCCATTGTCAGGAAAGATGGAACTGAAATTGACGCTAGTCGACTGGAACGACCTTTCGTCTATGTTGAAGATGGCGAACCTAAGGTCATGACAGTAGCAATCAGAGAGGGGTCAGGGAAAACTTATTACATATTCATCCTTTTAAAAGAAAAACGTTGAGATAAAAAGTATTTAGAATACAGTTAGAGTATGTAATTACCATTAACTCACGGATGAAGATGATCCCAGTTTAAATGATTATCCCTCTTTAAGAAAATTAGTAACAATTTTAATCAAACAAAATGAAATTAAGAGTAATATCTTTAATTACAACGGTACTGTTATTTGTGTTGGTTTTTATTTCATGTCGCACAAAAACGAATAAACAAACAGGCAGTAGTAGCATAGATAAAGAACAAAAAGCAGGACAGGAATCCTTTGCCTCGTTGTTGCAATGGACCGGCGCAAAGGTAGAAGATGAAAACTTTAGCATCTGGGGGAGTTGCCCCATTATGGGAGATGATTGTAAAGTACATGTTTTCTCGGCTCGCTGGCCGGAGCAAAATGTGGATCCAGCCTGGCGGAAGTCTTCTGAAATTGCTCATTATGTAGCAGACTCTCCTGAAGGTCCTTTTGTATTTTCAGACGTAGCCGTAAAAGGCAGTGGAATAAAAGATGCCTGGGATTGCTATGCACCACATAATCCGGAAATAAAAAAAGTGGGTGATTATTATGCAATTACTTTTGTTGCAAATAGTGATTACAATCAGCCACCACATCCTGGCAACCAGAAAATTGGATTGGTCTATTCAAAATCTCTGTACGGGCCCTGGAAAAAGGCAGGCAAAGGCGGAATGATTATTGAGGCCTCTCAAGACTCCAGTCATTGGACTTTTGGTTCAAGACTGGGTGTTGATAACCCATGTCTGACAGTAATAGATAGCAAGCCAGTAGTGTATTTCAAAGCTACTTTAGAAAAAGCTGAAAGCAAACCTGCTAAGTATGCTTATGCGACCGCTGAAAGTATTGAAGGACCTTATACAATGTCTGAACCGATTACAGATAATAACTCATACTTGGAAGATGCCACTGCTTTCACCTGGAATGACAAATACTACCTTTTAACTACAGATAATCATGGTACAGTAACCGGTGTAGAAGGGGGAGGGATTCTTTGGTCCAGTAACGACTGGCGTAAGTTTGATGTCAAAGACATTCAATTGGCATACGATTTAATACCAAAGTACAAGAAAGACTATGATGAGTCTAAAGTAAATAAAATATATAGCGGGTGGGCTAAGTTTGAGAGGCCCAAAGTATTAATGCAGAATGGTAAACCCACTTACTTCTTTGCACCTTCAGGTTGGAATATAGAAGGTGGTGATAAATCTGTTTGCTATATATTGAAAATAAATCTTTAGTTAATATTAATACTATGAGAAATAAGACTTTATGTTTTTTTATGCTTGTTCTTTTTGTTTTTGGATCTTGCACCAATACGAAGAAAGAGAAAATCAAAGACCAGGCAAGTTCATTACCAGTCCCCTATTACCTTAAGGGGTATGAGAAATATGGTTTGGAACCACAAATCAATGGGGATACTATAAGAGCCTCCAAAGCAGCTTATGAATGGTATCGTGATGCAACATTTGGTATGTTCATCCACTGGGGATTATATTGCCAGGAAGGAAAACACGAATGGGAAATGCAGCTCCGTCAATGGAAAATAAAAGACTATGAGGCACTGGCACCAAAATTTAACCCTGTTGAATTTGATGCCAAAGAATGGGTTAGTATAGCCAAAGATGCTGGGATGAAGTACATGGTGATTACATCTAAACACCATGATGGCTTTGCACTATTTGAAACGGAGCAAGGTGATTGGGACATTATGGATCGTACCCCCTATAAAAAGGATATTATAAAGGCTTTGGCTGAGGAATGTCAGAAGCAGGGAATCGCATTTGGTCTATATCATTCACACCTTGATTGGCACCATTCTGATTACTACCCTCGTGGTTATACCGGTTGGAATAATGGCCGGCCAGAGAGTGGTGACTTTAGTAAGTACATCGATTATATGAATGCTCAGGTTAAAGAACTGAGCAGTGGTAAATATGGCCCTATTTCCAGCTGGTGGTTCGATGGAGTTTGGGATATCAAAGACAGTGTTGACTGGAGGATGAAGGAAACCTATGACATTATCCACAAAGCTTTGCCACATTCAATGGTAGGTAATAACCGGTTTAGTGTTCCGATGTATGGGGAAGATTACCAAGTGTTTGAGCGTTCATTGCCTGGGCACAATACCTACAAAAATAATACGAAAGAAGTTTCAAAATTCCCTTTGGAATCTGCTGACACCATGAATAAGCATTGGGGTTACAATACCAAAGACAAGGATTTTAAGAGTGTCAAAACCTTAGTTCATTATTTGGTAAGGGCAGCAGGTATTAATGGTAATTTGTTACTAAATGTTGGTCCTCCTCCGTCAGGTAAATTCCAACCAGAAGTTGTTAAAAGATTGAAAGAAATTGGGCAATGGAACAAAAAATATGGAGAAAGCATATTTAAAACCCGTGGAGGACCGATGGGGGAACAAATGTGGGGGGTGATGACCCAAGGTAAAGAAGGCGGCAAAACTTACTTGCATATCTTGGATGATCCAAAAACAAATAAACTGGTAGTGCCGGTTAGTGGAAATGTGACAGGCGTGAAGTTATTTGCAACCGGTGAAGCTGTTCCGTTTGAGTTAAAAGATGGATTGGTTATTGATCTTTCAAACATTGAATTGGATGAGATCGACACCATTTTAATCATTGAAAAAGAAGGTAAGCTGGTTGCGATACCTTGAGTCTTAAATGAAGCAAATAGTAGTAGTGAAAAATATTAAAAGAGAACGACAATGAAAAAAGTACTTATTGCACTACCCTTTATACTATGTAGTGTATTTTTAAATGCCCAGAACCTGGAAGATCAGGGTAAAGGGACATCAACAAAAGGAAATGAAACGCAAAGAGAAATCCATCCATTACTAAAATTGGATGGTCCTTATAAGCCAACTTGGGAATCATTGGCAAAACATAAAGCACCCGATTGGTTCCGTAATGAAAAAGTTGGTTTTAGTATGCACTGGGGCCCTTATGCGGTTCCGGCATGGGCAACTCAAGGTGCAGGCGTAGGGCCTTCAAGCTACTCGGAATGGTACTGGAACCAAATGCAAATAGACGGTTCTCCAACACAAAAGCATCATTTCGAAAATTGGGGTAAAGAATTTTCATATGACGATTTCATTCCCCTGTTTACTGCCGAAAATTTTGATGCCGATGAATGGATGCGGGAATTGAAACGGAATGGTGTAAGGTATTTTTACATTACCTCGAAACACCACGATGGCTTTTGTTTATGGGATACCAAATATACCGATCGTAACTCCTTTAAAATGGGCCCCAAACGAGACATTCTTCGTGAGTTGGTTGATGCTGCCCGTAAGCATGGCATCCGTATTGGTTTTTATTATTCACTTTACGAATGGTACAACCCGGCATATGTTAACGAACTAACTGAAAAAACATGGTTAGGTACTCCGGCAGAACAAAAAGAATTAGTTAACAAAATGGGCTACAAAGGCTATAAGAAGATTGACAACTATGTGGATGATTTTATGGTTCCCCAAATTGTTGAATTAATAGATAATTTCCATCCGGATTATTTGTGTTTTGATGGCGAATGGGATCACCCTGAAGCTTATTGGAGGATGAAGCAGGTAGCTGCCTATTATTATAACCAAGCGGCCAAACGTGGACAAGAGGTTATTATGAACGATCGCTTTGGGAGTGGTACTCGTGGTAAGCGAGGTGATTTTTTCCATGTTGAATATTATGCCAATGTAGATAAAAGTTTACCATGGGCTATGTGGAGAGGTTTTGGTAAGAGTTTTGGACACAATAAAAATGAGGCGCCAGATGCCTTCCTTAGCCCAAAGCAAGCAGTACAAATGGTAGTAGACTGTGTGGCTGAAAACGGGAATATTGAGTTTAATGTAGGCCCAACTGTTGATGGGCGAATTGACCAGCCTGAATGGGGACTTATTCAAAGCATAGGAAATTGGTTAAAAGTTAATGCTGAAGCCATTTATAATGCTAAAGGAAGCCCAATTGGAAAGCTTAAATACGGTAGGGCGACCCATAAGCCGGAAAAGAAAACGATTTATCTGCATGTGTTTAATTGGTCTGACGATGGACAGTTTGCTGTAAATGGTATAAAAAATAAAGTAACAAATGCCTATTTGCTAGCTGATAAGTCTATAAACTTGAATGTGGAACAAAGCGGGTTACAGTTGAAAATAGGGGCACCAAAACAAGCACCAGGCTTGCATGTTTCTGTCATTGTACTTGAATATGAAGGAGAACTTGAAGTTGTTGAATATTTTGAGTTCAAGAAAGCTGATAAAAAGGGGAATTTTGCTTTAGATGCTGAAAGTGCATCCATTAAAGGGAAAGGATTGAGGTTTGAAGAAGGAAATAATGCACTGGGATTTTGGACTAGTAAAGACGACTACCCACTTTGGGGAATGGAAGTTAAAGAGAACGGAACTTTTAAAGTATCAGTTGAACTGGCTTGCCCGCAATCAAACGGTGGTACATTTTTCCTTGAAATAGATGGAAAACAAGTTGGTGAAACCTTTAAAGTTCCAGTAACAGGGGGGTGGTCTTCTTTTGAAGAAGTATCTTTAGGTTCCATTAAGATTAAAAAAGGAAAACATAAGGTAGCTGTTAAATCCAAAGAACTGAAAGGCGCATTGATGAATCTAAAGGCCTTAAAACTTCAATTGGATTAATAAAAGACAGAGAAGTCGCTTTTTATTTAAATCGAATGTAGATTTATTCCTCGATGCATGGGTCGGAAATATAATTATTTGCTTAGCAAACGTAATTTGATGCCTCGGAGCTTGCTCCGGGGCATTCATTAACTTAAAAAATAGTAGTATGAAAAGGCATGAATATTATTTACCAACATTGCTAGTATTCGTTTTAATGCAGACTGTTGCATTTAGTTGGGTTTCGGCGCAACAATTACCTTCTTTTGTAAAAGTTGTAGGTGGTACCTTTATTATGGGGGATGCCTATGGCGATTTAGATGAAAAACCACATCAAGTTACGGTTAGTACATTTTATATCAGTCCAAAAGAAATAAGTGTTGGTCAGTTTCGGGCATATTGCGAAGCTACAGGGGATCGATTACCCGGGGAATATGTTGATTCACCACATGATAATGAACCTATTAGACATTTAAATATTCACAGAGCCAGAAAGTATTGTGAATGGCTAAGTAAAGAACTGGACAAAAAGATATTATTACCGACAGAAGCGCAATGGGAATTCGCTGCCAGAGGAGGGCTTAAGAGCCAAGGACACCGCTATGCCAAAGGGGCAACAAAGGTTGATGAAAACAGTGGGGGAGGGATGCTTCACCATGTAGGAACAAAATTACCCAATGAGTTGGGCTTGTACGATATGAGCGAAAATGTTTGGGAATGGTGCCGTACATGGTATGGTGATTATCCTATTGAAGCTCAGGTAAATCCAATTGGACCGGACAATGGTGCTTTTTATGTTATACGAGGAGGTAGTTATTTAAGTGATGATGAACCTTATTCGCGTGTAGCAGATCGTAATAGTTACATGGACCATTATGCAATGCATGATGTTGGTTTTCGCGTTATGTACGAGGTTGATGAACCTGCACCAAAGGTAACTAAACCCATTAAAACCAGTTCTGAAACTACTTTGAAGCGTCAATTGCCTTATGAAGGAGTAGAGCATTTTGCTAAAACAAAAGAAAAAAGAATACAATGGTTTAAAGAAGCCAAATTGGGAATGTTTATTCATTGGGGGCTATACAGTGCCGGTGCCGGTTACTATAAAGGTAAGCGTTATGGACATCATTATGCTGAATGGATTCAAGTATGGTCACAAGCCGATACAAAAGATTATGCCAAGGAATTAGCTCCAGGCTTCACCGCTGAAGATTATGATCCTAAAAAATGGGCAAGATTAGCGAAACATATCGGTGCGCGTTATGCCGTATTAACATCTAAACATCATGACGGCTTTACATTGTTTAACGCAAAGCATCCGTATGCTCAAAAAGAAAACAATCCGTATGGCGTAGATGTTAATATTTCACAGGAAGGCAGAGAGCTGTTTGCAGAATATGTCGATGCATTTAGAGAAGAAAATATAAAAGTAGGACTGTATTATTCTGTTATCGATTGGCAACATCCTGATTCTCCTTTCCACTATGAACTAAACAATGCACAGCGAACCAATAATACCGCCGATTACTTAAACTACTATCACAGCCATGTCAATCAACTAATGAGCGATTATGGCAAAATAGACTTATTGTGGTCAGATTACAGCAGCGCAAGTAAGCAGGGTAAAACCTGGGACACGAAAGGTCTATTGGAAATGATTGCTCAAAAACAACCACATATTGTCATTAGCAACCGCTTTTGGAATAGCATAGAAAATCCTTATGGCGATTATGTTACCCCGGAAAAATATGTGCCGGCAACTGGTTTTGGAGCTGATGCCTGGGAGGTTTGTCACACGATGAATGAGAGTTTTGGTTATAGTGCACATGATAATCATTGGAAATCACCCGAACAGTTGTTCAAGATTTTAGTTGACATTAATAGTAAAGGAGGTAATTTGCTACTTAATATTGGACCAGATGCCAAAGGTAATGTCCCTGATGTTGCAATGGATATTCTTAATAAATTTGGTGATATGGTGCAGAAGTACGAATCTGAGATTTTTTGTACCATTGCCTCACGATTCAGTAACTTAACTTTTGATGGTAAGTCAAATACTGTATTGTTAGGAAAGAAACGATCTCGCCTGAATTTCTTTGTGTATAGCTACCCGAAAGATGGTAAACTAACCATTGAAGGAATTGAAAATAAGATATCAAAGGTTTATTTAACAGCATCCAAACAAATACTGGATTTTGATGAGGATGATAACAAATTAAGGATTGATCTGCCCAAGGAAAAAACAGATAGTTTTGGTTGGGTTGTATCCGTTGATCTTAAAGGCAAGCCAAGCATACAAAAGCCAGGTAAAGTATTATCTTCAAAGTAATAGTGCTTTAAATTAATTTACACTGTTATGTGAAGTTTTCTTCTGAATAGGTAAGTGTTGAAAAATATAGAAAGTCGAGGTTCTTAAAATTAAAGTTTTTCGACTTTTTTGATTTTTTTAAGCTGTGTAATATTTTGATAAAGTGGTGTGTAGGTGATTTTTTTCTTGTTTTTTTTAAAAAAAAGCATTTTTGTTTGGGGAAATTGGCACCTCTTGTAGTCCTATAAATGAAAGGACCAATGATGAAAGAGAATATTTCGAAAATAATAGGGAGAAAATTAACTGGTGTTTTGCATGAACATGAAAGATCCAAAATTAAAAGATGGGTTGAAGGTTCACCTGAAAACCTGACGAATTTTGAAAAGATTGAGGAGTTTTGGAATAAAGCAACAGTAATAACTGATAATGTTGATTTGACATCAAAATTCGAACTGTTACAACGTAGGATTCAGAATTATGAAGGTCAGGTTATTTTAAAGAGAACAAATGTACTATGGAAGATTGCAGCCACTTTATTCCTACTAATTAGCATTGGTAGTGTTGGTTTACTTGTAAAAGAACAAAGTAATTCTAGTTTTAGCTTATCGACAGCGCGGGGACAAAAATCAGAGGCAATATTACCAGATGGAACCAAGGTTTGGCTAAATTCTGAAACAGATTTATTTGTTAGTGATTTTACAAAGCATGAGAGAGTTGTGAAGCTGTCTGGAGGTGCATATTTCAAAGTTGGTAAAGATACAAAGAGACCATTCAAAGTTAGACTAGACGGAGCCCAGATCACAGTTGTTGGAACTGAGTTTAATGTTAATGCATATCCCAATGATAATAAAATCGACGCGACATTAATTGAAGGTATAGTTGATATGGAAGTATATAATGATAGGACTTATAGAATGTCACCTGGTCAAAAGGTGATAATAAATAAAGGTAATCAAGAGGTGAAATTGATTTCAGAAGGCATTACTGAAAGTGGTCTTTGGAGAGATGGGGTATTGATTTTTAATAATGACTCATTCAAAAAGATTATGGATGTTTTACAAAGACAATATGGTGTCGAAATTGTATATAAGTTGGAGGATTTTAATGAACTTCACTACACAGGGAAATTTAATAATTTGGAACTTGATCAAATTTTAGAATTCATTAATTATTCATTACCAATAAAATACACAAAAAATGATAAAATATATACTGTAGTAAGAGTGTATAAAGATTAAAAAATAGAGGTTAGTTGCAGCTAACCTCTAATAACTACCCCGTTAGGGGTAGTCAGATAATTATTTTTTCAAATAAATTCAATGTAAACTTATGAAAAAAAATCATTTACTCATAGGAAAGCATTCCTATGGATGGAAACAAAAATTAAAAATTATGAGGTGGTCTCTCGTGCTATTTATAATTGCCGGACTGAATGGGGTAATGGCAAATTCCTTTTCGCAGGAAGCTAGGTTAAAAATTTATCTTAAAGATAAAACATTAGTAGATTTATTTATTTCCATAGAGAAACAATCAGAGTATAAGTTTTTCTACCAGGAAGAACAACTAAAAGCTGTTAATAAAAGTGTAAGTATAGAAACCCAAGGACAGAAGCTTACTCAAGTATTGGACGTTGCTTTTCAGAATACAGATTTGAATTATCGAATTGTTGAAGATCAGGTTCTTATATATAAAAGTATGGCAGGCTCTGGATTTAGTAGTCAAGAAAGGATTGCTATTAAAGGAATAGTTACAGATACTTATGGTGAGCCTATTCCCGGAGTAAATGTTTTCGAAATGTCGAATCCTCAAAACGGTGTTATTACCGGAATAGATGGATCATACCTTATTAAGGTAAATGATTCAAATAGCATTCTCTCTTTTTCCTTTATTGGATTTGAAGGACAAGATATCAATGTAGGCAATCGCAAAGAGTTAAATATCGTATTGGTTGAAGCAACCAAAGATATCGACGAAGTTGTGGTAACTGCCTTAGGTATAAAAAGAGAAAAGAAAGCTTTAGGTTATGCCGTTCAGAACGTTGGCGGAGAGGAGCTGACTGTTGCAAAAGGTACTAATGTTGCTACTAATTTAACAGGTAAAGTTGCCGGACTTTTAGTGAAAAATTCTACTGAATTTAGTGAAAGTCCATCGATCCAACTTCGAGGAGCATATCCTTTGTTAGTTGTGGATGGAGTTGCCTACAGTAATATGAGTTTGAGTTCTATTAGTGCTGATGATATTGCTTCTATGGATATCTTAAAAGGAGCTACCGCAGCTGCTTTGTATGGTATGCGTGGTAGAAAAGGAGCTATTATGATTACTACAAAAAGTGGTCAAGAAAAAGATGGTAAAATTAAGGTTTCTGTCTCGAACAATACAATGTTTAGGGCTGGTTATCTTACACTTCCTGAAAGGCAAACCTCGTATTCATCTGGTCAGGCAGGTAAGTTTAATAATAATGACTTTGTGTGGGGTGAATATATGAATGGTCAGATGGTTAAGCAATACAACCCAAAAACTAAGGAATATGAAGACATGCCACTATTGCCTCGAGGTAAAGATAATCTAGAAAATTTTCTCGAAAATAGTTATATTATGAATAATAATATAAGTGTGAGGCAATCTGGAAAACTTGGTGGTTTTAGAGTTTCTGGAACGCAAATTCACCATAAAGGAGATTACCCAAATACCTCTGAAGATAAGTACATTTTTAATGTAGGTGGAAATATAGATTATAATAATTTTAAGCTGGATGCATCTATAAACTATTCTAAAGAGCATGCACCTAATATCCCAGACAGAGATTACGGTGCTGGCAACATTATTTATAACATGCTAGTTTGGACAGGTTCTGAGTATGATATTAGAGATTATAAAGATTACTGGGTAAGAAAAGATATACAGCAAAGCTGGCAGTGGAAGGAATGGTACGACAACCCATATTTCTTAATGCACGAAAGAATTAATAAAGAGGACAAAGATTATCTTAATGGTAAAATAGAATTATCATACAAATTGTTGGATGAATTGTCTTTAACTTTTAGAACAGGATATGATTCTTACAGTAGAAAATTTGAAGAAAGAAGAGCCCTTAGTACTGTCGGAGATTTGAAAGGTTCATACTGGTTGCAGTTTAAGCGAGGATATAGTTTAAGTAATGATTTCCTTATAAATGGAACTTATAAATGGAATGATTTTTCTGTAAATGTTTTAGGAGGTTTGTCTAGTTATTATTACGAAGACGAACATCTTCAAGGTTCAACAAAGGGAGGTTTGTCAGTGCCAGGTTTTTACTCTTTGAAATCTTCGATCGAACCTGCTAATGTAAGTTCAGGAATCAATAAAAAATTAGTTTATGGAGCTTACGGAAAGGTGGGGTTAAGTTATAAAAGTATTGCCTTTATCGATGTAACAGGTCGTAACGACTGGTCTTCAACTTTGCCAGAAGATACTAGATCTTATTTTTATCCTTCAGTATCCGGAAGTTTTATTCCTACTGAAATTTTTAATCCACTTAATGGGATTGTAGATTTTCTTAAGTTAAGAGGTTCATGGGCAGTGGCTAAAAAGGATCTTAGTATTTATGAACTAAATAGGGTGTATAGTGTATCAACCAATCAATGGAATGGTTTAACAACGGCATCTTACCCTGGTAGTTTAAGAGGTTTAAGTATATCAGCTGAAACTGAAAGAACCTATGAATTTGGAGCAGATATTCGTCTGTTTAAAAATAGAATTGGTTTTGATGTTGCCTATTTTAACCGTCTTCAATACAATAGAATCGTAAATGCTGGAGTAAGTGATGTTACCGGTTTTGGTTCTGTGAAAACCAATAGTGATGAAGAGCATGTGCAAAAGGGTATGGAATTTACTTTAACAGTAAGACCTATAGTTTCAAAGGATTTGAATTGGACAATAACTTCAAATTTGGCGTACAACCACTGGTACTATCATAAACTGGATCCTAAGTATAGTACAAAAGATCCAAGATATAAAGAAGGTGATAGATTGGATAGAGTATTTAAATCTGAATGGGAAAGGGATTACAGTGGTAATTTAATTTTACATAATGGATACCCAAGAAGGTACGATCATGATGCAGATATTGGGAACTCTGATCCCGATTTCTTTTGGGGAATCTCAAACAGTGTTAGTTATAAAAACTTCCAATTGAATTTCTCATTTGATGGTCGAGTGGGAGGTTTGATGTATAACTGGACTGAGCAAGCTCTTTGGAATACGGGAGCACACCCGGATAGTGATAACCAATATCGTTTTGATGAAGCTGTTTTAGGATTAAAAAATTATGTAGCCAAAGGGGTGAAAGTAATCGAAGGAGAAGTGAAGTACGATCCATTTGGAAAACTACTATCAGATACTAGAAAATTTGCACCAAATGATGTGCCCGTTTCGTATGAACAATATGTACAAGAAGTGCATGGAAATGCTTATTCAGCTAGAGTGCAAAATATGATGGAAGCAACTTTCTTTAAGCTAAGAGAAGTGGCTTTAAATTATACGCTACCCAAAAAAATGATTAAACCTCTTGGTATGACAAATATGCAAGTAGGTATAATTGGTCAAAACCTTTGGATATGGTCAAAAAACTTTGAGTTCTCAGATCCTGATAGAGGGAAAGAAAACTTAAATGCGCCATCTAAAAGATTTGTAGGGTTTAATGTTAATATGACATTCTAAATTAAAAAACACAAAGTTATGAAAAAGATAATATATATATTCATAGGTCTGTTTTTGGTTAGTTCATGTAGAGATAGTTTCGAAGAAATTAATACCAATCCAAATTCTACCACGAAAGTTCCTGTTGATTTTTTAGCGACACAACTTATACTTAATTTATCATGGCCAGGTTCAGGTAAGGGAATTTTAGAGGACAGCTGGTTAATGAAATCGAGCCAATTTACAGAAGGTGCTCAATCCCGAGCTTATAATTTAATAGGAACATCTGGTTTTTCTAGTTATAGATACGTAATTGACGCCCATAAAATGGTGGAAATTGCTGAAGCAGATGTTGCTTCTCAGGAATCAGTAAATACATATAAAGGTTTAATGAATTTTTATAAAGCAGATGTGTTTTATAATGCTACTATGCGTTTAGGAGATATTCCTACTGAGGGAGCTTTCCAAGGTGAGGAAGGTGTTTACCAGGTGAAATATGCACCTCAAGAAAAAGTATTTGGAACTATTTTGAATCTTTTAGATTCAGCCTCTACTTATTTTAGTATAGGAGGTGAGATTAGTGCAGATCCAGTGTTTAATGGAAATCCTGAGCTATGGGAGAGAATGGTTAATAGCTACACCTTGAGAGTGTTAAATATGCTTTCTGAAAAAACTACTGTTGATGGAATTAATGTACAACAAAAGTTTGAAGCTGTTGCTAATAGAAAACTGATTGAATCAGAGGACAAGAGTTTTCAAAGAACTTTCGATGAAAAACTACTAGAACAAGTGTACCCATTCAACGAACTAGTAAATAAGTATTCACAGTATCCGGTAATGTCTAATTTCTTAGTAGATATGTTGAAGAAGTATAAAGATAGGAGATTATTCTTTTATGCCGAACCTGCTAAAAACTTAGCTTCAAATGGCGAGGGTAACTATACCGCATATAGTGGCGTAGATCCTGTAGCTGAATTTTCAACCATTACCTCTGAAGTAGGTGCCGGAAATCATTCAAGATTAAACAATAGATATCATAAGAAAGCAGACGGTGAACCTATTAAATTCGTTTCTTATTCTGAAACTCAATTTATTTTAGCTGAAGCAGCAGTTCGTGGTTGGAATACACCAGAATCAGTAGAAGCACATTATGCTAATGCAGTGAAAGCTTCAATGAATTTTACTGCATCACATACCCCAAGTGATTATAATCATGGAGTTACTGTGGATGATAGTTACTTAACTACCTATCTTAATGGAACGGCAAGTATATCTTCGGCAACTACAGTTGAGGAAAAATTAAAGTTAATATTAGAGCAAAAGTACATTGCCTCGTTTATTCAACTACCTTGGAATTCATTCTTTGACTACAGACGAACAGGATATCCTGAACTTCCAATTAATCCCGCTACAAATCAGAACCAAAAAACCGACAGAATGCCTTCTAGATGGCGTTATCCAACTTCGGAGCTTTCAGAAAACAAAGATGCCATTGAGGAAGCTTTAAAGAGACAATTTGGGGGTGCTGATTTGAATAACGAGCTAATGTGGTTATTGAAATAACGAACGATTTTAAAGATAATAATATGAAAAAATATATAGATACTTTCAAGAAATTGCAGTATGTGATTTTTTCTCTACTGGCACTTTCCGTAGTTCTGCTAAGTTGCAATGAGGACGATGATATTATAATCGACAAAAGGTTAATGGGGAAGAATACGATTGAGTTTATGCCTTTTAATCCTGAGACTGATAAACCTTATACCGAGGAGGAGCTTAAAGAAGCCGGTCTGGATGTTTCAAGTCAAGCCGAGTTTTGTGCTGGGCAGGCCGTAAAACTTCAATTAACAACAAAAATAGAAGTGAAAAAACTGAAAGTTTTTGAGCTGCCTGAAAATACTCTAGTAAATGAAGTCGATGGTGGATCTGGATCTGAAGAGAATGGATTTACTACTGTTTGGTCTACTACTTTAGAAGAGTTAAAAATTGCTGAAGGAGAAAACAAAAAATATAAGTTTTTAGCAATTTTTGATGATGCCGGTGTAGATGGATTTAGTTCTAATTCGGAATGGGAAGAGGAGTATAAAATTGTTTATTGCAAACCGATTACTGGTTCTCCCTTTGTTTCTCTCAGAAAAAGTCAGAATGATGTTCAACCATTAAAATACTCTAATGCAGTGGCAGAGCTTGCAGAAATACCGGGAATCGGTCAGACTGCTAAATTTAATCTGGCAGATGAAAATAAAGCGTCGGTACCTTATGGTAATTTTGATTTCATCCATCAAAATGACTTCTCAGTATCTTTCTGGGTAAAATCGGATTATAACGAATCAGAAGATCCAGTATTGATAGGTAACCAAGATTGGAATAGTTCGGATAATGTAGGTTTCACATATGCCTATAAAAAAGGCGAAATAAGGTGTGTTATTTCCGATGGAACTAATTCTGTTAAGTTCTGGTATGAACTTCCTAAACCAAAATTGAATGATAATAAATGGCACCATATAACTGGTACCTTCGATAGAGATGGAAACTGGCTTACCTATATAAATGGTAAACTAGAACAAACAGAAGATATTACTTCAATAGGTAGCATTGACAGTAAATTAGCACTTGGGATAGGTCAAGATGGAACTGGAAACTATGAGGATTGGTTTGATGGTTCAATTGCTAATGTGGTGATCAGTGATTATGTGTTGACAGAGCAAGAAGTTAAAGGATTGGCTGGCGGGACTTCCGGTGTAGAGCTACGTAAAGCTGACGGTTCCGTAGCCATGCTACCAGTTGAAACCAATAGCGGTGATGAGCCGGTAATTTCTGACGGTGTAGCTGTTAGAACTTTTGATGGGAATGATGATTATGCAACTATCCTGGATGGTGGATTGCTAGATTTTACCTATGAAAAAGATTTCACAATTGCTTTCTGGATGAAAACTACCTCTGATAGTGGAGATCCGGTACTTATTGGAAACCAGAACTGGGATTCTTCTGGTAATGTTGGTTTGACAATCGCTCATAAAAAAGGAGAAGTTCGATCCGTTGCCTCTGATGGATCAAATAAAGCTGATAAATGGTATGAATATAAAGCTCTTCTTAATGATGATCAATGGCATCATGTTGTTGCTTCTTATGACAGAGACGGGAATATGACTATCTATATAAACGGGAAGAAGGAAGAAGAGAAAGATATGTCAGCTGTAGGTTCTATAAAAAGTGGTCAACCATACAGACTGGGTCAGGATGGTGAAGGAGATTATGGAGACTGGTTTCAGGGCCAAATGAAAAGTGTAATCTTCTTTGATTATGTTATTTCTGCAGAAGATGCAAGTAAATTATATAACTAAGTCGATTTGTAGAATTTATTGTTTAGAATCCGGTATAATAAACTGCACGAACTCATTGGAGTTCGTGCAGTTTTTTGCTAAAAAAAAAATGAAATGGTATTAGGATAAAAGTATGATTCGAGACAGCTTTTTTCCAATGCCTAATTCAATAGATTATAGTAGTAAAGGAAATATGTTGATTGTCAAATCATAATAGTTTTTAATCGGATGAACTTTAAAAAATTAACTCAACTCGTTAGTTTAATATTTATTCTTTTGTGTTTTACAGTTTACAATCACGCCAAAAGTTTAAGGATCAATCATGGTCCTTTTATTCAGCATGGAACGAACAATGGTGTTACCATTAACTGGACCACATCGGTAGATTGTATTTCATGGGTGGAATATTATGAGGATGACGGGTCCAACTTTTATAAGGAAGAACGCCAAAGGGTGTACTGCTCATCGGGAGGGATTAAAAATATTGGAATGTATCATAAAGTAACCATCAATAACTTAAAAGATGATACTAAATATGCCTATCGTATATATTCCCGGGAGGTTGAGGGAGGTGTAGCCCTGAATAGAACTGTAGCCACAAGAGTATACCAAAGAGAACCACTCTATTTTACAACATTAAATCCTGATAAAAAACAAAGCTCCTGTGTTGTATTAAGTGATATGCACGAAAATCCAGTTAAAACGGCTCAGTTGCTTGATGATGTCGAATGGAACAACACCGATTTTGTTTTGCTGAATGGTGATTTTATTAACAACTTTCAAAAGGAAGAGAATTTATATTCAGTTGTTGATACCTGCGTAGATATTTTTGCAAAAGAGATACCGCTTTATATTGCTCGGGGAAATCATGAAACCAGGGGATTTAAGGCTCGTAATTTTGACAAGTACTTTCATTTTCCGGAAAACAGGTATTATTATACCTTTTCAGTGGGCAGTACATTTTTTATTGTACTGGACTCGGGCGAAGACAAACCTGATTCAGACATTGAATACTATGGTATGGCTGATTTTGACGCCTATCGGGATCAGCAAGCTGAATGGCTCGCCGGGGTGGTAGAAACGGAAGGTTTTAAAAAATCCGCGCACCGAATTGTATTTATGCACATCCCTCCTTACAAGGGTAGTAGAAACAATTCGTGGCATGGCGAATTGGAGGTAAGAAAAAAGTTTGTTCCTATTTTAAACAAAGCCGGAATCGATTTAATGTTATGCGGGCATACCCACAGGTATGCTTTCATTCCTGAAAAAACAGGGGAAAATAATTTTCCGATTCTGATAACAGATAACAAGTCAAAAGTGAATTTATCAACTGACGATAAGGGCATAAAGGCCCAAGTAGTTAATTTAGATTTACAAATAACAAAAGAATTGTTTTTTAATAAATAAAGATAAATACTTAAATGAGTCTTCTTAAATGGTATATTATTAGTTATTAGATATAATTATATGAGATCAATAATTTTATTGTTGCTGACATGCATGTTTCTGAGTTGTCAGCCAAAAGTGAAAGAACTGAAAGTCCATCAGTTTAATATTTGGCAGGAAGGTACTGTTGTACAAGATGGATATGCTGCTGTTGTGGATGAAATTGCACGAGTGGGTGCAGATTTGGTAGCTCTTAGTGAAGTGAGGAACTATAAAGGTGTAAACTTTACAGAAAAGTTAACTGCTTCTTTGAAAGAAAAGGGGCTGGTGTATTATAGCGACAAAGCAGACGATACCGGCTTGCTTTCGAAATATCCCATTCTGAAGTTTGAAAAACTTTATCCCGTAAAAGACGATCATGGATCAATTACCAAAGCGGTGGTTAAAACACCTGAAGGGATTGAAATAGCATTCTACAGTGCACACCTGGATTATTTAAACTGTGCTTATTATAGCATTAGGGAGTATGATGCGAATAATTGGAGCAAATTGGAAGCACCTTTGTTAGATAAAGATGAGATACGTCGTATTAACCTTGCTTCGGAGCGGGATGATGCAATCCGGGCTTTTTTTACCGATACTAAAAAGGAGTTGAAAAAAGGGCGCATCATTATTCTTGGAGGTGACTTTAATGAACCTTCACACCTGGATTGGGTGGATGCCAATAAGGATCTTTACGATCATCATGGATTGGTATTTGATTGGGATGTTAGCACCCTGCTTTATGAAAAGGGCTTTAAGGACACTTACCGTACCATATACCCAAATCCAGTTACTCATCCAGGTTTTACCTATCCCAGTGAGAATCCGGATATGCCTGTTTCAAAACTAACATGGGCGCCGGAAACCGATGAAAGGGAGCGTATTGATTTTATTTACTTTCATCCGGATAACAGGTTGAAACTTGAAGATGTATTTATACACGGGCCTAAAGGAACAATCGTAAGATCAAAAGTAGAGGTACTTGATAATGATGAAAAGCACCTACTGCCCATAAAAGTATGGCCAACAGATCATAAAGCTGTTGTGTCGATATTTACAATAAAGCCATAGAGTTATGATGTTGTGTCTCGAAACCTCATACTTAGGCCAATTGCTTTTTAATGTGAGCATTATGTGAGCCAATGGCACGTTTCAATGTTAAATAGGCATTATAAGTTTGGTTAGGTTTGTGTGTCAATATCCAGAGGGTTAACATCCAGGATGAAAAGGGGGCTGAATAAAAACAGAAACAAGCGACGCATTATGTCAGTTAAGTAGATTATTGTTATAAGAATTTTAAAAATAAACAGAAACAACCATCAGATAAGAGTTTATGTTTCTCGATGCATGAATAAAAATTCGACTCGTGAATACAGATTCTTGTGTTTTGGTTCTAATTTTAGGCGTATGAAAATAATTAATTTGTTAGTCGTTTTAATTTTAATACAAATTTGGAATGTTGGTGTTGTAAATGCTAAAGAGAAATTCAAATTCCATAAAGATGGAAGTTTTAAAATTGTACAATTTACTGATATACATTATAAAGTTAATTCTCCCAGGTGTAAAAAAGTCATCGAAATGATGAACAGTGTATTAGATGAGGAAAAACCAGACCTTGTTGTTTTTACGGGTGATTTAGTAACCTATGAACCTTTGGCAGAAGGTTGGAAACAGATTACAGCACCACTGGTCAAACGAGAAATCCCCTGGGCCGTAACCTTAGGGAATCATGATGATGAATCGGATATAAAACGTGAAGAAATCTTTCCCTTAATTCAGGATATCCCTTATAATGTAAGCATTGAGGGAGATAAAAATGTACATGGATACGGAAATTATGTTATT
>JAOARW010000094.1 GCA_025210475.1 Carboxylicivirga sp. | reverse complement strand
GGAAAGTGAGTCGTAAAACTCACTAAAACAACTAAAAAGTGAATGAAAAATGAATAACTTCTACAATTATAGTTAAATAGAAAGGTGGAAATGGTCATAAAAACAAAAAGCTCTACTTTCAACTATTTTTGCAAAGGTCTCAGTACATTAAACAAGCATATTAGCGAGCTGCTTTTACAACTCCTTTGTATTTCCATCGGCCGGTAAAATAATAGATTAATGAGCCTGCGAGGCCCATGCTCCAGCCGATAGGAATGGCCCACCAGATACCATTTACACCAAAGTGCTTAGAAAGTACAATGGCAAAAGGAATTCGAATCACCCAGAGCGAAAACAGGGTAATAAACATGGGGATTAGTGTATCGCCGGCACCACGTAGTACGCCATGCATCACAAACATGGTAGAGAAGATCATATAAAAGGAGCTGACAATAACCAGGTAATTGGTTCCGTGGGCAATTACCGCTTCATCTTGTGTAAAAGCCTGCATCATATATTCGCCCAGGAAAATAACCGTTAGCATCACAACCAACGAGATTCCCCATGCCATAAACAAAGTAGCGCGAAGCCCTTTTTTGATGCGGTCAACCTTTTGGGCTCCCAGATTCTGACCAACAAAGGCCGACAAAGCGCTGGCCAGATTGAGTGCAGGCATGGCTGCCAAAGCATCAATACGACTGGCAACGGAGAAGGCTGCTAATACATCAGTATCAAAGTTGTTAACGATACGAATCAGTGCCATTATTCCCAATGCAACAAAGGTTTGCTGAAAACCTGTTGGTAAACCAATGCGAATACTTTGCATAAACAACTCCTTGTCGAAGCGGAACTTAAGAACATTAAATGAGATGATTTGATGCTTTTTGTTTAAATAAAGTGCACCGGATATAAATGCTCCTCCCTGAGCAATAAGTGTAGCGTAGGCCACGCCACTAATTCCCCAGTTAAAAACAACGATAAATACAATGTCGAGAACAATATTCACAACTGTAGCGACCACCATAAAATAGAGTGGAGTCATTGAATCGCCTAAACCTCGTAATATTGATGATGTGCCGCTAAAGCCAAAAAAGGCGATCATGCCCATCATAAATACATTGAAATAATCAGTAGCCAGAGGAATTACTTCTTCTTCAACATGCAGGAGACGAAAGATATCTTCACTGAAAAAAATACCGATTGTGGTGATAATTATCGATGCAATAAATAAAAAGATATAAGTAGTATCAATCGCTCGTTTGACCTTTTCGAGATTTTTAGCTCCAAAATATTGGCTGATGATAATGGTTGCACCACTTCCGATCCCAATTACAAAAGCTATTAAAGCATAAAATATAGGTGAAGAAGCGCCAATCGCTGCAAGGGCTTCTTTACCAAGGTAATTACCTACGATAACGCTATCTACAACATGATATAATTGTTGCAGTAAATTGCCAAGTACCATAGGTAATGCGAATTTAAAAATTAGTTTTGCTTCATTGCCTATGGTCAGGTCTTTCATTTATTTACTATTGATTATCGACAAGTACAACCAATTAATGGCCGTTTTAGTTTACCAGATTCATTAATGGATTACAAAGCAAACCAAAAAAACAGGGGCGTGCAAAAGTGAAACGCAAAAAAAAGACCAGCCTAATTATAGGCCAGTCTTAAGTGTGTGATTAGTTACATTTTATTATTCTGCAGTTTCTTTTACCGTAGGTGCTAATTCAACCGTAAAATGACGCATCAACGGCGCTTCGTCTAAAATGGTAAAACCTTGCTTGATTTCATTTCTACGATCATAAACATTTTTCAAGGCTACTGCAATAACATCCATGTGGTTGTTTGTGTAAACACGACGTGGTATAGCCAATCGAACCAACTCTAAAGCAGGGTATCTGTTTTCGCGTGTGGCCGGATCGCGATCTGCCAGTAGGGTACCAATTTCAACACCACGGATACCTGCCTCTTTATAAAGCTCAACGGCCAATGTTTGGGCAATGTATTCTTCTTTTGGCAAGTGTGGTAAAAAGCGCTTGGCATCAACAAAAATAGCATGACCACCAAATGGTTCCTGCACCGGAATGTCAAATTCTTTTAACTTATTACCCAGGTAGGCTACTTGTTTAATACGTGTTTCCAGGTAGTCGAACTCGGTTCCTTCATCCAGTCCCTGAGCCAAGGCATTCATGTCACGACCAGACATACCACCATAGGTTACAAATCCTTCATAGATAATATTAAATTGACTGGCTTTTTTGAATAACTCTTCTTCGCGCAAGGCAATAAAACCACCCATGTTTACAATGGCATCTTTTTTACTGCTCATGGTCATGCCATCCGCATAGGTGTACATCTCTTTTACAATTTCCTTGATGCTTTTATCGGCATAACCTTCTTCACGAAGTTTAATGAAGTAAGCGTTTTCGGCAAATCGGGCTGAATCAAATAATACACGGATACCATATTCTTTAGCTAAGGCATAAACCTCACGCATGTTTTTCATCGATACAGGTTGTCCGCCGGATGAGTTACATGTAACCGTTACAATTATCATTGGAATGTTTTCCTTCGGATGCGCTTGCAGAACCTGTTCGAGTTTGTTTAAATCCAGGTTACCTTTAAAAGGGTGATCTAAAGTTGTGTTAAAGGCTTCGTCGATTGTACAGTCGATGGCGCTTGCTTTTCTAAACTCGATGTGTCCTTTAGTGGTATCGAAATGTGAATTACCAGGCACTACATCACCTTCTTTTACTAAGGCCGAGAAAAGTACATTTTCAGCAGCTCGCCCCTGGTGAGTTGGTAAAAAATAATCGAAACCAAGGATGTTTTTAATGGCGTTTTTTAGGTTGTAGTAAGAAGATGCACCGGCATAACTTTCATCTCCCAACATCATAGCTGCCCACTGGCGGTCGCTCATTGCCCCGGTTCCGCTATCAGTTAATAGATCGATAAAAACCTGATCGCTGCGTAGATTAAATAAATTGTATTTAGCTGCCTTAATCCAGGCTTCTCTTTCTTTACGTGTACTTTTGCGGATGGGTTCAACCATCTTTATCTTAAAAGATTCTGAAAAAGGTAATTCCATTATATGTGTTTTTAGGATATTAAAAAAATAGTCAACTTAGAATGTAAATACGTATTTAACCCGATGTATATCAGGAAATAGTAATTGTATAAAGAAATAAAATGAAGTTTGTGCCTGGCAAAGAATTATGCCGGCATTAAAAGGTAAACTCGTCCCTGTTTTTAATATTCAGGAAGACCCGCGCAGACAATGCTGATTGTATGTGGATATTTACCATTTTACATTTATTGATAATGCAAATGTAAAAAACTAATTCATTTGAGAAAAAGCTGTTGTGCAAATTTGAGAAAAATCATACTTCTGCTCCATTTTAGTTATTGAAGATAATGTAATAACAAATAACATTTGTTGTTATAAGATTAAGCCACCATTAATAGAGTTGTTTAAATTGCCACTTAATGAGGTTAATGCAAGTGGAGTTAAATTAGGTTTGAAGCAATTTAGTGCTTAAATGAACATGTGCAGTACTGAGAAATTAGATATTCATATTATTTTTGCATTGTTAACACCTGCTTTAATGTACCTGAAATGATGAATCGAAATTGTAGCTTCACTAAGAAATTTTATTTAGCACTCTTATTATGCGTATTGTTTATTCCGGCAAAAGCACAGATTCATTGGCAGGGAGTCGGATTGGATTGGAATGAATTAGCAAATAGCCAGGCATTGTGCAGGCAATGGCACAAATCACTTTACGCAAATCAGGTTGGCTCCGACAGCTTAAGGCTTAGGGTATCGTTTCTTACCAAGTATATATTCAGGGACATCGCAAAAAAGGAGCATTTAACTGCCTACCTATTTCCAGGATTAAAGGAGGATCATGTGAAAATCTTTGCATTTGAGCCAAAGTTTAAAATGAAGAAGTATCCTGAAATAGGGTATCAACCGGTCAATTTATTACAAAAAAAGCTTAACAATTATCAGCACCTGGTCAATGCAACCCATTATTCCAGTTCTTTTGAAGAGGTTTTTAGAAAGCGTTATTATTTAACTGAAATCGCAGATGATTATGCTTTTAATCATCCGGATAAAGTTCATCTTTCCTGGGATTCGATTCCCGATGCTCCCAAACTTGGTGAAGATGGATTCTTAAAAAAACGATCGGCGGTTGAAGGTCTTAGTCGCTTATTAAAAGATCATTCGTATGATACACAACCTAATTTGGAGAAAATTAAACTGACATCTGGCCCGTGGACATTAAAAGGAACAGAGAATATCATGTTTTCTCAGGGCTACGTTGATAATTGGGTAAAAGGTGGTGAGAACAATGTGAGTTTGGGGAGTGACCTTCGCTTGACGGCTAATTATAAGCAAGGAAAGCATGAATGGGATAATTACATTATTCATAAAGTGGGCATTGTGTCAACCGAAGAGGAGCGGGGTAAGGTCAACACCGATTTAATCGAGATCAATACCAAGTATGGCCACAAAGCATCTAAAACCTGGTACTACAGTTTCTTGTATAATTTTAAAACCCAATTCTTCTATGGCTATGATAACAGTAGTGAAGATCCCATTTCAGGGTTTTTAGCGCCGGCATATATGTCGTTTGCTGTCGGTATGGATTATAAACCAAACAGTAAGTTTACTTTGCTTTTATCACCAATCACATCGCGTCTAACGTGGGTAGAAGACACTGATAAATTTGATGAAACTAAATATGGTATAACCGACGGGAAGTCAACTAATATTGTTAATGGTATATCGGTCGTTAATAACTTATCGCACGAGATTACGAAGGAGATAAAAATATCGTCGCGTTTGGATGCTTTCTACCAATATTTGGGTAAACCTAAAAAAGGAGATGATAGACAAGTTCAAATAGACTGGGAGGTTATCGCCGATCTAAAAATAAATCGTTTTTTATCAACCCGTGTTTTGGCGCATCTGAGGTATTTTACTAACGAATCAGATAAAATACAGTTCCGCGAAAACTTTAATATTACTTTTAGTTATAACTTCTAAAAGCGATTGTAAATCAATAGTTAATGAAAGGATAATTTAAAATTTAACTTCTTTTAACTTTAGTTATTATGTATTCATTAACAATCCAAGTATATTTGCAAAGTAGAATTAAGGGAAACATTTTGTAACTGTTAAGTTTTTTTTACGTAGAAGATTATTAAAAAGCATTAAGTTGCTATAAAGATATTGAGTAAGTTTTCTCATAGTTTAGGGTTAGGTTTGGTTAAAAGTTGAAAGTCGTCTTAAAGAATGCTTTAAGGCGGCTTTCTTTTTATACCCGTTCCAAAAACCAAATTCAGCACAATTTGTTATATCGCTACAACTAACACGTTTGAGTTGAAGTTCAAAAAAGACAAGCAATATTATAAGTTTAGTTTCTATGGTTTTTTTAAAAACCTGAAGCTCTTTGATCCTTTTCTATTGCTATTCTTTATAAGTCGGGGCATTAACTATACCGAGATTGGTATTTTATATGCGTTTCGCGAGTTCATCATAAATTTATTTGAAATTATATCAGGAATTATTGCCGATGTTATTGGACGAAAGAAGGCCATGATCATGGCCTTTGTCAGCTACCTGATAAGTTTTTTTCTTTTTTATGCATTGAATGATTTTATTGGATATTTGGTGGCGTTCTTATTTTATGGGGTGGGTGATGCTTTTAGAACAGGCACGCATAAAGCAATGATTAACGCCTATCTGGTCAAGAATAACTGGCAGGATGAGAAAGCGAGGTATTATGGTCGTACCAGGGCGTGGTCACAAAGAGGATCAGCAATATCATCAGCTTTAAGTGCCGCATTGTTTTTTTATACAGGTAATTATGCCTTGATGTTTTTACTCACGGCCATTCCATATCTTTTCGATTTAATATTATTGAGTTCATACCCAAGTTACCTCAATGGTGATTCATTCGGAGAATATGATTCAATATGGAAAACACTGATTGGGCAAATAAAGGCGGTATTTACAGCACTTAAATCATCCCTGAAAATAAATGCCATAGTGTTAACGAGTAGTTACACGGGTTACTATAAGGCTGTGAAAGATTATATTCAAATCATAGTGGCCAGTTTTTCGGCAGTTTTTGTTTTGTCGCCGGATTTTACAGTAAAGCAAAATGAGGCAATCTTAATTGGTGGGGTTTATTTCTTACTTTATTTCCTTAGTTCATACGCATCGCGTAATGCATTTAGGGTCGAACAGAATAGTCGATCGATTAAATCAGGTTTGTTTAAAATTCAGCTGCTGGGCTATGGTCTTGGAATCTTGGCGGGTGTTTTATTTTTGATGTCGTTGTATTTTCCTGCATTACTTTGCTTTGGTGCTATACTGATATTTCAAAATCTAAGGCGTCCATTGGGAGTAAAATACATTTCGCAGCAGTTTGAAGAAAAAATTATGGCCAGTGTCATGTCTGTCGAATCGCAAAGTGAAACTTTATTTGCAGCATTAATGGCATTGATATTGGGTTTTGTTGTTAATTATTTTGGATTGGGGTGGGGAATTACTTCTATATCTGCCTTGCTTTTTGCGACTACTCTCATTCATCGTCGAATCTAAAATTTTAATAGGGTAAAATAATCTTGCACTAGTCAGGTGTTTTTTTCGAATAGTGAATTTTATCATTTCTCAATTGCTTAAATGAGCCGACCTTCGCGCGATTTTTTGAATGAACACAAAAATTTAAATTGAATTATGGCTTTTGTTACTAAGGAAAAGTTCTTCTCAAAGGACTGGTTTGTTGCCTACTCGTATATTATTATGGGTAGCCTTTTGTTTGCAATTGGAGATGTATTGTTTGTTAATCCGTACATGTTAGCACCAGGTGGTGTTTATGGGATCGCTAACTTTATGTATCACACAATCGGATTTAATATCAGTACTTCCGTCTTATTTATGGAAATTCCTTTGTTAATCATTGGTACCATCATCCTGGGGCCACGATTCGGGATAAAAACATTGGTAAGTACCTTTGCTATTATGGGATTTGTCTATGTGCTTGAATTACCATCGGTATGGGGACACGACGCATTTATTCCAAACGAACCCATACTAAATACCATCATATCAGGTATAATTTATGGTGTAGCCATTGGTTTTATTTTTAAGTCTCGCGCTACATCAGGAGGATCCGATATCATATCCATGATTCTGAATAAGTATACGCGCATGTCCTTGGGTAAACTGGTAATGATTGTGGATGGTACTATTACTATGTTGACGATTTTTATGCCACAGGAAGGTGGAGATTTTACCTTTAGAGGTATCGACTGGACATTACCAATTTATTCGTGGGTGGTTATCTTTATTGAAGGTAAAATCATTGACATGGTAATCGATGGTATGAAAGTGAATAAAACCTTGTTTATTATATCCGATAAAGCGGAGGCGATTCAGGATAAACTTCTGAACAACATTCAACGTGGAGGTACCATGATTACAGCCATGGGCATGTACGAAGGAGTAGAAAGAAAAGTGATTTATACCACTGTCACTCGTCGGGAGTCACAGATTCTGTTGAGTCACATTTCGAAAATTGACCCTAAGGCTTTCGTAAATGTAATGGATAGTAGCCAGGTATTGGGTGAAGGATTTAAAGCAATTGAGTCGGATAGTGGAGGACACTAATCTGATTCAATAGAAATATAACAAAAAGCGCCCTGTTGGAGGCGCTTTTTTTGTTATTATATCTTAGATAAATGTGTTTAGAAATTATGATACAGAGCTTTTAATGATGTTCGAACACCAAAATAAAAATGTTGAGTATCCATTGTTTCGTTATCATTCTTAAGTTTCCTGATTCTGGCTCCGGCCACAATATTAAACATGTTGCGAGGATTGATCAGGTAAGATACATTAACATCGGCATTATATACATTGGTTTCCAGGCCTTGCCCAATGGTATGTCCATGGTCAAATGGCCGTTCTGTATTTGGCATTAATACATCTTTACCCCAACTAACCCCATCGCCGAAATCATCACCATACGTAGTTGCCATTAATTCAGCCTTAAACAACCAGCGGTTTTTTCGATACTTTAATATGGCTAAGCCTTCCCGAAAGTTGGCACCGAACACATGTGCCATTGGTTGCCCCATATGACTATATGAATAAATGCTGGTATAGTGAGAATAAGTATAAGGTCGAACCTGGTTATATTCCAATTGCAAATCCAGCTTCTCAATTCCAAATAAATCAAATGAACGGGCACCTATCTGGAAACCATGCTTATTGGCCCACCATTTCTCACCGCTGAATACTTCATCAAATTTAAACTCTCCCAATACAAACTGTCCGTAAAGGGTTAGCCAGTCTGCTGCTATATACCTTGTGTTGAATCCCATTGTTACATTATCGGGAGATCCCAGGTTGTATTCGACCGGTCTGAAAAAATTCACAGGATTGAGATAATGAATGTCGAATCCGCGGTAACCGCTTGTGTCTTGCTCGGCATAAACCACATTGGCGTACAAACCAAGGCTAAAGCGCTTAGTAATATTCCAGTCAAGGTATTGTTGAACACTGTATTTGCCAGGGTAGCGAAAATCGGTTTGGTCGGCAATTTCATCGTAATTCAGCATTTTGTTCCACATCACCATGTACTTGATATTCCAGAAATCAGCCGTTAATTTCACATACGGGTAACTGAAAGCTCCATCTGAAAGCAATAAAGAACGGTGTCCATCTCCAATAAACTGCTTTCCATTACCGACCTGCAGATTGAAATATTTGGCAAAGTTAAATGCGATGTAACCTGTCGCCTGTGCATAATCATGGCCATTACTACCAAAATTTTTACGTTGGCCTTCGCCTGGCATCATATTGGTTTTGTTGGCAAATGCATCCAGATAGTTTGGCAATACCGCCTGATTCTCCACAAAATCGGTATAAAAATACAGGTGTTTACCAATGTTTCCTTTAATGTATAAACCACGCGAATTGGTCCAGGTATTGATGCCTTCATTATTTTCTCTTCCGCCTTCAAAGTTGAATATGGGATTAACGACAATATTTACATCACCTTTATCAAGGGTGAATAAATCATCATGTAAAAGGCGTTTCCAGAAGTTTAGGTGACCTTCCGGCACTTTTAATCCATCGTATAGCACAGAGTCGGTATTAACAATGACATTTAACTGATCCATTCGGTATTGCCTGATGGAAGTGTGGAAATTGGTTCCGGGCTTATAAACGTATCGCTCAAATGGCGAATAATAAGGATTTTCGTAATGGCTGACAGCTTGCGACATAACATACTGTCCGAGCAAAATAACGCCGAGTATAGCGAAAAGTCTTTTAATCATAGATGAGGTGCTTTTTCTAACGAATATACAACATACGAGGCATCTATACGCCTTGCGTGGGGCAAAGTTTCAGGAAAAGGTTTGTGAAAAGCGATAAAAAAGGCACAAAAAAAGAGCTAAAAGCCGTTTCAACTCTCGTTATCCTTTGATGGCAAAACTTTTACCAGGATCCTCGTACCCTTATTATAGCGAGGTGCCACAGCTTTTGGCTCCATAACTGAATTCGAAATCTCATCCATGAGACAAAGTCAATTTACGGCAACTTTTTGGTGGTGTCAACTTAATTGGCACTTTTTTTAGACTGTTTGATTAAAATAGTAAGTTCTTCGATGAAAAATTGTCGTGATAAAATGTTTAAATCCTAAATTTGTTTAACCTAATTTTGTAGGATAAATTGCGGAATAAACTCAAATCGAATTTCCGCTTAATTGCATTGTTTACCATGAAGAATTTAAAAAGGTTTCTGGCCTACTTTTCCATCATTGTTTTCGCTTTGGTATTGGTTCTGATTTTAATTGCAGAGCTGGCTGAAGAGCGCGTTGCGAAAATTGCATTAAATAAGCTTAATCAGCAGGTAGATGCTAATATTTCGGTGAAGAGTATTGACTTTTCACTCTTAAAAGATTTTCCTGATGCGATGGTGGAATTGCAGGATGTTGGTATTACTGCATCCAATGATTCTCTGGCCGGTATTCACCGCTTGTTTATATCGGTGGAATTAATGCCTTTGATATCCAGTGAATTTTTTATTAAAAAAGTAAGTGTTGAGGGCGGAATGGCGAACTACCAGATTGATTCGACCGGCCGTACCAATTTTGATGTGTTTTTGTCCGATTCGAGTGATGAAACCACTGATACAACATCTTCGGGCACTCTGTATTTGTCTTTGGAGCATCTGGAGTTGAATAATTTGTTATGCTCCTTTAACGATGATGTTAATCATGTGAGTGCTTGTTTGTATATCGACGAAGGCTTAACGAGTATTTACATTGATGATGAAAATACAAAAGCAAGTTTTAAAGGACAGTTAAGGGCCAATCAATGTCGCTATCCGGAAAGCCCCTTGCATTTGATGAATGAACTGAAGTTAAACATGGATGTGACTTACTTTAATGATTTGATTAGTATTAAAGATTTGCAGTTGAATTCGGATGGTATAGCATTGCAGGCCAGTGGAGAACTGAAGAATGATTCTTCTGTTTATGCTGATTTAAAGGTAAAGGCTGAGAGACTGGATTTGGGAATTTTAAATAAATATGTGCCCGATAGCTTGATGCGCGCCTTCGAGTTGAGTCAGCTACAAGGCCTACTTAAAGCGGAGTCGAGCATAAGTGGTATGTATAATGACAGCACCATGCCAAAGTTAGATGTCCGTTTGAATTTTAAAAATGGAGCTGTTAAAATGGGCGATTACCCTTTGGTAGGCAATATCAATTTGGTTGGTAGTTATACCAATGGGAGTTTAATGAACAATGAAACAAGCAAGGTTGAAATAGACACTTTTGCTTTCGTGAGTGGCGAAAGTAAAGGTTTGTTTAGTGGAATAATTAATAATCTTGAAAAAATAGATTACTCTCTGAAATCGGATCTATTGTTAAATATGGCAGACCTGAAGCCTTTTATTCCCGATTCGTTGGTGAAAAGTATAGCCGGTGAAGTTCAGTTGAATTTTCAAACTCAGGGTACATTACCTGAAAAATACGATTTGGCCTTCGCTGATTATATGCTCGATCGCAGTATTGTGCAATTGCAAATGAAGGATTTTGGAATCGATATGGATTCCCTTATTCTGGTAAGTGGTATGGATGCCGTGATGGATTACCAAAAGCAAAACTTTCAATTGAGCAAATTGAGCGGAACGATTAATACCTATGCTTTAAACATCGATGATGCGGCTATTAAAGGACGGTTTAACGGAAGCTTAAAAGATGTTGATGCCATGGATGTTATTCTTGAAGATATTGAACTATCCACGCCAGGGAGTCATCTACTTGGGCACTTGAGCATTGATAGTTTAGGTGCTCCTCGTTATCAGATGGAGGCGGATGTAATAGCTAATCTAGCCGATTTTAAAGGTTTTGCCCCCGATTCTTTAATTAAAGATATGAGTGGTGTGGTTAATGCACAGTTAAAATCTGAAGGTACACTCGACATGGATGACCTGGTAGAAAGTACCATGGAAAAGCTTTTTACTTCCAGTCAATTGGAAACCCAAATGCAGGATGTTACCGTGTTGATGCAAGATCCATCGATGCAGCTTAAGGGTGTTAGTGGACAAATATCCTTGCAGAACGATTCCATTGCCATTAATAAGCTGCATGGCGCTTTTTCTGGCATTACTTTTGAATCGGATTCAACATGGGTGCAAAACTTTTACAATGCTTACTGGCTAAACCGAGCCGATACCATAAAAGCAGAAGGTTATTTTAATGCAGGTGATATCGACTATGCGCTTATAGAATCGTTTGTAACAGAAGATACCACGGCTAAAAAGGAACCGGTTGTTCAGGCTTCAGAACCTGTTAATTATAGTTTTCAGGCGAAGGGACAGTTAAAAGTTAATCGATTTAAATATGGTAAGGCTTTAATTGAAAATATGAGTGCCCTGTATAAAGTTTGCGATACGCTTTATTTAATTGATGAATTGAAACTTCATGCTTTTAAAGGTGAGATGAATTCTTCATTGAGGTTTGAAGCATATAATGAAGATGAGATGCGAATGTTTTTCAAAAACAAAACCAATAAGATGGATATTTATCAGATTCTTACTGAATTTGATGACTTTAAAGAATATGGAAATACCTTTATAGATCATGAACAGTGGACTGGTTTGTTAAGCACTGATCTTTTGGGAGAGGTGGTAATCAGAGATTCGGTGATTACTGATAAAATAAGGGTTCAGGGAGGTATGCTTCTGGAGGATGGAAGACTTCAGAATTATGATATTGCAGTTGAAATGGGGCAGGAGTATGGTATTGATGGAATGGAAGATATTGTTTTTAAAACAATAGATACAAAGTTATTTGTGTTTGATAATTCTATTTATGCACCTCAAACAGATATTAAAACCAATAAGTTTAATGTGACTCTGTTTGGTATGCAAAATTTTAACCTAGATTGTGAGTATCATCTTCGATTTTATTTAAAAGAGATATTGCGAAAGGGGCAAACTAAACGTCTTGAGAAAAAGCAAACCAAGAATGAAGGAAACACTAAAGATGGTGGAGGAGTCAAAGGATTGACTTCTATGTTTGCTTATTATATAATTAATAATGGAATAACAAAGAGTGGGTTGGAATCTGAAAAATCTGACGAAAGACGTGCAATGAAGCGAAAGTTAAGGGTAAAACAAAGCCAGGTAGATTTGATCTTTGATCAGGGCTTAGTAGAATATGAAACAGGAGTAAATCGATAATATGAGTCGGAAGGGTTGGATTATAATTGTTGTCGTTATAGCATTATCATCAATGCTGTTGGTTGTTAAAAAGTATCTCACCCAGCAGGAAAAAGTTCATGATATTACAATGCCTTTACCAGGTGATATTGTTTTAGGTAATGCAGATGCTCCTGAAAGTTTGATAGTTTATTTTAACTACAATTGTACTTTTTGTAAGGGATTTATGAATGAGGCTTATCCAATTATTAAAAATAAATACCTTGATACCGGGCAAATTAATCTGAGATTGAGACTTACTTGTCCTTTGGGAGATGAAGTTGCTCTTAAGGCTTATCAAACTGCAATTTGTGTCAATGGCATTGGTTTGTTTGATAAAATTCATAAGCTGTTTATGCATAATAGTAAGGTCATGTATACTACACATTTTCAAGGATTGGTTGATGACTTTATAGCCATTAATGAAGAGTTGGGGGAATGCATTGTTGAAAACAACGATTTTCGTGCTGTTAAAATAAATAATCAGGCATTAGGTGAACTAAAGACAAATGGAACGCCTACCTTTGTATTTAAGAATAAAGTGAAAAGTGGTTACGCTGACTTTAGTACTTTTGAAAAGAAATTGTTAAATAATTAATTTGTAGATCAATAAAATGATAGATATGAAAAAGCAACTTTCCTTACTAACTTATTTATTTGCATTAGCATTAATGGTTTCATTTACGTCGTGCGAATCAGATGATGAAGAAACATGTGATGATACTCCATTATCTCAATGTCCAAGTGCTGATATTGCTACTTGTTGCCCTGATGATGGTGATTGTTATTATATCTATAATGGCGATAAATACACATCAAAAGATGATATTGTAGCACTTTGTAAGCCAAAAGCCAGTGCTCAGGAAATACAATTGATGCAAATGGAATTGGATAAGCACACCATGCAATTGTTGGATGAAGCTCGTTCTGCCGCTATTTGCAATTAAAAAGGCTACGCATAAAAAAAAGACCTGATAGGCAATGTACTTATCAGGTCTTTTTTTATGATATCTACTCCCAAAATCGATACCAACCTTTTCGTTTGAGTTTTTTAAGCTTTTTCTCTAAGGCTTCTCCTCGCAGGTTGATGGCCACAATCACACCATTTTCATCAATCAGGTAGTTGCCAGGAATTTTACGCACACCATATAGCTGAGCCACCTCATTGCGCCAGCCACGCAGATCGCTCGTATGGTAAGGCCAGATCATGCCATCGTCTTTAATGGCTTTTTTCCATGCTTTATCTTTCATGTCCAGCGAAACGCTTAGGATGGCAAAACCATTGGCATTAATAAAGGTCGTGTCTTTATAACGGTTATAGGCTTCTACAAGGTGTGGATTTTCCTTGCGGCAGGGGGCACACCACGAGGCCCAGAAATCTATCAGAACAATTTGTCCACGAAGGGAAGAAAGAGACAGTGACTCACCATTAAGCGACTTTTGAGTAAAGTCGGGGGCAACATCTCCTATCTTAAGTTCTTGAGCTTTGGTGTTGTTAAAAAAACAAATCAGCAATATCGGCAATGTATATCTAAGTTCTTTCATGATCAGACAGGTTTATGGCAACGAATATAGTTAATTAAGTTGTAATGCTTGTTGGGAGTGGCCTGTCCATAGTGGTTTTTGCATTCAAAAGTTGATTCCTTCTGGGATTCTAAAATAAAACGAGTTTCATAACCCTCCGGATCTTAACAATATCACAATATGCCTCCGCCAATAATGCAATCATTTTGATAAAACACAATGGATTGGCCAGGTGTAACTGCCCATACATCGTTATCGAATTTTACCGATAAGCCATTTGCTGTTCGGCTAATTTGTCCATCATAGCCAGGTACACTATCCAATCCTCGGATTCGGATAAATACTTTTCGATCGAACCACAATGATTGATTGCTGGTTAAAGAGTATTCAGTGAGTTGAAGCGATGAGCGAAGTAAGAAATCCCGATCACCGGCAATCACTTGTTTGCTTTTGGCATCGATGGCCACCACACACATACCTTTGGCTACTCCTTCGATTCCTCGGCGCTGACCGATGGTGTAAAACGGAAATCCCTCGTGGTGTCCCAGCACATTTTTGTTTTGATCAACGACCAATCCTTCGGCAAAAGCCGGATGATCGTTGCCCAGGAGGTGTTTAAGATAGTCGCGGTAATCAGTGCCGGATAAAAAGCATACGCCCATGCTTTCTTTTTTATCCGCAAAATGATCATAACCACACTTTCGGGCCAATGTTCTGACTTCATCTTTATGTAGCTCTCCAAGCGGAAATAAAGCCCGGCTGATGGTTGGCTGGTTGAGGTTCCATAGAAAATACGATTGATCTTTGTTGGGATCGATACCTTTTTTAATGTACCATTGCCCCTCGATCTCTACTTTTTGTACATAATGGCCCGTGGCAATGTGGTGGCAGTTGAGCTGATCGGCCAATTCGAGCAGTAACTTCCATTTGATGGTTTCGTTGCAGCGGATACAAGGATTGGGAGTGCGCCCCTTCAGGTACTCGTCGCTAAAATATTGGATAACGGTTTCTTTAAATTCCTTCCGGCAATCAATCAGGTGGTGCTTTATCTGGCGCTCACTGGCCAGTTGCTGTGCGGCCACAATGCTTTCATCATTTTTGTCTGTATGTGTGAGCAGGGTGGCACCAATTACTTCGTAGCCCTGTTCCTGCAAAAGTACTGCCGACATGGAACTATCCATTCCACCACTCATCCCCAATAAAACCCGTTGTTGTTCCATCTGCACGTTTTGTGGCGAAAATAGTAAATATTGTTTAGACGAAAAGGGCGCAGCTTTGTGGCGAGTTGAAAATAAGAGTTAAGATGAACTCAGTAGCTGTTAAAGAGGGGTAAAAGGTAAAAGGTAAAAAGTGAGGGGTGAGGAGGTGAAAAAAGCTATCAGCCAAAAATCTTCAGCTGATAGTTTTTGATTACTCTTCAATGTTTTTTCGAACCATGTTCAGAAAATCCTGCATGCCTTTGGAGTCTTTTTTGTCAATTAGCTCCAGGAGGTGCTTTAGCTGAAAGCGAATGTTTTCTACTTGTTCATAGGTGAATGGGTTAAAAAGAATTTCGGTCAGCAGGTGATCTTCCTCCGAAAGCAAACCTTTGGCAATGTTCATGTGCTTATTAAAGGTGGTTCCGGGTGCTTTCTGATGTTTCATGCAAGCGGCAAAAACCAGTGACGAAGAAAAGGGGATGGACAGAGAGTAGGCGATGGTTTCATCGTGGGCATCGAAGCTGTACTCGTGAATGTTTAAGCCCAGCGAGGCATAAAAATCCTTAAAGAAGGCTTTGCCCAAATGATCGCTCTGGGTAATGATAATGGCATGGTGCATGCTCAAATCCTTCAGATTGGCAAAGGTGGGGCCAAACATAGGGTGGGTGGAAACGTAACGCATGCCACTGTTTTCGTAAAAGCTTTGCAAACCTGTTTTTACCGAAGAAATATCAGAAATAATACATTCTTTAGGCAGATAGGGAAGTACCTCCTCAAAGGCAGGCAGGGTATATTTTAGGCTTACCGCATTGATCAGGAGTTCAGGTGCAAACTCGCTTATTTCCTCCAGTTTAGTTAGTCGTTGCGTATTAAAAACATAGCGAAGCCGGGTAATGTCTTTGTCAAAAATTGCTACCTCATGCTGCAGGCAAAGGGCATCGGTTAGCCAGGTACCCATTTTTCCAGCTCCTAGAATACAAATTTTCATTTTTTTCGTTTAATAGTCAGTAGTCAGAAGTGAGAAGAGTGAGAGATGAGTTTCTCACTTCTCATCTCTATTAACTCATCTCTTATTTCTTAGCCAGTTCCTTATTCATAATCTGGTTCTGGCGGTTGATTGATTCCTCATGAATGTGCTCGTAAACTTTCACCACAAATTCCGGGCTTAAACCAACTTCTTCAGCCAGTTTACGACGGTTGTTCATCACTTCGTCGTAGCGGCGAGTCTGAAGGATCGTGATGTTGTTTTCGTGTTTGTATTTACCAATGGCTTCCGAGATTTTCATGCGTGATTTTAAAATCTCCAAAATCTGCATATCCACCTGGTCAATTTTTTGGCGCAATTCATCCAATGTAACACGGGGCGTATCACCAATGGCAGAACGACGCACTACGAGGTTTTGTTTGATCTCGCCAAGATGTTGTGGTGTCACCTGCTGGCTGGCGTCACTCCAGGCCTTTTCCGGGCAACGATGCGATTCGATGATCAGTCCGTTGAAGTTCAGGTCCATGGCTTCCTGAGAAATTTGAGCAATCATTTCACTCTTGCCGCTAATGTGGCTCGGATCGGTAATGATTGGTAATTCTGGAATACGACGACGCAGCTCAATTGGAATCTGCCATTCCGGGTTGTTGCGGTATTTGGTTTTGTCGTAAGTGCTGAATCCGCGATGAATAGCTCCAATCATTTTAACACCCGCACGATTGACCCGCTCGATGGCACCAATCCAAAGCTCCAGATCAGGGTTCACTGGATTTTTGATTAATACAGGTTTGTCAACGCCTGCCAAAGCATCGGCCACTTCTTGAACGGCAAAAGGGTTGGCTGTGGTACGGGCACCAATCCATAACATGTCCACACCAAACTTAAGTGCTTCGTATACATGGTGGGCATTGGCTACTTCAACCGCTACAAACATGCCGGTTTCTTCTTTTACCTTCTTTAACCAAGGTAAACCAACGGTTCCAACGCCTTCGAAAGCACCGGGACGGGTTCGTGGCTTCCAGATACCGGCACGAAATATATTCACACCCTGTGCGGCCAGTTGTCTGGCTGTTTCAAGTGTTTGCTCTTCCGTTTCGGCACTACATGGCCCGGCAATAATAATGGGGCGCTTCAATTCCAGGCCGGGAAGCGCTAATGGTTGCAGATCTAATTGATTTTCCATGGTTATTTTGTTTTTAATGTTTTAATGCGTTGTTGTGACTCTTTTAGTACTTCTTGGTTGGTGCATAGGCTGATGCGTATGTAGCGTTTGCCATTATCGCCAAAAATAAATCCGGGTGTAATAAAAACATCACATCCGTAGAGTATTTCGTCCGATAATTCAGCACTGTCTTTGTAGCGATCGGGAATGCGTGCCCAAACGAACATGCCGGTTTGGTTTGTGTCGTATTCACATTCGAGCAAATCCATGATCTCAAACACCAGTGTACGACGTTTAAGGTACTCATTGTTGATGTTGGCATACCAATCAGATCCCAACTGCAGTGCTTTTGCAGCGGCCAGTTGCAGCGGCTTGAACATGCCCGAATCCATGTTGCTTTTTACGCGCAGGATGTATTGGATAAACTGTGGGTTGGATACGGCCATACCTACACGCCAGCCGGCCATGTTGTGCGATTTGCTCAAGGAGTTTAACTCAATGGCAATGTCTTTGGCGCCTTCAATGGACAGAATGCTTAGATGTTGATCGTTCAGGATAAAACTATAGGGATTATCGTTAACAATAACAATGTTGTGCTTTTTGCCAAAGGCAATAATTTTCTCAAAGAAATCCTTGCTGGCATTGGCTCCTGTTGGCATGTTCGGGTAGTTAATCCACATTAATTTCACCTTGCTCAAGTCCTGTTTCTCCAGTTCGTCAAGCTTGGGTAGCCAGTTGTTTTGCTCATCCAAATCGTAGTGAATAAGATTGGCTTCGGCAATTTTGCTTACCGATGCGTAAGTGGGATAGCCCGGGTTCGGAACCAAGACGCCATCGCCGGGATTAACAAAAGCCAGGGTAATGTGCATAATGCCTTCTTTTGAGCCCATTAATGGCAGAACTTCATTAGTGGCATTTACCTCTATTTGGTAATAGTTTTTGTACCACTGGCTCATGGCCTCGCGTAGTTCTGGTATGCCAACATAGCTTTGGTAGCCATGGTTGCTTTCCGAAGAACTTTGTTTGTTTAATTCAGCCAGAACCTCTGGTGCAGGTGGTAAATCAGGATTACCGATACCCATATTAATAATAGGCTTGCCGGCTTGCCTGAGTTGTTCTAACTCCTTCAATTTGATCGAGAAGTAGTACTCTTCAACTGTTCCAATTCGATTGGCGGGTTCTATAGAGTTAATTGTTTGCATGCTTATATTGCTTGTTCGGTTTCAAAATGTCCATTGTTAACGGGGTATGACTGTCGCCCTTTTTCATATTCACCAAGCGATTTTAATTTGCTGGTAAGCGGCTTTATGGCATTCAAAGACTGCAAATACCTTTTGTAATCGTTAAATGTAAGATCAACGTAGAATAAATATTCCCACTCCTGTCCAACAATGGGTAAGGATTGAATTTTTGTTAGGTTGATATTATAAAAAGCCAGTATGGTCAGTATTTTCGATAAGCTTCCTTCTTCGTGAGGCAAGGCAAAAACAATGGATGATTTATTGACTCTGTTTTGTTCCAGAAGTTCGTCTACCTCTGTTTTTGCTTTATCTGTAATGACAAGAAAGCGGGTGAAATTCTTTTTATTGGTTTCAATATTCTTTGCCAGCGTTTCTAATTGATACATTTCAGCTGCTAACTCGGAAGCAATGGCACCAATACCTTTAATTTGTTCATCGGCAATACGTTTGGCGCTAAGGGCTGTATCTTCTGATTCAATTAGTTTAATGTGCGGATAGTTTTTAAAGAAGGCTTCACATTGAGCAATCGCCATTGGGTGCGAGTATACTTCTTTTATATCTTCAATTGATTGGCCCGGCAGTGCTAGGAACTGGTGCTTGATGCGGAGCTTGTATTCTCCGATAATTACCAGGTCGCTGTCTTTTAGCATGGTGTAGTTGGGTAACAGGCTGCCAACTAATGTATTTTCGATGGCAATAATGCCATAGCAATCGCGATCTTTCTTTAGGGTTTCAAACAAATCAGGAAAGGTAAGGCACGGTACTACCTCAATGTTGTCTTCCTCGAAAAATGCCTTAGCTGCAATTTCATGGTTTGCTCCCGGCCATCCCTGAATGGCTATTTTCTTCTTTGTTTGATTCATGGTTTTAACTTATGGTCATAAAAAAACCCGCCTGTAAGAGGCGGGTTTTAAAAATTTATGTTGTTTCGTTTATATCATACAATGCCCACCTCTTTAACTGTTGCTAAAAAAGAAATAATAATAGTTATAAAAGAAAGTGTGAGCCATCATTGCTTTGTTATTTAGATGCAAATGTATGAATATATTTGCAATTGCAAAACTGTGAGTAAATATTTTAATGAAAAAATAATTTATAATTTTTTCGTCACATTAGCTTATAGGTTGAAAGTGTTTGTCCAACTACTTTTTATTATTAAGAATATGCGGTTTGTTGAAATCTGCTCCTTTGTCCAATTTATAACGGTTTAAAGGGTGCGATAAAATGAACTTACTTCCAACATTAACTTCCGATTCCAGTTGGATGCAACCACCTAGCTGGTGGATTAAATCATGAGCAATGGTGAGACCTAAACCGGAGCCGGAAGCTTTTTTGAGGTTCGGATTTTCTATCTGCGAAAAACGCTTAAAAACAACCTTTTGCTTGTCTGGAGCAATGCCAATGCCCGTATCTTTTACGTACATGTTTAAATTCGAATCACTTACTATTGCGCCAAGTGTGATGCTACCTTTCTCGGTAAACTTAATGGCATTGGTCAAAAGGTTGAAAATTATTTGCTTTAAACGTACAGCATCGGTTTCAAGTTCAAGTTGGTCATTAATTTGTAGATCGAGTTTAATAGCAACAGGTTTATCATATTTGCTTATCTCATTTTCAAATTGCTTAAATATATCGATTAAGAAATTCTTGATTACCACCATGCTAAACTGCAGGTTAACATGGCCAGATTCAATTTGCGAGAATATTAGGATATCAGAAATAAGTTTTAATAATTGGTTGCCATTGGATTGGATGATTTTCAGGTAGTTGTGCTTTTCATCCTTGGTTAAGGTATCATCCTCCAATAATTCAGAAAAACCGATAATCGCATTCATTGGGGTTCTGATTTCGTGCGACATATTGGCTAAGAAGGCCGATTTTAAATAATCCGACTGTTCGGCTTTTTCTTTTGCAGCAATTAATTCGGCTTCCTGTTTCTTTTTATTAGTAATGTCTGACAAAATTTCAACAAAACCAATGGGTTGTTGCTCGGTATTAAAAACCGGGTGTGTTTTATGTGTAAAGACTTTGCCCGCTCTTTCGCTAACATGTTCTCTTACTTCGGTCCGGTTGGTTTTTAGCGATTTTTCATATTGACAAAACTCACAGGGGGTATCCCGATTGAAATAAACGGAATAACATTTCTTGCCAATCAGTTCTTCAAAAGGTTGCGACGATGTGTTTTTGAAGGCATTGTTTGCCCAAATCAGATTGTATTGATGATCCATAAACACAACCTGCTCATCAAGACTATTTAAAATCAGTGTTTTTTCGTGTTCGATTTGCTTGATGGTTTTAGCTCTTTGGTCACCAATTTTCTGAGCTTCGTTTAGACTCTCAGTTCTTTTTTTGACCATGCTTCGCTGAAACAGCAAGATTATCAGGAGTATAATTGTCAGGAAAAGAAGCGAATATAAAAGACTGTGAAGCCATGCAGGAGTTTTTCTAACATCTTTAGATAACCACTGGTTAATAACTTCCTGGTAAAAATCAGGCTTGGATGCTTTTATTTGGATCAGAGCTTTGTCAAACTGTTGCAATAAGTCAACTGACAGTGGACCGCCGGCCAAATGTAAGTTAACCGGGTTAAATATTATTGAAGTGGCTTTCAGGTGTTGATCCATGTTTTGCTGGTACCCATAAATCTTATTAACAGCACCGGCATCTGCCTCATTATTCGATAGTTTATCGAAGATCATTTTGAGGTCGTCGCACCAGATTAGATTAGCCTCAATATTAAAATCCTTTAAAAGTTGAGAAATCGCTTGAGCATGGATATCTCCAACCTCAATTGCCAGATTCTTACCCTGCAAATCTGTTATGTCATTAATGTCATTTTTCTTCGATGAATAAATTACTCCCCAATTGGTGAAAATGGTTTCTTCGGAGAAATATACGATTTGTTCCCGTTCTTTGGTTTTTGCAACTGTAGTCAGTAAATCAATTTTACCATATTGAAGAGCATCCATGCCTTCAGCAAAGGTTATTGGCACATATTCAACTGACCAGTTTTGCGAAGTGGCAACTTTATCGATAATATCGATAAAAATGCCCTTTGCCTTGTTTGATGAATCGATTGAGCATAAAGGCGGATTATAATGCACGCCCACTTTTACATGCTGGTTAATACCAGCTTTTACAAATCCGCTGAGACTAGTCAGGAAAATTAGCGTAATTATAATTGATTTTCTTATCATGCAAATGGGTTGACATTTACAAAGATAATAATTTAGCTAAATTACACTATTCGAATTAATTATCTTCTATTTCTTTTAGTTCAAGCCAACGCATCTCTTTTGTTTCAAGCTCTTCCATAACATTTGAAAGCTCTTGTGATTTTTCAACCAAGGCATCGGTAGCCAGTGTTCCGTTGTTTAATTCTTCCTGAAGCGTGCTTTTTTTCGATTCCAGTTCTTCCAGTTCAAGCTCAATTTGCTCCAATTCACGTTTTTCCTTATAACTTAACTTCTTGGCCTTTGGAGCAGGGTTTTGTTTTTTATCCGGTGTCTTTTCTTTTTTAACAGCCTTCGTCTGAATTTTTTCCTCATTCTTCTTTTGGCGACTGTAATCGCTATAGCTTCCAACAAAATCTTTAATTACACAGTTGCCTTCAAAGGCAAACAAGTGATCTGTAACTTTATCCAGGAAATAGCGGTCGTGAGAAACCACAATGACACATCCTTTAAAGTTGCTTAAATACTCTTCCAGTACATTTAAAGTGAATATATCCAGGTCATTTGTCGGCTCATCGAGTATTAAGAAATTGGGATTTCTCATTAGAACCGTCATTAACAACAGTCGCTTCTTTTCACCACCGCTAAGTTTGTTGACTTGAACGTGATGCATTTCATTGGGAAAAAGAAAGTAGCGCAGAAATTGAGTGGAAGACATACGTTTCCCTTCACCAAGTGAGATGTCGTCGGCAATGTCCGAGATGACTTCAATTACCTTTTTGTTATCATCAATTTTAATACCTTCCTGTCGGTAATAGCCAAAAACAACGGTTTCGCCTTTTTCTACTTCGCCCGAATCAGGTTGCAGTGATTCGGTTAAAATATTCAGAAAAGTTGATTTGCCGGTTCCGTTTTTTCCAACGATACCCACCTTTTCATAAGGTGCAAATTTGTATGAAAAGTCCTTTATTAATTCAAGATTATCAAAAGATTTGGAAATATTATGCAGGTTAATCACCTTTTTTCCTAAGCGGGCTTGCGATATACCTAATTCCAGATTTTGCTCGTTGATGTTTTGATGAGCTTTATCCTTTAATTCATGAAAGGCATCAATTCGATATTTGGCTTTAGTGGCACGAGCCTGTGGCATTCGGTTCATCCACTCTTGTTCTGTTTTTAATAGATTGCGTGCCTTCTCAATTTCGGCTTTTTTATTAGCCAATCTTTCCTGGCGTTTTCTTAAAAAATAAGAGTAGTTGCCCTGGTAGTGGTATATGGTTTCATCGGCCAACTCGATTATTTCATTACACACGCGATCGAGAAAATACCGATCGTGGGTAACCATTAACAAAGTAGATTTTGATTTGGAAAGGTATTGCTCCAACCAATCAACCATTTCCAGATCGAGGTGGTTGGTTGGCTCATCCAGAATCAAAAGGTCAGGTTCACTTATTAAGATGCTGGCTAAGGATACTCGTTTTTGCTGTCCACCGGATAATTCAGAAACGGGCTGGTCGTAACGAGTAATTTTTAATTGAGATAAAATTTGCTTGATGCGCAGTTCATAATCCCATGCCTGCAGGGTATCCATTTTTTCAATGAGCGCCCCCATGTTTTGCTCATCATTGTTGGCAATTGCCTGCTCATAGGCTTTAATGGTTTGAACCACCTCACTATCCGTATTAAATACTTCTTCAATAACGGTATGATCTTTATTTAGGTATGGGTCCTGTGGCAGATATCCCAGTTTTATGCCATTACGAAGGGTGATATTTCCCTCGTTAGCGGGAATTTTTCCACCTAAAATATTAAGCAAAGTAGTTTTACCGGCTCCATTACGGGCGATTAAAGCTACTTTCTGTCCTTCGTTTAAACCAAATGTAATATTATTAAAGAGGCGTATATCTCCCCAATGTTGTGTCAGATTCTCGACCGATAAATAATTCACCATAACCTAAAAATATCAGTTGGCAAAGGTAATATTTAAGAACGTATTAGTTGGTGAAAGTCTGTCCTTATCCAAATTATTATATTTATATCCGTCAATGTAACTAAGTGCGGTTTGTTACACAGAAGGTTTATCGTTAAAAGAATATTCGACATGAGCTTCAAAACATTTCTGGTACTGTTGATTTTGACTTTTACTTCTTATGCTAATTGTCAGGAGATTTATATTGATCATATTATTGAAGTAGTGAATGATCTGGATAAGACCATAGATGAATATTCAAACAAAGGCTTTACAATTAAGGCTGGCAGGTTGCATCATAATGGATTAAAAAATGCACATATCAAGTTTGCCAATCAATCGTCTTTAGAAATAATGACTGTTGTCGGAAAAACGAAAGATTCAATTTCGATGCAATATTCAAAACTGCTTAAGGAAGGTGAAGGTATAGTCTACATCTGTTTATCTGGTATAAGTTTTGATAAATTATCCTCGCTTTTGGCGAATAAAGGATATAAATACAAGTACACTAAAGGGAAACTTTGGGACTACATCACCTTTTCTGAAACTTCAGAGCTAGCGCCCTTTTTCTTTATAGAATATCACTTTAATTTCATTGAAAAGACCATCTTCTTAATCATCGTAATAAAATCAAAGGCATTAGAAAAGTTATAGTGGAAGGGGGCCAACAAACCATCAATTTTCTTACTGATATTGGACTTGTTAATGATGAGAACAGTACAAATGGTTTTCAAACCCAAACCGGAGGTATCCAAGTTGTTGAAACAAGAGGGGAGGCACGTCCGAGAATTTTATCAGTTGAGTTTGATTTGCCTTAATTTGGCAGTAATAAAAACGACTTGCTCCAGTGAGCAAGTCGTTTCGTAATAATATAATGTGTTTTTTACTTTTCGTCGATGGTATAAAAATTCTTAACCGGGTTGGCATACATCTCCAACAGGGCATTGTGCAAGAATTCTTTATCGCCCTTAATTCGCGATAAATGTTCATCCAGATAAGATAAGAATGTACTTTTATCTTCTTCGGTGTATTTATCGATGTGGCGCTGATGATTGGTAAATAAATCGTCAGCAATAAAGTTACCCGGGTAGAACTTATAATTGTTATGAATTTGTTTGTCGATGATTTCGGCTAATCCTTGAAGCTGATCATTTTTAGCCAGTGACTCAAGTTGGTTGAGTTCGGTTTTAATCGGTGTGCCAAAACCAAAGTGAACCCGTCCTTTTCTACCTCTAAGACCTGCACCCATGTGCTTCAGGTCATCGGACTGCGACTTTTTATAATCCGGATTATCCCGCTTAAGCTGAAACTCAAGTGCCTTTAAATAATCGCACGGATCGTATTCGTAGGAGATGGAAAGTGGTACAATGTTTATTTCCTCAAAGTTTTTAACGAAATCGCCATTGCCGCTCATGTTAATCATCTTCAACAGGCTGGCCTGTGTACGGTCGTCACCATCTTTCGAACGGCCTTCACGTTGTGCGATCCATATGCTCTGATTGCGTTCTGTTAATGTTTGACGAATGTATGAGGATAAGCGTTGAGTGCTTTCCATCATTTGGCGTACCGGCAAGTTTCGCTGAACGATAAAGGATTTATTTAGCTTTACCAAATCGGTTATCCACGGGTAAATTAAAAGGTTGTCCCCAATGGCAATCTCGGTGGTATTTAATTTATTTTCAACCATTAATATATTTAAAATGGCTGAATCCAATACGATATCCCGATGATTTGATATAAACAAATAGTGTCCTTTCGGATCGAGTTTATCCAGTCCCGAATGTGTGATTCCTTTAGTAGTTGTTCGCAGAACTTCTTTGACGTAAGGATAAATGACCTCTGTTTGAAATTCGCGAATTGACTGTATGTTTAATAATTTATTAAGGAATTGCTCGGTTGAAAAGTTAGGGTATAAAAACTTAATTAGTTCCAGAAAGTTAACTTCACTCACTAAACGCTCAAATACCTCATGAATCTCTTCGTCTTTGTATGGACGAATCGAATCAAAGTTTATTTCATTTCCCATTTCTATTCAATAAAGTTTGTGACAAAATTAACCCAAAGTATTGTGTTTATGAAATTATATACCCAATTAAGAAGTTATCTAAGTGTTATCTGTTGTTATACTTAACGGCTTACGGCTATATGCTGTCTGATTTTTTTTAAAACTCCTCCTTATTTATTATCCTGATCCATCAAACAGGAATTCAAAAGATGCTTTTGATTGGTATGCTGTGTTAGGTTCAGAATGACAGTGTGTTACGTGCTTATGGTATAAGAGAAATCAAATACGAGATAAATTCCAAAATATGGAAACTATTCTGTATTGTGGATTAAAGTAATATAGTAGAAATTTAAACAGGCAGATAGTCAGGTGTTTAGGGTTTGTGGCACATGGCTTGGTGATATGGAGTCAAACATCCAATATTATGATACGAGTAAAAGTATTTAAAAACACCACGTTAATATCCTTTGAGAAAAAGGAGAAATTAGATCTTAAAACATCTAATGACTTCAGAAATCAAATGATGGATATATTAAAGAAACCTTTTACAAATCTTTTTGTGGATTTGGAGAAGGTAGAAAATGTTGATGCAGAGGGGTTGAATACTTTAATGGCAGGCCAACGCTTATCGGAAATGAATCAAAGTCAGTTGAGCTTGTTTAACGTGAAGGAGGAGGTACTTGAGTCAATGAAAAAGTACGACCTCGACAATTATTTCTTTTTTTGTGACCGTCCAAAGCCCTTTTCTGATGACCTGTTAATGGTTTAAAGTTAAGGATACCAGGAGGCTATGCCTCCTGGTTTATAATTTCCCAATATTCGATTGCTCTTCGTGTATGTGGAATAACTATGGTTCCACCTACCAGGTTGGCAACAGCAAAGATTTCCATCATTTCATCAGTTGTAACACCTTGTTCGTAACACTTTTCGAGGTGATACTTGATGCAATCGTCGCATCGTAGCACCATGGAGCTCACCAAACCAAGCATTTCCTTTACTCTGGTCGATAAGGCACCTTCCATATAAGTATTGGTATCCAGATTAAAGATACGTTTCATTACCTTATTATCGGCTGCCAATATTTTCTCATTCATGGCTTCCCGGTATTGTCTGAACTCTTTTACTTTTTCGTTCATAACTCTAATTGTTTTAATGCTTGGTTATTTGTTGGTTTATTTCTGAGATTAAATCGCTTCGCCTTTTAAAGTTGCCTGAGTGGCTTCTTTAATCACCACATTTACCAAATCGCCGGTTTTGAATTCTTTTTTAGGGAAAACAACAACTTTATTTTGTGATGTACGACCATATAACTCCTCCTTTGACTTTTTTGAGGTACCTTCTACCAACACTTCATAGGTTTGCCCAATATCGCGCTGGCTACTTTCAAACGACAGCTGATTCTGAAGATCAATGATCTCTTGTAAACGTCGGCCTTTTATAGCTTCAGGTACGTTGTCTTCAAGGTTTTTAGCCGCATAGGTGCCAGGACGCTCGGAGTACTTAAACATAAAGGCAGAGTCGTATCCGGCCCATTTCATCAAACTTAGAGTTTCCTGATGATCTTCTTCTGTTTCATTATGGAAGCCGCAGAATACATCTGTTGATAATCCGCATCCCGGTAATATGCGACGAATGGCTTCGATACGCCCCATGTACCATTCGCGATCGTATTTGCGGTTCATTAGTTTTAGAATTTTAGAGCTACCCGATTGAAGTGGCAAATGAATGAATTTACAGATGTTATTGTGTTTGGCCATTACTTCCAGTGTTTCATCACACATATCTTTTGGATGGGAAGTGGTGAAACGAATGCGCATGGTTGGGAAGTTTCCGGCTACAAAATTTAATAAACCAGGAAAAGTCATGTTGTTACAACCTTCAGCTTCGTAGTTGTAAGAGTTAACATTTTGTCCCAACAGGGTTACCTCTTTAAATCCTTTATCGTATAAATCCTGAATTTCTTTTTTAATACTTTCAGGCTGTCGGCTTCTTTCGCGACCTCTTGTGTAAGGCACAATACAATAAGAGCAGAAATTATTACAGCCGCGCATGATGGAAACAAAACCCGATATTTTGTTTTTACTTAAGCGCGAAGGAATAACATCGGCATAGGTTTCATTGGTCGATAATTCAACATTGATTGCTTTATCACCCCGTTCGGCCATTCCAATCAAATTGGGTAAATCCATATAAGCATCCGGTCCAACTACAATATTAGCTCCTTGTTCGAATAATGATTCTTTAACCCTTTCGGCCATACAGCCAATAATTCCAATAATAAGTTTAGGCTTGGTTTTGCGCATGGCAGTTAATTGCTTCAGACGCCCCATTACACGTTGTTCGGCATTATCTCTTATCGAACAGGTATTTATAAAAATGGCATCGGCATCATTAATATCGTAACTAACTCCATATCCATCCATTTCCATAACAGATGCAACAACTTCACTATCTGCCACATTCATTTGGCAGCCATAGGTTTCAATAAAAAGCTTTTTTCCACTTTTACTTTTTATTACAGGCTTAACATCACTAAACTCCATCATTTTGTCCTGGCTTATATTTCTTATTGATTGTCATTTTTTTAGGAGCTGCAAAGTTAATGCTTGTACTTTTAAAGACAAGTAAAAATGCTCTGAATTACCGAAACGTTCAGATTGTTTTTCCAAAATATGGAATCTCTATTGCGCCTTAGGTACTAGCTATTTAAATTGTAATTCAATAACTTTATTGACAATACGAATCTCAAAACCTCCTCACCATGAAAGAAGTTTTAGTACCAATCGATTTTTCTGAAGAGTCGCTTATAGCTTTAGAACACGGTATTGACATTGCTAATCATCTGCAGGCAAATGTACGCGTTATTCATGTTAAAACAGATTCGGTGATTGTTCCGTTTTTTACCAATAACGAAGCGGATGACCGAATGAGCCAGGATGTTGAAAAATGGGCCGAACATCTGCACAACAAGTTCAAAGTAAAATATAATGTTGAATGTGGTTTGTTCGATTATAAAATTCGGGAAGGTAACATTGTTAAAGAGATTTGTAATCAGGCCAAATATGGCGATTCAACATTAATCGTGATGGGATCGCATAATCGGGAGTCGGCTACTTACAAGTGGGTGGGCAGTCCGGCTTATCGTTTAGTGGCTCATTCGCCCTGTCCGGTGTTGGTGGTTAACAAGCGCATGAATTTGAAGCGAGACATTGACAGTATCTGCTTGCCGGTGGATTACAGCATTGCCAGTCGTAAAAAAGTGCCGGCGATTGCTGGGGTGGCCAGGCTTTTTGATGCCAAAGTGTATGTTACAGGTTTAAAGTCGAGTGATATTCAATGGATGAATCAGCAAATGAATTCATTTGTATCCATGGTTGAAAAATTTGTGAGCAGCCGGGCTAAGGTGGAGGTAATTCATAATCAATTAACGGGAAAAGATCATGCGAAAAACATTATGAATTATGCGCAGGAGATGGCCATCGATTTAATAACCACGCATGTACATCACACCAGTAATCCTTTCGTCAGGGAGTTTCAACCTTTTACAAATGAGTTGATTAATAAATCTTTGAAACCAGTTCTTGTAATTCCAACAAAAGATTAATCTAATCATTATCTTTGCCTCTTCAATTAGCAGATTGAATATGCAAAAACTAGTGATTATAATACTATGCCTGGTGCCGTTTTTGGCTAATGCGCAAGATGACAAGACCATTACCAGTGCTCTTCAGGAACAAGTGGAAGGAGAAGGTAAGATTACCATTTACGATGAGAGTGGTATTGAAGAGTTAGTTATTATTCAAAGTGAGGTGAATCGCCGTCGAAGTGGTGTTGATGGTTGGCGAATACAATTATTTTCCGGCTCGGGACCTACAGGTAAAAGCAATGCACTAAAAGTAAAAAGTAAGGTTTTAAATAGTTTTCCGGATAATAATGTTGATTTATCCTTTACCTCGCCCTGGTGGCGTGTAAGGGTCGGAAACTATCGACACAAGCATGAGGCGCTGCCCCTGCTTAATGATTTAAGAAAGTTGTTTCCCAACTGCTATATTGTGAAGGATGGGAATGTGAAAATGAATAAGTTATAAATAGATATGAAATGTGCAAAGCCGGAATTTTTCCGGCTTTTTCTTTTTACAATACCGGTTGGGTGATTGAAAAAATAGAAATAAATTTGCGCTTTATTTTTTAGAGGGAAAAAATCATGAGTGACCAGATTAAGCACGAATGTGGGATTGTTCTTATCCGTTTGCTAAAACCACTTGAGTATTATCAGGAGAAATATGGTACATGGCGTTATGGCCTGAACAAATTGTATCTGCTGATGGAAAAGCAACACAATAGAGGACAAGATGGAGCAGGTGCCGTTAACCTGAAGATTGATCAGCCTGCCGGCCAGAAGTATTTCTCCCGGCATCGTTCCAACAGGGCGAATCCGATAAAGGATGTTTTTAAAAAGATTAACGAGCCGTTTATTAAGCAACAGGAGAAAGATGCAGAGCTTTTAAATGATCCTGTATATGCAAAGGCGCATTTACCATTTGCGGGAGAGTTATATCTTGGGCATTTGCGCTACGGAACCTTTGGTAATCACAGCATCGATTATGTGCATCCGGTGATGCGTGAAAATAACTGGCGCTCTCGTAACCTGACTTTGGCGGGTAATTTCAACCTGACAAATGTGGATGAGATTTTTCAGTCATTAACCGAGCTGGGGCAGCACCCAAAAGATTATACCGATACGGTAACAATCCTTGAGAATGTTGGTCACTTTTTGGATGAAGAAAATCAATTGCTTTTCAGAAAATATAAGAATGAAGGCAAATCGAACCAAGAGATCTCGGAATGTATCGAAGAAGAGTTGAACATTCGTGAAATTCTGGAACGATCAAGCCGCCGATGGGATGGTGGTTATGCCATTGCAGGTGTAGTTGGTCATGGTGATGCCTTTGTAACACGCGATCCATGGGGTATTCGTCCGGCCTGTTATTATGCAGATGATGAAATTGTGGTAGTAGCGTCGGAGCGTCCGGTAATACAAACAGCCATGAATGTGCGTTCGGTGGAGGTGAAGGAGCTTAAACCAGGTCATGCGCTGATCATTAAGAAAAACGGAAGTGTAAGCGAGGAATTGGTGCGTGTACCGCAAAAGCGCCGTTCGTGTTCTTTCGAGCGAATCTATTTCTCAAGAGGAAGTGATCGAAAAATTTATGAAGAGCGTAAAGAACTTGGGCGACGATTGGCGAAAACCATCCTCGAAAAAGTTAATTACGATATCGATAACACCGTATTTTCATATATTCCCAATACGGCCGAGACAGCATTTTACGGAATGATGGATGGGGTTCGAAAAGAAATGGATCAGGTGAAAAAACAGCAGATTCTGGATTTAGGTTCGGATATTACACCTGAGAAGTTGGATGAGATTTTGAGCAAGGAGCCTCGTGTTGAAAAGATTGCAATAAAAGATGTGAAAATGCGCACATTTATTGCAGACGATGATAGCCGTGATGATATGGTCGCTCACGTTTACGATGTGACATATGGAATAGTGAAAAATGGAGTAGATACCCTGGTTATTATTGATGATTCAATAGTGCGCGGTACCACTTTAAAGAAAAGTATCCTTCGCATTCTGGATCGTTTGCATCCGAAGAAGATAATTGTGGTTTCTTCAGCTCCCCAAATTCGTTACCCGGATTGTTATGGAATTGATATGGCTAAATTGAAAGACTTCTGTGCTTTTTCGGCAGCTATTGAATTGCTTAATGAAAGTGGTAAGGCGAATGTTATCGATGAGGTTTATAAGAAATGTAAGGAGCAACAGTTTTTACCAAAAGAAGAAATCGTTAATCATGTGAAGGATATTTACCGTCCTTTTACAGCTGAACAGATTTCTGATAAGATTGCCGAGATGCTGCGTCCTGAAGATATCGATGCTGAGGTGGAATTGGTATATCAGAGTGTTGAAAATCTACATGCAGCTTGCCCTGATGATAATGGAGACTGGTATTTTACCGGCGACTATCCTACACCAGGTGGTAACAAGGTAGTAAATACTTCGTTTATCAACTTTGTGGAAGGAAATAGCGGACGCGCCTATTAACAGAGTCATCTAAAACAATATAGAAAAGCCTCAGTCGGTATTTTATCGACTGAGGCTTTTTTGATATGTAAGAATGTTAATATGTAGATAAATTCACTTCTTTTAATATTCTATAACATTAATACCACCTCTTTTGGCATAGTGCTTGCTTTTAAACTTGTACATTTTTTTCATAGATTTGGGTTAGGTTAGTAAATGGGGTTCTAAACAACGGTTTAGGTCCCATTTTTTTTTTATGCGATTTTATAATCAATAAAATTCCCAGTGGCTTGCCTCGGGGATAGGTGACTTTATGAGTTATCTATTTTACGATTGTTGGCAATCGTGACAATGGAGATTACTGTTCTTTTCGATTTGAATAGTGGTATGGTGCAGATGAAACTCGCTTTCCAACATCTTTCTGACCTCAATTAGTAGTGTATCAGTATTGTTGGTATTGGCAACCAGGTGAACGGATAGGGCATTTTCATTGGTGCTAAGTGCCCAGATATGCAGGTCATGTAGTTCAGTAACATCTTTAATTTCCAAAAGTTTTTGTTCGACCTTTTGGTAATCAATGTTGCGAGGTACCGCATCCAGAGCTAAGTTGATTGATTCAATAAATAAACCCCATGTTCCCCATAAAATGACCAGTACAATGAGTAGACTCATTAGAGGATCGATCCATTGTACGCCAGTTTGTTTTATAAGCAATCCGCCAATAACGACACCTAATGAAACTGCGGCATCAGCTGCCATGTGTAAAAAGGCTCCTTTAATGTTCAAATCGTTTTTTTGACCTTTTATAAATAATAAGGCTGTTAATGTGTTGATAAAAACGCCTATCCCGGCAACAATCATTACTTGCTTGCCTCCAACAGGTTCGGGATTATAGAACTTGCCAATGGCATCCCAGGCAATAAAAAAGACTGCAACAAAAAGCAATATTGCGTTTAGTAGAGATATAAGAATCGTACTTTTCTTGAAGCCATAACTGTACCGTTTTTGTGGTTTTTTAGAGGCCAGCCAAATAGCAAACCAGGCAAAAATAAGTCCCAGAACATCGCTTGCGTTATGACCTGCATCGGCAATAAGTGCAGATGAATTAGCTATAAAGCCATAGAATAATTCAACGGCGATGAAAATGACATTAAGGCCAATGCCCAATGCAAATGATTTATTGTAGTTATTAGACCCGTGATGGTGATGTCCCATATCAATGAATTATTTATTATTTTAATTCAAAAGATCCTTCTTCAACTTCTACACCATTAATAATCAGGCTGACCAAATGTTCGCCCAAGTGGTATTTTCGCGTAGAAACCAGTTTGAATGATTGCTTGCGGCTTATTGAAGTGCTTGAGTGAGGAGGATAATTCTTCTCACTGATTTTAAATACCTTTTTAGTGTGACTGCCATTCTTTTTTAGGAAGTAAATCGCGTATTCTAAACGAATTAACTCCGACTTATCGGAGTGATTATTCAGGTCGAAAGAGAATTCCAATGCATCACCCACACGTACAAAAGAAGATGACAGTTCAAAGTTTTGAATTTCGATGTTTTCAATGGAACCATAGCCGAATAGTTTCATCATTTCCTGGTTGCCGGCTTTAAGCAGTGTGCGACAGGCGTGTTTAACGATCCAGTCAGTCTCTTTTGAATGGCCTTTCCATCGTTTGGCAATATCGATGGTTATTTGCGGATTATCCTTCGAAATATCGTTGAGGTTATTGGCTACGCTTTTTCGAACATATTCCGAAGGGTCGTTTTTTAAGGCTTCCAGAATGGGCAGGATAGGGGAAGGATTACTTTTAAAGGCTCTCAATGCCATACCCCAGGGTAATCGCGGACGACAACCTTCGGAGGCCAGTCGTCGAACATGATGGTTCGTGTCCTTGGTCCATTCCAGAAATCGTTCCATCATTTGATCTTCAAATTTTATAATAAAAGGACGAACAGCCAGCTCGCAAGTCGAAAATGGGGTGATGCCTCTAAAAGCCTCCACTGAAGCCTGAAAGTCATTAATACCATAATGTTCGATGTAATTAGGCAGCAGAATAAAAACCAAATCGCGGTATTTAACCCGATTATCAACGTCATTCTCTTTAAGTACAGCTATTATTTCATGTATTTGTTCAATGCTGCTCTTATAATCGTTGGAAAGGTAGGTAGCCATGAGCATTGAAATATGATGCATGCGTTGCTTTAACTCCATGTCCTCCCATTCTGCAACATATACTTTTTTGAGAAAGGATTCTTTATCAAAATGATCAATTACCGCATCCAATGCTTCGGTAAAAACATCGAAAAACTGTGGTGAATAAAGGTTTTTAAATAACTCTGCCATGGTGTTTGCCTATATTATTTTGGAGTGGATTAATAATGTATCCAACTTAAACGAAGGCAAAATAGACAAGTCTTTATAAAGTTGCAAAGCGAAAGGTGAAATTCATCGTCAATATTAGAAGGTTAGTGATCTGAGATCTTATATTTGCAAGGTGAGATAACGCCAATTTTTATCAATAGTAGAATGGTAAAAACAGATGAAGCGATCATGCAATTTTGATTGTCCACATAAATATTCTTGTGGAAGATCATATTTGTTTGGGAGTTCCATCCCGCCAGGCGGGACAAGTTATGACAGATGAAAATAAATTTAAACAGATGAATAAACTGATTATTATTTTATTAGTTCTGATCTCCTTTGCTGTTAGTGTAAACGCACAGCAGAGTTTAAACACTAATCAGAAACAGCAAATCCAAAAGATTATAGATTGTCTTCGTCAAGATAATGTGGATGAATTGAAGTCGATGTTAGCTTATCCAATCAAAAGGCAGGATCCTTTAAAAGCAGTGATTGACGCCGATGATTTTGTTGTGCGTTATTCCGAATTATTTGATGATAACTTAAAAAAGATGATTACGACTTCTGATATGGAAACAGACTGGTCGTTGCTTGGAGCCAAAGGCATCATGTTCGAAAACGGATTGTTATGGCTTGATACAGATGGGCGCATCATTGCGCTTAACTACGAATCGGATAAGGAAAAAATGAAGCGGCTACTTTTAATTGGCAAAAGCAAAGAAACGGTGCATGAAAGTATCAGGAACTTTGGGAAGCCGGTTTATTTTATTACGACGAAAAAGTTTAAGGTAAGAATTGATCAATTGAAAAATGGTTCTTACCGCTATGCATCCTGGTCGTCTGGTATCGACATGACTCATAAACCCGATCTGGTTCTATATAACGGTAAAATTACCTTTGATGGGAGTGGAGGAAATCACGCGTATCGATTTAAGAATGGCATTTATACCTACGAAGTATATGTATACGAGATAGGTGAGGGGGCTTCAGCCGAGTTGAATGTTTATAAAAATAATGAGCGCATTGTCAATCAACCGTCTTTAAACGAGCAATAAAGAATGTTCTTAGGTCGTAATATCAAATTGTTTTCGATATCTCAGAAGCTTATAAGCATAAAATAATTCGTTAAGTAAGCAGAACCGAAGTGAATATTTACTGATAATCAGAATTGTTGAATATTCATCTCGATTCCGCCCGACAAACGATAGAGGACATCTTCTCTTATTTTTGAGATTTATTGTTGCTCCAGAAATTCTTCAAGTGCCTGCTTATTTTTCACATACGATAATTTAGGCACTACCAAATGAAACTTCTGCTTATCAGAGGTAAAGGGATAAGCCATTTTTGCAAATTTTAATTTAGAACCATCGAGGCTAAACACCGACATGAGATCAATAACCTGTGCCGTGCTAATGTGCTGCTTTTCCATTAGAAATTCATGAGCCATTTCAACGGCCTTACCACCATTTTTCATCTCAGTCTCGATATCCTTTTTTAAGGCATGCAAATCGGTGTATGATAACTCTGCTGGTACAGTATTTGCTTTGGCTTCCGCTTTTTTAGCTACTTCCTTGTCTTCTGTTTTCGCTGGCTCAACATAGTTAGTGCTTGTAATGACAATTGGTTCTAGCTGAACTTTGTTGATACGCATTAATTCCAATGCATCATTAAAAACAATGGCAGTTTCTTCACCGTTGGGAGCTATGTTAATGGAGAACGAATATGATTTACCAGGCAAAATAATGTCCCCTTTTTTTACAATTTCGGCCTTGCCTCCCTTGATATTTATTTTGCTCAAGTCGATTTTACCCAAAGTGCTGGCATTTCCATTGTAGGTGCATTTAACATTGGCATATATTCGATCCGGATAGGTGTTGTATTCCATTATTTTAAAAGCGAAATCACCAAATGCAGCGCTTGCTTTTTCGGCCAAAACAAAATCTTCAGCCTTAATAGTTTTCTCAGTTTGGGCATAACCAAAACCATCCATGTTAAGCGTTAATTTCTCGGCATTGGTTTTAACGGGGGCTTTAATTCTGAATTGACAATAAACCGTTTTGTTTTTGCCTGTTTTAAGATGGTATTTATCTGAATTGGCATTGATCTGACCATTGTTTTGTTCCAGGTTAATCTGTGCCCTGTCAATCAGTAGTATGCCATTTCCATTGTTAACAGCTTTAAAATTGACGTAGTACGAAGTGCTCGAAACGGCAACTTTTTGAAACGAAACGTTCAGTTGATCTGTGTTGATTGGTTTAGGAATGTTGTAAGTCGTTTTTTGAGAATACAGATTGCTTCCTGCTGCAAATAGCATTAAAATGCTGTAAATGATTTTTTTCATATCAAAATTGTTTTTCATTGGTCACATGCAACTTCTCAATTAATTTGATTATCCGTCAGTAAATCAAATTGGCAAAGGGGCATGTGTATAGGTTATTTTCATCTGTTACTATTCGCTATACCGATGTAAGGTGAGATGGCAATGAACTGAAATTAATCCAGATAGTCTTTTTTGAATGCTAAATTTAATGCCTTTTCCAATTTACAGACAGGTATTGCGAATTTTGTAATGCGTGGCAAAAATAACCTTTTATCCTTTGTATGAAAGAAATACTGACATCAGTGCGAAAAAAAAATATAAAAAAAGCCCACCAATTGGCGAGCTTTACAGATGATTGAATATGAGGCTAGTTTTTAACTTTGGCTTTAAGCTGACTGATTCGATCTTCCAATTTCTTTGTTTCGGAGCTGTCTACTTTTGCCTTCATTAAAATTTTCAGTTTTTCATCCAGGTAAACAATGTTATTTGCTAACGGCCATTGACTAACTTCGAAGGCCTTTTCCATCCATTGAGCGGCTTGCAGGTAATGCTTACTTTCGGCCTTTTTATCGTTATCGATGGCTTTGGCCCAGTTGTAATAAAGGAATGAATTAGCGGCATCGTGATACTCTTTTTCGATGTTGTCGTTCACCTTGTTGATATAGGCATCCCAGTTTTTCTCGGTGCGGCAAATGCTTTCTTCGATGTAGGCAATCACCTTTTTGCTTTCAGGCACTTTTCGCTTTTTAAGAGTTTTACAATACTTTTTGAAGCCATCGTAATCAACTTTGTTTTTCTTTACCAGCGAATGACCATAGCTTAAATAACTCTGGTATAATTTTTTCTCAACCTCTTCTGCTGAATAACTGCTTTTAAACGCTTCCTGGTGTTTGTCAAACCAAACAAATGCCGTTGAATAGATATCTCCCAGGTAGTTCTTAATCAGGGAATAGTTCTTTTCGTTCAATAAATCTTCACCATCAACGTTTTCGAAATAGCGAAGCAAAACAGATTGAATTTTTTCTTTTTCATAGGCATTGGCCAATGCTTCGATGTATTGAAGCATGCTTGCATAATCATCTTTTTGAGCTTCGTACTTTCGTTGTAAATCAGCCAGTCCTTTACCGTCAATCACCAGTTGTGCTGTTTTTATCAGGTCCTCGGCTTTGGGAGCTCCCACCGATTTGTGCAGCTCGTTACCATCTTTATCAACCCAAACCAGTGTTGGAAAGGCTTTGACATTGAATTTCTTTTTGAGCTCCGGACCTTCGCCTTTTTCCATATCCACCTTGTAATTGATAAAATGGGTATTGAATAATTGTCCGACTTTTGCCTGGGGAAAAACATTTTTCGAAAGCATTTTGCAAGGGCCACACCAGGCTGTATAGCAATCAATAAATATGGCTTTGTTTTGTTCTTTTGCCATTTCCTTTATCTCCTCCCAGGAGCCGTGTGAAAAATGAATTCCATCACCGGATTGGGCTATGGCATTTGTAAAAGCGAAGGTGAAAAGTATGCTGTATAATAACTTCATCGTCTAATTTTTTACAACGAACGCCCTGAATATAAAATCCAAAGCGTTCATTAAATAAAACCAAATATTAATCAATCCTTAAAAACCACCCATCTTCATGGCAGGTATGGTGCGGCCACCGGTTTTACCATCGGCTTTTGCTTTTTGCGCTTCTTTATATGTTTTGTCGAGTAAACGTCGGTGCTTTTGTTCGATGTTTTTAAATAACTCACTCATGGCTTTGGCTACAGCCAGGCGCTCGCCATCAATACCTGCATTTTGAATAAATTCATAGCTGTCGCGATAGCCAATTGATAAGCTGAACATATCCAATTCTTCACTGCCCAATTGTTGCTCAATTACATCATCCATCAGGTCGGCGGCACGCTTGTGAACTGCCTTATCAGTACAGTTTTTCAAACGGTTAAGTAAGTTGAAGCCTGATTCGGCATAGTACTTAGGATTTTTTGCCAATCCTTCGGCAAATTTAGCTTCCACCACATCCATGTAACCGTTGTAGTCACCTACATTGATTAGCAAAGCACGGTTGGTATAATCTTTAACGCTCTCGATGCGATCAAAAGCATTGGTCTCCATGAATTTAACCAACTTGTCAAATTTCTTCTGATTAAAGTCTTCTTTCTTGCTTACATCCGCCAAATCACCGGCATATCCATAGTATAATCCAGATTCGAAGTATTCGGCTTTGAAACCATTTTCATCAATGAACTTTTGCTTGTTCTTGAAGAAATAAGCAGCTTCTTTTCCGAAAGGATCTTTGATATAACGGCTCATCAACCAAAAGTAATCCTTTTTGTGCCAGTCTTCTTTTGGCGTCATCTTCAGGTAGTGTATAGCAACTTCTTCGGCTTTAGGATCGCTTACTTTAACCAGGTAGCTTAAATAGTCTTCCGTTGTTTTACGATCTTTTTTATTCTTTTTGTAAGCTGCGGCCAACGATTCTGCGCGTTTCGCTTCGGCGGGTGCGCCTTTGGCTTCTTTAATTAACTCTTCAGCCGGGCGGAAGCCAACAACGCGGTGCAAGACTTTTTCATTGGCCGGGTCGATAAATAACATTGTTGGGAAAGCCGATACTCCAAATTTTGTTTTTAAATCAACGCCTTCGCCTTTTTCACAATCAATTTTTACATTGATAAAATTGGCATTGAAATAGTCACCCACCTCTTTTTGAGGAAATACTTTTTTTGCCAGCATCTTACACGGACCGCACCATGTGGTGTAGCAATCCGCAAAGATGAGTTTGTTTTCTTTTTTAGCTTTGGCAATAACTTCCTGCCAGGTACCATGTGTAAACTGTATGCCTTCGCCACCTTCATTGTCAGCTTTAACTAGCTGTGTGTGGTTTAATAATAACAGGCATGCAGCAATTATCGTTAATACTTTTTTCATTTTATGTTTTTTTGCTGATTATTTTGACAATAATTCATCGAGTTTCTCATCTATTTTTTTACCTCTTAGCTGTTTGGCTACAATTTTACCTTGCTTGTCGAGGATGATAATGAACGGAATACCACTAAACTGGTAATCCTTCATTGTTTGTTTGCCGGCTTTAGGAGCTAACACCTGTGTCCAGGCCATCTCTTCTTCGGCCAAAGCTTTTCGCCAGGCAGCTTCTTTTTTGTCGATTGACACACTTAAAATTTCCACTCCCTGAGGGTGGTATTTTTCGTATACTTCTTTCAGGTGGGGTATCTCGTTACGGCATGGTCCACACCACGAGGCCCAAAAATCAATCACCACAATCTTTCCTTTGTAATCTTCCGGCGATACCATAGCACCATCAGGTGTTGGGTACGAGAAGTGAGGTGCCACTTTACCCAGCTTTACTTTTTCAGCAGCGGCGCGGGCATCTTCCTTGTCTTTGATGTACTTTAAAAGAGGAGCATAATTCGGATTATTCTTTTTAAGTGTTGCCAGTGTTTCGTCAATCAGTTCTTTATCGTTTTTATCGCGAAGACGCTTGACAACTGCTAATACACTGTTTCGATCGGCATATTCTCTGGCCAAAAACTGGAAGCGCGCACGGTCATCATCACCTAAAATACCGTAAACTTTACCAGCAATTTGTCCATAAGCTTCAGGGATATCCTTTGTAGCTTTATATACCGTTTGCGATAAGCCAATCATCAACTGATAAGAACGGTAGTTGGCATAGTTAAGGTGGTTCATCACCTCATTTTTATCACCGCCATCGATGTAGACATACGGTGGGTTCTTAATTTTTATTTTGGCAGTATCTTGTCCGCGAAAATCAATTGCTAAATCTTCATCTTCGGCCCAAAACCTTACTGACTGCCATTTCTGACAATCCAAAGAGTATTCACCGGGTATTGAAGTGTTCATCTGATAATGGTAGCTGCCATCTTCAGCCAGTTGAAAAGAATCCGTTACAACCTTCTCACCATCGCGGTACTGTGAGATGTACATTTTAAAGCGGTTATCCGGAAACTTCACTTTACCACTTAATGTAATGGTATCTTTAGGTTGATTATTGCAGGCACTAAGTATTGTTAATACGAAAGTAGCAAGTATAATTGCTTTGTTCATTTGTTGATGTATTAGGAGTATTAATTAAATTTCTTTTCGAGGGACTTCTTAATTAAAAGCCATTCGCCAAGTACCAATTCTTCAATGCGTTTATCTTCTTTCTTATTGCCGGTGCTAAAAACGGCTTTAAATTGTAAGAAAGAGTTTTCTTCATCACTACCCACTGAAATGATATATACCAGAGGCTGGTGATAGTAATCCGATTGAGTGATATAATATGAAATTGATTGGTCATGCTCATCAAAAAAACTTACTTCTTGCTGACGCTTGCTATCTCCTGGGATAACAAAACTCATCTTGGCATCTTTAGTAATGGCCGGACATTTTAATTCCTTAACCTCAGGTATGGCCTCGTAAAACTTTTTTGGACTAGCCACTAGATTCCATACTTCTGATGCAGGAGCATTTAAGGACATCCCCTTAATAATTTTAGGCTCAATTCGCTTAGCTGGTTGCATCTGTGCATTGACGCTGGGAACTAACAATAGGGCAATACCTATTACTACCAGTGCTTTACTGATTTTAAACTTGTTCATTATGTATGTAAGTGTTTGTTAATTGGTTGTGTAACCTTCATTTTGTTTGACCACACCATTGCTAATTTGTATTTCACGCAATGGAATTGGGAATACTTTTTTGTTATCCGGTAAATCGGGATTGTACAATGGTCGATCTGTTCTAAGATGATCGAAGCGAGTGAATCCTTCGAATGTTAACTCTTTATCGCGCTCAAGTAAAATCCGCTGGATGAATAAATCCGTTGATGCAAAATCTTCTGTTTCAAAGGCATCATCGCCCGGGTTCGCCCTTAGGTGAATGTCGTTTAATAAGTCCACCATCTCCTGAGTAACGGTACTTGATGTGTGAGCAAGTGCCTCTGCTTTCGACAGAATAATTTCTGGCAGACGCATCATGGTCATGTTATCGCGTCCATTTTGATTTGGGTATTTGTTGGTAACAAAGATGGTTTTACCATTATCTTTGCCTTCCACCATCAATTCTGTTTTACGTACGTCGGTATCAGCAAAGCTTGCAATAAGTTCCGGGCTGTACCAAAAGGCTTTAAAAACGTAGTAAATGTTGTTTCCGCCAAATTGCCAGTTACCCCCATTTGTACTTACCGGGAAACCAAAAATGTGCTCTTGCGAGAATGTCATTGCACTACCATCCGGATTTAGTGGAAATACTGTTCGTAAATTATCTTCCACCTTATATTCTGTGCGAACCAGCACTTTATCAGCCCATATAGCTGCATTTGTATAGTCACGTTTGTACATATACACACGGGTTAATAAAGCCTCGCAAATAGCTTTGTTGGCCCGGCTTACTTTTGTTTCAATCCCTTCCTGCTCAATTGGCTCTGGTAAGTCATCAATGGCATCTTCAAGGTCGGTGATTATTTGTTGAAATACTTCCTCATTAGTACTACGGGGAAGAATATCGGTATCACGATTAAAACCATCATAGTGCTCCAGGTACATTACAATCCCATCTTTTTGTGGCTGATTCATTAAAGCACCATCGCCATAAAAACCCAGTAAACGCATATAAGAATAGGCTCTGATGAACCGGGCTTCAGCCATGTGCTGTTTCATTAGCGATTCTTCATATTTACCCAGTTCAGGAATTTTATAAAGTAATAAGTTGGCCTGAACAGTAGCTTCGTAATAGGCTCCATAGATATTTTCGAGTGTATTATTATCCTGTAGAACGGTTCCGTTATTGATTTCATCATAAGTTCGTCCTGCGCCCGCTGTATACCTACAAGTGGAAGAGGTAGCCTCAGCCATAACATAATCTTTAGTAGCGGCGGTAAATAGCATGTGGTAAGTACCCGCAACTGCTGCTTCAGCTGAAGAAAACTTTTCAAACACCTTATCTTCGACAATGGTGTCCTCAGGAGCTAAATCAAGCTGCTTGTCGCATGATGTAAAGAATACACCAATACTTATAAGAGTCAGAAATATATGTATTGTTCTCATACTAATTTTGTCTTATTGGTTATCCTTAAAAACTAATGTCAACACCTATTTTAATGCTTTTAGCCTGTGGCATTGTAATTTCGTCGTATCCGCCTAATATGGCACTGGATCCAAAGGCACTCACTTCAGGGTCAATGCCGCTGTATTTGGTGAACGTTAACAGGTTTGTGCCTTGAGCATAAACCCGAACCCGCTGCATGTATAGTTTTTAACCCATTCGCCTTTGAATGAATAGCCTAAGGTTATGTTGCGCAATCGTAAATATGAGGCATCCTCAAGAAAGCGGTTGTTAACGCGGCTAACATCGTAACCATTGAACCCACTATAGGCTGAAGATCCAGGCGATTTATAAACCGTTGTTTTGTTATCAAGTTTTGGTACATCGGTGTTATGACCGCTTATTTTCCAGTAATCCAATATATCTCTTGATAGGTTATTTGATTCAGGAAGTGTATAGGTCATTAATGTTGCTTGAGTACCATTATAAAGTTTTTGTCCAACTGAGAATGAGAAGGCAAAATTCAAGTCCCAGTTTTTATATCGGATGTTATTACTAAAGCCACCATAAAAGTCAGGCATACTGCTTCCTGAGGCCGAACGGTTGGCTAATGGATCATTACTGTCAAATAAACCTTGTGGTGGAACATCGCTTACTGTACCGTCGTCATATCGCCACATCGGATTACCGGTTAAAGGATCTACTCCGATCCAGTTGTAGGTATAAAACTGGTTCAGGCTTTCGCCAACTACAAATACTTTCTTGTTGTTTTGCGACTGAGTATTTACCATTTGATAACCAGCCTCAGTTAAACTAAGTAGCTTATCTGTGATACGCGAAATATTGAATGAGCCTGTCCAGTTCCAATCCTGATTTTGAAGAATGGTACCGTTTACCAACAGTTCCAGTCCTTCGCTTTTCATATCACCAATGTTTTGTTGTTGGGTAGAAAAACCCATGTAAAGTGGCACATAATCATCGGCTAGGAGGTTATTGGTACGTTTGTAAAAGTAATCAAGCGTGATGTCCAGTTTGCCGCCAAATAAGGATGCATCAATACCCAGGTCAATCGAAGAGGTGGTTTCCCATTCGAGATTAGGATTAACCGGTTCTTTGTTAAATAGCAATGGAATACCATTATATATCAGGGTACTTCCGCCTTGTGTTCGGTTATCGCGCACCCAAATGCCCTGGTTGCCATAGTACCCACCAAAGGAGCCATCTAATCCGGTAAGTCCATAACTACCCCTGATTTTTAGTTCGCTCAGCCATGATCTTGTTCCTTCCATAAATCCCTCTTCCGTGGCAATCCATCCAGCTGAAACAGAGGGGAATCCGCGGTAGCGCTCATTCTTACTGAATCTTGAAGAACCATCAATGCGATAAGTGAAACCTGCGAGGTAACGGTTTTTATAGCGATAGTTGAGGCGTGTAAAATAAGATACTACAGCCCACTCCTGGGTTAAAGCATCGAGCACACGTTTATCAGCTGCTGATTGTATGCTGCCTTCACTATCATCAAAAAAGTTACTGCCCGTAACCCGCATTCTGCTTTCTTCCGACTTCTCAAAACTCTGACCTATAATGGCATTGAAAAGATGGTTGTCGGTCATCTTACGAAGTGTTAATACGTTATTGACAACGTACTTGAAATTTTGATTCGAAGCAGAAGTTCCTGTACCACCTGGGTTTTGAGGTGTTGCTATATTACGGTTATAAGATTTAGTGTTATAGATATCAAATCCAAGCTCTGATTTAAAGCGTAACCAAGGTAATGGCTTCAGTTCGGCATAGAAGTTTGATATAACACGCGTGTCTTTCGAATAATTATCTTCGTTGGCTTTTGCTACAGGATTACTGAGGTGGCCCGCTAAAGTATTGATATTGTGTTCGTCGCTACTTGGTGTATGAAAAAAGTAGGAGCCATCCGGGTGATAGATCGGGATGTTCGGAGACATCATAATGGCATCGCGATACACCGACTGACTATTGAGAGCTGAATTGTCGATAAGTGTAAATGAAGAATTGGTTCCAAAGTTGATCCAATCGGCAGGACTGAAGTCAAAATTTGTTCGAACACTGTTACGGTTAAAATCCTGATTTATGATGTAACCCTCTTGATCAAACTGACTGAAACTAATGAAGTAGGAGGTGTTATCGGTTCCTCCGGATACAGAAGCACGAGATTCATGCGTTACACCAGTGCGCAATACTTCGTTTAGCCAATCAGTATTATGAGTTGTAGGAAAGGCCCAGTCGCCATTTGTGTTAATGTCTTTGTTAAATTTGGTATAGATACTGCTAAATTCCTCAGCATTTAACAGATCAGGAGTACCCATTGGTTCACTTAAGGTAACAGCATAACCAACGTTTATCTGCGGTTTTCCTTTTTTTCCTTTTTTGGTGGTTACCAGAATAACACCAGCCGCACCACGCGATCCGTAGATTGCTGTTGAATAAGCATCTTTTAATATTTCAATGGATTCAATGTCATCGGGATTTAAGGCAGCCAATGGATTGCGTTCAAATTCGGGTTGTTGTGAATAGCCATTGCTGACCGAATTACCGCCTACAGCAGCTCCGGAAACAGTGCCATTACCAAAATCGAGGTTATTAACCCCTTTACCTGTTCCATAAACAGGTACACCATCAATAACGATTAATGGATTACTGTCGGCATTAATTGACGATAAACCGCGAATAGTAATAGAAGTAGCACTACCCGGAGCACCGCTACTCAGGTTGACATTTACTCCGGCTACTTTACCTACCAGGGCGTTGTCAAAACTAGGTGCTAGGCCGGCAATCTCATCTGATGATACTTTGGCTACTGATCCTGTCAGATCCCGACGTTCCTGAACACCATATCCTACGGTTACCACTTCACCTAATGCGACTACATCTTCAATTAATTCGGCCTTGATATATTCCTGACCTCTGAAAACGATATACTGATCTTTACAACCAATGCAAGAGATGCAAATGGTTTGTCCTTCTTTAATCTCAAGAATATGAAATTCTCCTTCCATGCCGGACACATCGCCTCGCATGGTTTCTTTGATATATACATTGGCTCCCGGGATGGGTTCCCCTGTTTTAGAATCAACAACGATCCCTTTTACGGTTGCCGGCTGAAGCGTGACTGCTTCAACAGTTTCCTGTGCAAGGAGGCTGATCGAAGATAAAAGCCATATGCCAATTATATATAGTGCTTTGTGCATGGCAGTAGATTTATTACCTGACAGGTAGATTATAATATGATTTTAGTTACGAAAAAAAGTTTGGAAAGTAAAGGGAAAGGAGGTTACCTGATTTGGTTATACCGGTGATAGGTAACCTCCTTTAAAAATCTTACAATTTATTTAGTTTACCACTCCATACATCGTGAAGCGGAGTTACAGTTTCTCCATCAGGTTCACTTGCACCTTCAGATGTTGTTTGTACAGCAGTGTAGCCTCCTACGATCCACACTTTATTGTCGGCATCGAGATATGCAGAGTGTCCTGCACGCGCTGTGAACTCAGCAGGTAATAAAGCATCTTCATCCGGCGCAGTCCAATTAATACCATCTGTAGAAACCAATACTTCGTTTGAGCAAACACCAAGTTCGGTTTGTCCACCAAATAACCAGATTTTACCATCGTATGAGATAGCAGCAGCACCCATGCGTTCTGTTAATCCAACAGGTGTGCTTTTTGTCCAGGTTGTTCCATCAGTGCTAGACCATACATCACTTGAAAGGAACCCGCCCTGTAGCTGACCACCAATCATAAACATTTTACCATCGTGTACAACATTAGCTGCATAACGACGCGGTGCTTCTTCCGGAAGATCTGTTTCTGTCCATGTTGTTAGGTCAGTAGTTGTTCTAACTTTATTAACAACAGATTGTGGACCGAAGAAATCCGAATCTACACCTTTAGCTCCGGTAATAGAACCATAGAAAGATGTTTGACCACCAACTACCCAAAGAGCGTTGTTATGAACAAAGTTTTCGGTAGTAACTCCTGCTGTAGTAAAGGCATTATCCAACTTAGTGAAAGTTTCACCATCAGTACTTTCCCAAACTTCAGCAATGTCAGAAGGAGCCCATCCGCCGGCAAGTGCTGTGTAACCAGTTACATAAAGCTTCTCTTTAAATACTGTGAAGGTGTAATAGGCACCTGCAGCTGCACCAGGGAAGTTTGATTCAAGTGTAATCTCATCCCATGATTTACCGTCGGTTGACTTAAATAGTTTCGAAGAGCAAGAGAAACCACCACTACTAAAGATAGCCAGATGCTTATCTTTAAAATAAATGGCTTGCGATGCATTGTATGCCATATCAGTAATTGCAGGGTTCTCTTTCACCCAGCTTACACCTTCAGGGTTAACCTGAGATACATTTACAGTTACCTGATAAGTAATTTGTGTTACACCATCTTCTGCAGTAACGACATAACTTAAGGGTGAGCTGAAATCATTTTCTGTAACACCGCTTTCCTGCTCGGTAGTACCCACAGTAACAACGGTTTTGTCAATGGCTTCATATTCGGCCACTAATGCCGAAACATCTGCCATATAAGGCAATTCGTCTGCGTTAGTAATGGTATGTGTTGTTTGGTTGATTTCAAATTTAATATTTTCAAGTCCCGGAATGGCATCATCTGCCATAAAACTGAATGATGTAAGACCTGTAAGAGAAGACTTTGGTGCATCATCTTCACACGAAGTCATAACTAAAGTAACGGGTAATAGGATTCCCATTACAAATTTTAATAAATTTGTTTTCATACAATTTAAGTTTTAGTAAATGAAGACGGTAGTTTGGTATTGATTAAGGGTGATAATACAGACTACTGTCTTTTTGTAATTAAATAGTTAATAATAAATTATTTTTCAATCTCAACAGGATACATTTATCCCAGCATCATTAATTGGGTCAATGATTTAAGGTCATAGATTATGCCTTCGGTCATGTGGCAACGTCCATGTTAATCACATATGTTGTTCGCTATCTTATGAAAAAATAACTGTTATTTTCCTCTTTGTTTCCTTTACCTCTTTTACTTCTTTTCCGAAAACCTCTTTTATTAAATCCCTTACCGATGGGTTGTCGTAACTACCTGAATAGTTAATGTATGGTCTTAAGTCGCCTTTAAATTCGACTTGCTTGCCATACCAATCGGCTATTTTAAACGCTAATTCATGTTGTTTTAAATTGCTAAAGCAAAATACTTTGTCTTTCCAGCTAAACACCTCGCAATAGTTGCCTACCTCTGTTTTTGCCAGTATATCCTCGTCGGTGTAAGTAACGCGCTGTCCCTGTTTAAGTTTTGTACTTTCAAATTCCGCCAGCTTCTTTTTGCCATTCACAGGCAGTGCCGGTTGTAACTTAAACATGGGGATGATAACTTCTTTGTACACCGTATCCACCACGGTTACTTCGCCTTCTTCAACAGATACATCCAGATTATCGGCTTCTCCCTCGATGGCTAATTTACCTTTTCGGGCTATGGCACATCGTTTACCTGAGTTAACAATTAAAGGAAGATGAGCCGCTTGTTCATCAATTTCGAAATAGGCCTTCCCTTTTAACAGTAGCTCCCGATTTTTGACATTGTAATTATCGTTGTAGCTTAATTCGCTGCCTCGTGATAAAAATACCCGTGTACCATCGGGCAGGTAAAATGATGTCACCAGTTCGGTTCCGGTAACCGTATTGGTAAAGCCATGTCCGTGTTCATCCTCTCCGTATTTACCTAAAGCAATCGGTATAAGGGCAATTAGAACCAAAATGGCCGCCACTTTGACAAAGCGATTCAAAGTGAATAGTGGATGACGGCTTTCTTTTTTCGTTGACTTGTTTTCGATCTTTTTCCAGATGGTACTTTTTCGCAATTGCTTTTGCTTAAAGCCGATGTTGTGCATCATCTTTTCGTAAACAAGGGCATGCTCATTACTTTCCGAAATCCAATCGAATAGATCTTTGGTTTCGGAAGGCGTAATGTCGCCACTAATCTTTTTGGCAATTATATGCTCTATGTCAACGTTATTTTTAATCATTTTTTTCTTCTTAATTGTAAAGACTCAATCCAATTGCTTTTCCGTTACCCGAAAATGAAAAAAAATCAAGAAAAATTTTAAAGTGCATCATGATAGGCGTTTACTGCTGTAATAAAATCACTAATATTTTTAAGCCATAGTTTTTGATGACTTCCATTATTCGCCTGGTTGCCTTTTTCAGATGAACATCCAAGGTGTTTTCGGTAATGGATAATTTCTTAGCTGCCTCTTTATATTTTAAACCCTCCTCACGAACCAACTTAAAAGCTTCCTTGCATTTGGGCGGTAGCTCGGTAATCACTTGTTCCACCTTATCATTTAATTCATCCATTTCCAATAAAGATTGTGGATTCATTTCTTTTTGTTTTAAATGATTAAAGGTGTCGTCAATGGAAACGGTGTCTATTTTCTTTTTTCGCAGATAATTCAGACACTGGTTCTTAAGGGAAATAAACAAGTAGCTTTTAAAATTACTGACGTCCTGCAATTGCTGACGATTATTCCAGATGCGCGCAAAGACATCACTTATAACTTCTTCGGCATCCTGGTAGGTACAGTAGAGCGTGGTAACATCGAAGGCATAATCATAATACTTTTCAAATAATTGATTAAAAGCATACTGACTATCTTCTAATATTTCCTGTATAAGCAGATTATCCGATTGTTTACCGTACTCTTTCATGGTTTATCTGCGCAATATAGTGAATTTTTGTTTCGGAGGTATTTTGGAATGAGGGTAGAGCCGGGATTTCGCCTTAAACATTGATCATAAAATATAAAATCACAAATTTCATCAATTAACACAAAGTGTTCTGCTTGATGAGTAAGCCTGGTTTTTGTGCACTTTCTATTCAAGCTTAGGTATTTAGTGGTTGGTAATGCTAAATCCAGAATGGAGTTCACGATTTTCAATTCAGCTCTTCACTTATGAATCAATGTTCCAATCTGTCTTAATGATGTAGCAGGTTGCAACTATTGGGTGTATAATCGCAAGAATCGGGTTTTAAGAATTCGAGGCAAATGGTAATTTTGCCATGTAAAAACTTGTTCTTCGTGTTATGGAAACAACTCAACAATATTATTAAGATACCATTGCGAAGGCTATTTCGTTTATAGAAGGTCATTTCACTGAACAGCCCGACTTAAACGAAATTGCAGCTCATGTAAATATAAGTCCCTTTCATTTTCAGAAACTTTTTACGGATTGGGTTGGTGTATCCCCTAAAAAGTATCTGCAGTTTTTAAATGTGAATTATGCGAAGACCGTTTTGCAGCAGCAAAGCCTGGCAGCCACGGCTCATCGGGTGGGGCTTTCGGGTACGGGGCGCTTGCACGATATGTTTGTAAATATTGAGGGAATGACATCCGGTGAGTATAAGAGTGGAGGTAAAAAACTGAGCATTGATTATGCCTTTGCTTCATCTTGTTTCGGACGAATACTTATTGGTGCTACAGCTAAAGGCCTTTGCTACATTGCTTTTTCGGAGCAGGAGCAAACCTCAATGGATGAGCTTCGTTTGTTGTTTCCCAATGCAGATCTGAAAGCAAGGGATGTGGAGATGCACCAGGCGGTAAGCAGATTTTTTAATGCCAACTGGCAGGAGCTTCCTCAAATTAAACTGCACTTGAAAGGCACACCTTTTCAGCTGAAGGTATGGGATGCTTTGTTAAAGTTGCCTGACGGGGCTTTGGCAAGTTATGGCGATATTGCACAGCTGATTGATCATCCCAAAGCATCGAGGGCAGTAGGAACAGCCATTGGCAGTAACCCGGTGGCCTACTTAATACCTTGTCACCGGGTTATTCGGGCATCGGGAGTGATAGGTGACTACCGATGGGGAAGTGTTCGGAAAAAAGCCATGATTGCCTGGGAAGCAGCAAAGAATCCCCAAACGGATATAATAGATAAGTGATATAATTAATTGAAATGATAGTAGTAATATTTGAAGTATTTCCGAAAGAGGAAAACAAGCAGGAGTATTTAGACATCGCCGCCCAGTTGAAACCATTGCTGGCCGACGCCCAAGGAATTTTATCGATCGAACGTTTTGAAAGCCTGCAAACTCAGGGCAAATTTTTGTCGTTATCGTTTTGGGAAAATGAAGCGGCACTGGCGAAGTGGCGTAACCACACATTGCATCGCAAGGCACAAGCCAATGGCATCGACCATATTTTTTCGGATTACCGTATACGTGTGGCGGAGGTGATGCGGGATTATACGATGACAGATCGCAAAGAAGCACCTGGGGATAGTAATAACCTGAGTGGGATTTAAATTTTAGAACTCAGATCGAACAAAAGAGTTGATTAATAACCTATAATTTGTGAGTAATAGTATAATGGCGGTGCTATGATTCATCTCTATAAACGCCTGTTTTTTTGCTTTTTCAATCCTCATTACGAAGGCTTAATAATCCGGGTTAAACAAATGAGCTCGGATCAACTTTCATCTCGACTAAGCTCGATGAGTGAACTTAGTACCCCATGCGCCTTAGCGCAATATTCAATAAACTAATGGATTTCCCCCTTGGCGAAGGGGGAAAATTTGAACGTTTTAATAACTGTTTAATAATTAGAGGGATTGATTTTAGTTAGATAGAAGTTTTGGGACACCTCTATTCAGGTTCAATCACCTTGTGCTTCTTATTTTGAAGGAGTGATTTCAGGCAGAAATACTCCAACAACACGCCCATGCCAACACCCAATGAATAGGCGATTAAATCGCTCCACAAAAATCCGCGACCCAAAACCAGGGCGCCGAAACGATTATTACGTATGGCATTGAGCCAGTCGGCCTGCCAAAGCTGGCTCAACTCCACCACAAAACAGATGACTAATGTAGCTATTGCGAGGTTTCGGATGCTAAGCCGGGGCACTATAAAACCAATGATCCCATACATCATTAAGGCCCACAAGGCATCGCCCAGCCCCAGGTTAATGAAATCGGGCAGGAGGTAGGCAAATTTTCTGCTGGCTAATCCTACAATTATGGTCGTAATCACCAGGAGGAAGTAGAGGATTCTGTTTCTTGACATATAAGATGGAACAGGCGCGAATTATGAATGACTCCGCGCCATTATTAATTACTACGAACGATTATACTTATAAAGCATGATGCCCGACACCAGCATGGTGGATAAAAAGAAGGCGAGACCAACAAATAACAATCGGGCGGCTTCGTAATTAAAACTCGGAAACTCGCTGACTTCCGACGCAAGTGCCAGCAACATATATAAACACGCCATAATGAGCACAACCGGAATGATGGTACCTACAATGCGGTTTTTAAATATGATTTGAAGGATTAAAATAATACCTAATGCAATAGCAACAGGGTTGAGAACAACAGAGGCTGATAACCAATAAAACACCACGGCTACAATTAATAAATACTCGGGTAATAGTAAACTGATTCGTTTTAAGTTTTGCATGATAATAGGTTTGGATTACATCATGATTAATAACGCCTTATTGGCATAATTATTTTAGGGAACGTACTTAAAATTAGTGATCATATTTTGAAGGATGGACTAAACACTCTACAAGGTAATGTCCGTCATAGTTATTAAAATCAGCAGAAGTGTAACGATACCCACAACGGTTGAAAAAACACCTGCCTTTCTTGATTTTGTCCAGCCCGAAAGTGAAATTAGAATGGCCAGGGCGACTAGTCCCACCATAAAAGCAGATAGGCCAATGATACGAGGCAAAAGAAAATCACTCTCAAGCACATTCTTCAGTAAACCACCGGGGGTGGTCATCATCGAGATCTTGGTCATGGCAAAATCAGCCACAAGAAAGCAGCCCGCCGATGTGGTGGAGATTTTTAACAGGCGACGACTGAGGGTATCGTTGCGATCAGAAACAATGAGGTTGGCCATTACGGCGATCGAAAAACCGCTAAGCAGGGCACTGATCAGTATCAATTGATTGGCGAGGCTATTCCAGTATTCTAGTGTCATTTGAGTATGGATTTGGGTTTAAATTTTTTCCAATTGCCAATTTAACTCATTTTTAAGAATAGTTGCTTCATCATCGTAAAGGAATACAATGCCATAATCCAATATATCAGCCCTAAACGTATAAAAAGCGGCGTGTGGATGATCGAGGGCCTGGTTGAGCGAATGCAGGAATGTTCCATCAATCCAATCGTTCATGTACTTTTCGGTCGACGTATAAACCTTGCCTTTATGTGTATAAGAAAAATGTACCGGTCCCTCTTCTGATTCCCATTTTTCAGTGATTTTTTCAGGATTGAAATTGCCGTCTGATATCTTTGCCAATTGTACTAAAAATTCAATATAGGCATCATTGCCCTGACCTACATCGGCTTCCAGATCTTTTAAGAATATTTTGCTATAATCCTGAAGGGCGTAATCAACCGTTAGCTCAACGAATTCTTTTTGTTGAATTGTTCTTTGTTCGCTTAGTTTGGGTTTAATGGCCTTAAAAAAACCGGCTCTTTTCAGAGTAGCATATATTTCGGAGGTTTTTACCACCAGCTGTTCATTTCTTATATGCACTATATCGGCGATGCTTTGATTCTCAAATCGGATAGAGTCCGACATAATGAAGTAAAGCCAGTCAGAGGAATCGAGCTGGCCACCCTGAGACAGATAGGCCTTTAATTTTTCTCCCAGCTTATGGCTTATACTGCCATTGTTTACGAGCTGCTCAAGGTCGTGCAATTCCTTTTTAAGGTCGTTCTGCGCCGACCGGTCAGTTTTTTCTGAATTGCAGGCGCTTAGAATAATAATAATTAAAAGAATCAGGCTGTTTTTCATCTGTTTAAATTTGCTTTCATTTGTCAGGTGGAATTCCCTCCGCTGGCGCGGATTTGTAATCCGTGTCCTCTTGTTTTAATCATAGCACAGATTATAAATCTGCGCTAGCGATAGTGAGTCCAGTTGTTTAGCATTTTAGTAGCCTTAACTGTTTCTTTCATTAATAATGAACTTAATAGAATAGTCTTTTATAAGTTAAAGCTACTTTAGATGGTATTTTAGTATTTCATTAGTTTTTATTTAATTACAAATTTACCTTGCTGGTTACCAATTTTATAAATATACAAACCCTTTGCATATGCAGACGTGTTCAATGTTATAGAATTAGCGCCAACGTCAATTGGTTTAGAGTCTATGAAATGTCCTTTACCATTAAAAACTTCAATCTTTTTTGAATTTATTGTCTTTCCGTTTAGAGTAATGTTAATAAAATCACTTGCCGGATTTGGAAATGCAATACTTGAAATGTTCTTTAAAGATTCTTCCTGAATAGAAGTCAATATTCCTGGGAGGTTATATACTTTCATTCCCTTAGCATCGGATTGATAATGAACTAAAAGTTTAAATTTATTATTTGGAGTCTTGATATATGTTGCTTTATTGTAGTGTCCTAAATCATAAATCTTCTGTCCATCTTCATTTATAATTGCCATTAAAGTACCGTCGCCAGATGATGTACTTTGATAACATGCAATAAATTCAATAAGTCCGTCTTTATTAAAAAGATTGTCACTAGGTAAATAAACTTCGGCAATACTCTCAATGCCTGAGATTTGAATTAGTGATGATTTAATTAACTGATGGTTTTCATCATACAATAAAAATGAGCAGGAGTTTGTATTATAATTATTGTCAATTTCAAAGTAGTAAAGTTTATCATTTGCAATAAAAGCACTTGGGATACCTTGCATACCGCCATTAATATATTCCTTTTCTAGGGTTATTTGAGCAAACACAGATAGCTTAATAAATAACATCAAAAATGCAGTGATTACATGTTTCATAGTATTATAATTAGATTTTAAATATGATAATTCGTTTATTTCAGGATAGTAACGGATTAGGGATTAACCGCCCCAACTATGACATCCGCTGGCGCGGATTTATAATCCGTGTCCTCTTGTTTTAATCATAGCACAGATTACAAATTTACGCTAGCCTTGGTCTTTTTAGAGATTTTGTTAGTAAAGCACAAAGTTCGATAACCGGGCTTTATTTAGAAAACATATCCTACTCCTAAACATAAATCGCCTGTGGAATATGTTTTACTTCCGTTTAACCAATTACCAGTTAAATTCGCTAGGAAATGCTTCTTTTTCATCATCAGTCCTCCTTCAAGTTCAATTCCTGACTTGGTCCAGCTAACTCGACGAGAATCCCACCATTGGCCATACCCGAGTCCTAATTGAGCAACGAGCGAAAAGTCATTCTTAATGATTAATGGTTTTGTGAGTCCTGCAACAATTGAGTATAAATTAGTCGATTTTGTTTCTTCGTCATATTCCCATTCTTCACCTGTTCCGTATCGAAATCCCAAATAAATTCCAGGATTACAGATATAGCCAATTTTAATTCCATAAGGAGTTTTAAGGATTCCTGAATTAGTTGATATGAAAAATTCTTTATCCATTCCTTTAGGGTTGAATACGCTATTTTCACTGTTCTGATTGTTTTGTCCGAATACGTTTTGAGTTAAAATGATAACTGTTAAAAATGCAGCTAAGTTTAAACCTGATTTTTTCTTCATGTTTTATTTAAGTTAAGATTATTTCTGGCGGTTGTTTTTTGACTTGTTGCCAAAGGTTTGGCTGAATGGCCTACGCAGGCGCGGATTTGTTAGCCGTACCCTGTTAGCTTAATCATAGCACCGGCAATAAATCTGTGATAGCGGATGGGTAGTTAAATTCTCATTATTTGAAAGTTAAGCATATCGTAGTAGTTTGCCCGCATTTCACTAGAACATTGTACAAGAGAAAATCTAGCGATATTAGAATCAAACTTTTCTATATTATCTTGGATAATTAGGTCTTCACCTAAATGAGATGTATATGCAAATATGTATGATATCTTTTTTTCAAATAGCTTCTTAAATTCATCGAGATTCAAGTTGCTAGTAGTTCGTTTTTTAGACCTAATCTTATTAAATAACTTCTCCATAAAATCAGAATCTTGTGATGCAAGAACTTCCCTTAGTCTTCTTGCCGATATCGTTATTTGATTGGTTAATTCTCTAACTTTTGAGCTAAAACCAAACTTAACATGAATCAAATATAGATTAGAGTCATCAAAATATAGTAAATCACATAATTCAATACCATCAATTATTATAGTATCAATAACAATGTAATTAGGTATGTCATTATAGGATTCGTTATATTCTTTTTCTGTTTTAATATTTGATTTGTCCCATTTGTGAAACAATATATTTCCAGGAGCTTGGTATGTTTTTAGCACATGCAATGTATTAGCTTTTAGGTCTTCTACGAAAGAATCTCTTAAGCTATACCATTTCGTATCGATCAAAAAATAAGGTTTACCCTTTATAGATAATTCTGTTGTAATATGAAACAAGAAACTTGAACCAACTGTTTGTTTATTACTTTGGTAACAAACAACCCTGACTCCCTGAAGGTAAACCATAAAGTTAAATTTGTCATTTACTCCATGTAATTCCATTGCTCTCAACAAAACACTTCTATAGATTTCTTTTCTATCGTTAACTGTTTTGAAAGTTCGGTACCCTTTTTTCTCCGTACGTTCCTTTAGTTTATACTCATCTGCTTCATAGAATTGCTCAATACTATTAGGATTACAAAAATCATGTTCAAATACCTTTTCTGGATCTGAAATGTTTCTTTCAATGTTTATAGTATCATTAAATATTTTAGTTATTAAAGAGTCACTTAAAACATCTTTAATAAAGTCAGCATCTGTAATTTCTTTGTATGAACTAAGATAATCAGAAGGCACTAGTTCTTCTATTATTGTCAATTCTTCAATTATTCTGTGAAGAATTCTAAAGTCAATACCTTTCTTAATTTTGAAGGCCTTGCTCACAAATATTTGAATCCGTTCATTTACCTTATTCTGGAGAAAGTCAAAATGAAGGTTTGAGGTTTCCTCACTAAGTTTTAAGTGTATTTCTTGTGGGATTTTTCCAAATTTAATAAAGTCTATTATTTTGTAATTGTCTCGAAATTGTTCATTAATTCCAGCTCTTGCACCTGTAATACCCCTTGATTTAATTGATGCTAGTTCATCAGTTGCTGGATTCATTATTCTAGCATATGTATTAAGTCCAAAGGAATGATCTATGAATGGTAATATTATTTGGTAAGCATTTCCTCCAATTACACAGTAAAGATCAGTAAAAGTTTCTATAAATAATAAAAGAGATAACTTTTGTTGGGTAAAATCCTCATTCCTTGTAAGGTCATCAGGTAAGAATTCTTCCCAATCAGAGACAGTTTCTTTAGAGGTAAATACATGTAAATAGTATACTATATTATCAATGGAGAATGTTCTAAGGTTATCTTTCTGAAATGTCTTTTGCTGTTGATATTTTTTATATGAAGCTTCAAGTATTATTTTAATAATAGATTCTGAATTACCTTTATTTATCAATAGTCTATGGTGTCTATTGATTCTGTATATTTTAAGGGTTTGGTTCATATTTCTAACTTTTGTGAAGCTGCTAGGTAATTATCGCTAACTATGCGATATAAACAAAGTGTTTAAACCCGTCATATATCAATATTTATAATCTCTCTAAAAGTCAATTCCGCTTAAGTGCATGCAATTTATTATTTATTTTCAATAACACAATATTATGTTGTTAAAAATATTTTATAAAATAGCCTGGAATGACCCTTTATACATCTGTACATTCCTTCGCTGAGAAGCGGGGAGGCTTTGTACGTTTGTACATAAGCTCCCTGAAAGAAAAACGGCCTTTGTACATTTGTTTATGCACTGCCTGATAAGCAGGGAGCGTTTGTATGAATATTTATGCGTTCCCTGAGAAGAAAAGAGCGTTTGTACATTTGTACATTGCTTCCCTGAGAGGAAAGGAAGGTTTATATGAATATTTATTCACCTGCTGATAGAAGATTGGGTTTTGAAAGAGCTTACCCACCACCAAATGAAGTAGGTATGGAGTGTGATAAAATTCAAGAAACGAGACCCTTCATAATAAGGCTTGGAGTTTTTGGGAAATTCGTTTGGTATTCCTAGTTGTTGATTGGATGTCCCTTCGACTACGCTCAGGGAACTACTCTAAGAAAAAAGAGATGGGGTGAGTTCTCTTTCCTGCGAAGAAATCTTTTAATCGAGGCGCAGATTGCAAACCTGCGCTAGCGCGGGAAGAATGTTTATCGAGCGGGATTTCAACAAACGAGACGATCAGTTAATAAGTGGCTGGAGGTTTCTTTGAGGTATTTTTGTGGAGCGGTTGGAGGCATTAAAAAAAGAGCCCGCCAGAATAGCGAGCCCTTCCAATAGACTAAAGGTTCAAGTTTATAATAGGACAATAAACTTCTAAATTGAAATTTTACTTCATTCGTTCAATACACATGGCAATACCCATGCCACCACCAATACAAAGTGTCGCTAATCCTTTGTTAACTTCGCGCTTTTTCATTTCGTGCACGAGTGTGGTAAGGATGCGGGTGCCGCTGGCGCCAATGGGATGTCCCAAGGCGATGGCACCACCGTTTACATTGGTGATATCAGGATTCAAGCCAAGCTCCATCATTACCGATAGCGATTGGGCTGCAAAGGCTTCGTTGGCTTCAATCAGTTCCAATTCATCTTTCTGCCATTGTGCCTTATCCAGTGCTTTGCGTATTGCTTCCACCGGACCAATGCCCATAATTGATGGCTCGGTACCATGCCAGGCATAAGAAACGATTTTGGCGATTGGTTTCAGATTATATTTCTCAACGGCTTCTTTGCTGGCCACAATAATGGCGGCTGCCCCGTCGTTAATGCCCGATGCATTGGCAGCTGTTACGGTACCTTCCTTGGTAAAGGCCGGGCGTAATTTCGCCAATGAGTCGGCCGTTACACCAAAGCGTACAAATTCATCCTGCTTAAAAATGATGGGATCTTTTCGGCGTTGTGGAATCTCAACAGGCACAATCTCCTCTTCGAACCGACCATTGTTAATGGCTTTCTCGGCTTTGTTTTGTGAGTCGGCCGCAAAAGCATCCTGTTCTTCGCGAGTTAAGTTGTATTTGTTGGCCAGATTCTCGGCCGTAATACCCATGTGGTAGTTGTTAAACACATCGGTTAAGCCATCGGCCACCATGGTATCCACCAGCTGACCATCGCCCATGCGGTAACCGGTACGAGCCTTTGGTAAAATATAAGGTGCTTGCGACATGTTTTCGGCACCACCGGCAATAATTAAATCGGCATCGCCAGCCTTAATGGTTTGTGCCGCCATGGCAACGGTACGTAATCCCGAGCCACACACCATGTTGATGGTCATGGCCGTTTTTTCCTTGGGAATACCGGCCTGCATGGCAATCTGGCGCGCCACATTTTGACCATGACCAGCCTGCAGAACACTACCCATCAGTACTTCGTCTACTTCACTTCCGTTTAAGTTATTTCTTTCCAGTAGGGCTTTAACTATGGTTGAACCCATTTGAGCCGGAGAAACAGTTGATAAAGTTCCACCGAAATTACCGATTGCTGTTCGGGCAGCGTCTATGATATAGATTTCTTTCATGATGTTTTTTTATTTAGTCCGAAGCTCGAAGCTCGAAGTCCGAAGTCCGAAGTCCGAAGTCCGAAGTCCGGGGTTTGATTTATATTTTGCTAATTAGCTCCTTCTGATGCGTTCATCGAGCGGAGCCGAGATGGTTAATTGGTGCCTGGTGCTTAGTGCACGGTGCTTGGGTTTTGTTGTTTTTTGTTTTGCACAGCACACGATGCACTTCGCACTTTTATTTTTTATGTCCGAAGCTCGGAGTCCGAAGTCCGGGGTTTGATTTATATTTTGCTTAATTACCTCCATCTGATGCGTTCATCGAGCGGAGCCGAGATGGTTAATTGGTGGTTGGTGCTTAGTGCACGGTGCCTGGTTTATTATTGCTTATTGTTTTACACTGTGCACAATGCACTGCGCACTACTCAGCTCTTCTCTCCACCATTTTCTCCACAATAAACGAAGCCACATTCTCGGGGTAGGTGCCACGGCCAAAGCCTACATCGTAACCCAGTTCCAGTGCCAGTTTATTGCTAATGCGCGGACCGCCGGCACACACAATCAATTTGGAGCGTAATCCTTCGGCTTCGAGCAATTCCACCAGGTCGGTCATGTTCTGGATATGCACCTCTTTTTGTGTTACTACCTGCGAAACCAATATGGCGTCGGCATTGAGCTCAACGGCTTTTTTAATCAGTTCCTCGTTGGGAACCTGCGCACCCAGGTTGTAGGCTTCCATCATGGGATAGCGCTCAAGACCGTAGTGCTGGTCAAAACCTTTCATGTTCATAATGGCGTCGATACCAACGGTATGGGCATCGGTTCCGGTGCAGGCACCTACCACCACAACTTTTCGTTTGATATGTTCCTTAATGTAGTTGTTTACTTCATAAAAGTCCATTGATTTTTCAACCGCTTCTACCTCAATCTTATCGTAATCGAGCTGTTGCTGCGACTTTCCGTAAACCACAAAAAAGGAAAAGTTCTCCGATAGTGGATTGGAGTGTACCACTTCCACTTCTTCGAAACCCAGTTTGTGTGCATATTGTTTGGCTGCTTCGTCGGCTTTGGCCGAATGCGGAACAGGCAGGGTGAACGAAAGCTGCACAGCACCATCGTTCATTGTATCTCCATAGGGACGTATCATGTTATCCATTTCCTTACTTTTTTAATCCTAGTTCAACTTCCAAATAATCGTAAACCGGGTTAAAGTAGTCGGCTGCTTTTTCTTTCACCCCGTCAAAACCTTTTCCACCATGCTTGGGTCGGCTTACTTCGGCAAATAGCTTCTGCTCAATGGAATCAAACAGGCCTTTGTCGTTAATCTGCTCCATAAATTCAATGGTTTCATCCAATACGCTCTGGGCGCGTGTTTGCATGATGCCGCCTTTTTTAAACTCGATGTCGTTGGCAAAATCCTTGGTGTTATTCAGGATGTAGCGCGCATTTTCAACGGCCAGGAAGCGGTCCTGCATAAATGGCGTGTGGATGGCTTCGGTAAGCATACCCAGCAGCAGAATACCCTGGTTGGTCGACTTGGCAATGAAATTAAACATGGCATTCATGATGTAGCCTTTAAACACATCGCCGGTCATGTACTTGGTCGGAGGCATGTATTTCAAAGGTGCTTCGGGGAATATTTCGCGGGCCATTTGTGCCTGTGCCATCTCGTATAAAAAGCCGTTTTCAATTTCCGGGTTCATCTCAAAGGCATGTCCCAGACCCATTAGTTTGGCGGGTAATCCCGAATCGTAGGCAAACTGCTCATTGATAAACTGGGAGGCCGTTACGGTAAATGCTTTTTCGTAGGCATCCGACGTGGTCAGGTAATTGTCTTCGCCCGAGTTAATCACGATTTCGGCAAAGGCATTGATCATGCGCGAGAATTTCTGATCCACAAAGGTGCGGTACATGTTAATGTCGCGAAACAGCACCCCGTACATGGAGTCGTTCAGCATCATATCCAGTCGCTCGATGGCTCCCATGGCTGCAATCTCTGGCATGCACAGGCCTGAACAATAGTTGACCAGGCGAATGTATTTACCGACTTCATTGCCGACTTCATCCAGTGCCTTACGCATAATCTTAAAATTCTCCTGGGTGGCGTAGGTGCCGCCAAATCCTTCGGTGGTGGCGCCGTAAGGAACAAAATCCAAAAGGCTTTGTCCGGTGGTACGGATCACCGCAATAATATCGGCTCCCTGACGGGCTGCTGCCTGTGCCTGGTTGACATCTTCGTAGATATTACCCGTTGCCACGATGAGGTAGAGGAGAGGGGCATTTTCCTTCTCTTTATACTCGGTAATCTTTGAATTACGATAGGCCACATTGCCTTTTACCCGATGGCCAAAACCGGCCACCAGCTCATCAGCTTTCTCTTGAATCAGCTGCCTGTCGGTTAATTCAAGGGTGGATATATCCAAACCATTGGCAATTTCCTCATTCAGTTGCTCCACGCTCAGGTTTTTGCGAATCATCGCATTCACATAGTACAGCGAGGCACCGTATTGTATATTATCGCCCAGCGCATTTACAATGGCATTGGGCACCGGTACATCGTCGGCCGTTACACCGTCGGCGCCCAGCATGCGCAAGGTTGCCCGCTCAATGGCCACCGTGGTGTGCTTTTCGATGTACTCGTTCACTGGTCGGGTAATCTCTTTGGAGAGCTCCCGTGCCCTGCTTATTTTGTTTTTATCCAGATTTAGTTTTGATGCTGTCATATCATTTAGCCTTTTTTTGTCTTTCCAGGTAGTCCTTTGCATAGTTTAGTATCTCCGACTGCAGGCCTAATAATCCGGCAATGGTCAGAGCGTCGTTTGATTGGGCTTGGTCCTTATCGGCTATCACCTCGTATTGCATAAAAGCATTGATGAGGCGAATTTTTTCATTTATATCTTCGCTTTGTTGCGCACAGTGTTGTTCAAAAGCTTGCTTGTTAAGGCCTTTCATCTGGTATTTGGAAACACCTTCTATATCGGGCACTTTTACAAAATGTGTTGAAAAGAAACCACTCATTTCGGCTTTGTCCACCGTGTGTTTGAGTGCCGCCACCAGGATGGCTTTGGCTTCGGTGGCATTGGTTGTTTTGGCCAGCTCATCCACAAAAATCAGTCGCGATTCCTGGCTTTCAAAAGCTGTTGTTAGTTGATGTATTTCCTGACCGAAGGAGCTGAGTCCTTCAATCCCATTATTAGGAGAAGTGCCCAAAATATGGATGGCAGAATAAACCCTGGTATGAAATTCAGTAGCCGGAATCCTGAATCCGCTTTGCGTTAACAATTGCAAGAATGCCAGGGTTTTAAAAAGCACAGTCTTGCCACCCATATTTGAGCCCGACAATAATATGGTATTACTGTCGAATGATGCGTTTAATGGTGTGTAGTCGAGGTTTTTAGCCGCATGCTTTTCCCGAAGCGGGTAGTAGATACCATTTTTAACCTTCATGTTTGTGGCCTTGTAATTGGGTTTGCTCATATCAAGCTGAAGGGCTAACCTCGCTTTGGCCAGGCAGGTATCCAATAAACAGATGGCATTAGCGGCCTTGATTAATTCGTTTTTATGCTGCTGAATAGTCAGGCTTAATCGGATGAGAATGCTTTTCTCAATCTCCGACTCCCTGATCAGCAGCTCTTCTTTCTCTTGCAGTGTATCTAAATACTCTTTTCCAAAGGCCGGTTTAATTTTGATCAGATGAGCATCGTAAAACTCAGTGTTCAGCTCTTTGGCTTCCAGTAATTCGCTTCGTTGCTTGTTCACCAGCACAAACTCGCGTCCCGAGAACTGCAGCTGGTATTTGCTTTGGATGTTCTCCAGGGTGTTTTCACGGATGGCCTTTAAGCGGGTGTCCAGCTCGATGATGGCCCGGCGTGTTTGCTGCAGCTTTTCATCAAAGGCAGAGGACAGGTAAAAGGATTCACTGCTGTCCTGCTCCGGCATTAATGCAGACAAAAGCACCTGCGCATTATATTGCAGACCGAATGCTTCCGCGTGTTTTTTAGCCAATATTTGAACAATGGCGCGGTGGTGAATCAGGAATTTTTTAACCAGGTGAAGATCAACGGAATCAAATTCGCTTTTATCCAATGAATTTAGACGATCGATGCGGCTCAGGTGATGTTCCACTTTAAGCGCCTGGTGCTCGTCGGCTTTAAGCAGATCGATCAGTAAGTCCGTTTTCTCATGCAGGTTATCCAGATCATTTGCCTGTGTGTAAAATGGCAGGGCGTTTTTGTGATCAACTCCATAAGGCGTCAGGGGCTTATACTTCTTGTAAAAGCTCATGAAATCAGTAAACTCTATGACTTTATTGATGCACATATGGATTATAAATCATTGGGGTTGTGATGCCTTTGTTTTGAAGCACTCGTTCAAAATCGGCTTGTTGAATGTCCTTGAGTATGCTAACGAATCCCTTAAGATTCAGTACATTTTTAACCTTAAGCCTCATCTGGTTATTTAGCTTCTTCATCTGTTCGTAGCTAAGAAAAACGGAGGTCAGGTCTTTAATCACCAGACATCGGCCATCCATTGGCAAGTGATTGATTTTACCGGCCGTCAGGGCGCCTTCCAGAAAAAACGCATCATCGTCTGCTTTAACTGAATCCAGATTTGCAACGAAGGACAATAACTGCATTTGTTCCAAGGCTTTTTTCAGGTTGCGCCGGTCGATGTTGAGCACGTAATAAAAGCCGCTGTTGGCAATGGCATTCACCGGCGTTAAACGACTGGCTGCACCATCAATCAATATGGAGCGATAGTTCAACTCCTTAATCAGATAGTCGCTGACCTGCTGAAGTTGCTGGTTGTGCTCCGGACCAACTAACTCAATGTTTCCACTTCTTAGTGTGGTGGCTGCCACCAGCTGTCCCAGCGGTGTTTTAATGGGAAATGCCTTTTCGATTCGAAATTGCCCATTGCTCTTTTTCAACATGGGATAACTCGTTACAATGGCGTCGCCTTCCTGAGTATGGATCATTGGCTTTGTGCGGCCATCGATCTGATCATGACGCTCGCCATCAATACCAATTGTCGCAAAAGCAGGCGATTCAACCTCCCTGATTTGGTTCAGTGCCCAATTCATAAAAGTGGTTTTACCTGCATTTTTGCGATTCCCCATCACAAAAGTGGTGGTATTAATGAAACGATATGTTGTGTTAGTTGTGTCCATTCATTAAGCTCCCAGAGGCTAGAGATTAGAAACTAGCTTTAAGCTAACTTCTAGTCTCCAGTAGCTATTTTCCTTGCTAATGTTTCCCATTCCCATTAGTTCGTATCTCACGTCGCATGGATTGCGGGCGAATGGTGCCGCCTTCATTCAGTAATTTGGCAACGCCATCTTTGGCAATCAACGAATCGTTGTTGCAAAAGCTGCAATCGTCCTTGTCGTGTCCCTGGTAATCTGATGGCTGCGTATAGCTGGTAATCATACCTTCGTAATTACGTAATACCACGCGCTTTTCGGTTTGTGAAATCAGGTAATCAGGCATCACCGGAATTTTTCCGCCACCACCTGGAGCGTCCACCACAAAGGTTGGTACAGCCATGCCGGATGTATGTCCGCGCAGGTTCTCGATGATTTCGATTCCCTTGGAGATGGTTGTTCGGAAGTGAGAGATGCCTTCTGACAGGTCACACTGATAGATATAATATGGCTTCACACGGATGCGCAACAGGTCGTGCATCAAGGCCTTCATGATGTTGGAGCAATCGTTTACGCCTTTTAACAGCACCGACTGGTTACCCATTTGAACGCCCGAGTTGGCTAATTTTTCACAGGCCTGTCGTGCTTCTTCAGTTACTTCTTTCGGATGATTAAAGTGCGTATTGACATACACCGGGTGGTGCTTTTTAATGATGTTGCACAAATCATCGGTAATGCGCTGCGGTAATACTACCGGCATGCGGCTTCCGATGCGGATCACCTCCACGTGGTCGATCTTGCGTAACTCGCTCAAAATGTAATCAAGGCGATTATCGCTTAAGATCAAAGGATCGCCACCTGAGATAACCACATCTCTGATTTCCGGTGTTTTAGCAATGTATTCAAAAGCCTGCTCCAGATGACCACGTGCCATGTCTTCATCGGTTTCGCCCACAATGCGTCGGCGGGTACAATGGCGACAGTACATGGAACATTCGTGGGTTACCAACAGAAGTGCGCGATCGGGGTAACGGTGCGTTAATCCCGGAACCGGTGAGTCAACATCTTCGTGAAGTGGATCGCTTAAATCCGATTCGGCAATGTGCAGTTCGTTAAGCTCCGGTACTGCCAGCTTGCGTACCGGACAGTTCACATCGTCCTTGCTCATTAAAGCAGCGTAATAAGGCGTAATGGCCATCTTAAACTTCTTTAATGTATTTGAAAGATGCTCTTGTTCTTCTTCACTCAACGGCAATACTTTTTGTAAACTGGGAATGTCGCGTATGGCATTGCGCATTTGCCACTTCCAGTTATTCCAATCCTCCTCGCTTACATCCTTAAACAGTGGAATGCTTTTATAATCAACGTTTGAAAATTGTCGTTTCATTTATGTAGATTTTTATTTTTTAAAGCTATTAGCTGCCAGCTTATGGCTTTGCTATTTATTTGATGGTTTGCTTAAACCATTGATATACCTTCAGGTTCCCTACTTCCGTCTTCTGTCTTCTTCTAGGTATACAACTCTTCGTATAACTTTCTTATTTTCTCATTCTTTCGCAGGATATCAATCGCCATATCGGCATGTCCGATGGCGTATCCGTTTCCGATGAGCATATCCACATCTTTACCTACGCCTTCAGCTCCGAGGGCTGCTTTGGTAAAAGATGTTGCCATGCTGAAGAAATAAACCGTACCACGGTCTTTGCACATCAGGATGGTACCCATTTCGGTATTCGGAATGTTGACATTATTGATCACCACATCGGCCATCTGGCTTTTGGTGAGCTCATCAATGGTTTCATAGCACTGAAGAGCATCCGTGGCATTGAGTTTAATGGCATGATGGCACACTCCAACCTGCTTAAGTCGTTCGATGTTTTCGTCTGAATAATCTGCGCCAATCACCAAGCCGTTGTCACCAACCATTGCTTTGGCAACAGCGCAACAAAGGATACCTGATTTACCACCGGCTCCCAGCACAACCACGGTGTCGCCTTCTTTTACCAGGCGCTCTGTCTGAGCCGGAGCACCACATACATCCAATACGGCCAGCGACAAAGTTTCAGACAGGTCATTGGGTAATTTGGCATAGATGCCGCTTTCAAACAAGATGGCTTTACCTTTGATTTTAACCTGGTCGATATCGGGTTTGATATCGATGATTTCTTCGATGTGAAGGGGGGTTAAGGATAATGAAACCAAAGTGGCAATGCGATCGCCTTCGTTGAGGTCAATTTTACCTTTTAAGGCATCACCCACCTTTTCGATGGAGCCAATTAGCATTCCGCCCGAGCCGGTTACCGGGTTTTTCATCTTACCCTGCTTGCCAACAATATCCAATATGATGGATTTGATTTCTTCCGTGTTTCCCTTCGCCTGTTCTTTAATCTGTGTAAAGCTGGCCGAGTCAATGTTCAGCACATCCACATCAATCAGTATCTCATTGTCAAAGATCTGATCCATGTTGTTATCCACCTTCGTTGCCGGCTGTGGCAATACTCCCTGCGGCTCAATGACACGATGTGTCCCGTATTTATTACCTGTCTTCATTTTTATCTATCGATAAAAAGCCATCAGCTAATAGCTGTCAGCTGATGGCTTATTTAATTACTTAATTCCTTTGAGTTGCAACATTTCGCGCACATCGGCAGGCGTTGCAATTTCGTAACCGGCATCGCGCGACAACTTAGCTGTACGCTCTACCAACTGCGCATTGCTATCGGCCAATACACCTTTTTCGTAGTAAACATTGTCTTCAAAACCTACGCGGATAAAACCGTTGCCAATGGCATAAGCACCGTAGTGAGCCGGTACACAAGCACGACCGACACCCATTACCGTCCAGAAAGCTCCTTCAGGAATGCGGCTAACCAATAGGTTTAATAATTCGATATCATAAGGAATGGCAGCTGGCACGTTCATTACAAAACCATAGTGATAAGGAGGTTTTAACAGGCCTTCCTTAATTAATATATCAGCAGCAGCCACATGCGAAATGTCAAAGCACTCCAGTGTTGGACGAACGTTGTATTTGTTCATTTCCCTGGCGAAACGACGCATGGTTGGCAAGGTGTTTACGATGTACTCATCGCCAAAATTCACAGTACCACAATCCAATGAAGCCATTTCAGGTTGTAGCTCTTCGATAACAGCTACGCGCTCATCATCGGTCATGCCCACGGCACCGCCGGTTGTAATTTCAATCACAATGTCACAACGCTCGCGAATCAGGCGTATGGCTTCTTTAAATACTTCCGGATCTTGTGTTGGACCGCCATTCTCGTCGCGCACATGTAAATGCACAATCGAAGCACCTGCTTTATAGGCATCGTAAGTGGCATCGGCTATTTCAAGGGGGGTTAATGGTAAATTCGGATTGTGCTCACGTGTTGTTTCGGCTCCACACACTGCACAGGTAATTATCATCTTTCTCATTTTTCTTGATTTTTTAGTTGTTGATTTAAAGGTTTAAAGGGTGAAGAAGGGATGATCAGCGTCCGATTATTACACCGGATGGGTCTACCTTCTCGCGCAGAATCTTTAGTTCTTCAGCGCTTGGTTCAACCGTTGTTTCGTAATTATCAGGAATGATGATATCGAACTCTGCATTGGCTTTTACATCGTCCAGTGACTTGCCCGGATGAAGCGAAAGCAGCATCATGGCTTTAGATTCGGGATGATAGCCGTAAACACCAATATCGGTAATCACCTTATAAGGTCCTGTATTGGCTGGCAGGCCGGCATCCACCCTTGAAGTACCACCTTCTAAAAATCCCGGAGTGGTGATGAAATCGACTTTATTTGCGAAGCGTTTTGGGTTTTGAGGAGTAACCACCATGGTTCTCCAACATAGAGAAGCAAGGTCATTGGCGCCACCACTGCCCGGGAATCGTGTTTTTGGTTTATTATAATCATCTCCAATTAAAGTGGAGTTGAGGTTTCCGTATTTATCAATTTGAGCACCACCTAAGAAACAGTAGTCCACAACACCCGCCTGGCAAAGTTCCATAATCTCGGCCATTGAGGTTGCTTTTAGTCCTTTATGTGTGGTTCGCGAATCACCTACCGAAATAGGCATGGTTGGTAAAAGCGGTGCAATACCACCCGCCTCAAACATAATGGTTAAATTGGGTGACTGGGTCATTTGGGCCAGCATGGCTGCTGCAACAGGAACACCCGTGCCCACCACCACCATTGCGCCATCTTCCAGGTTACGGGCTGCAACGGTGATCATTAGTTCCATTGGATTATATGTATTTTCCATGTCTTTAGTTTTTAATATTCAGTAGTCAGTAATTTTTTTTGTTACTCATTACTTTGTACTCACCTCTCACTTCTTAATAAAGGTGCTCAGCTTGCATTAACTTTCTCATTTTGTTCATGCCACCATTTTTCTCCAGGTATTCATAAAAGTCTTTTGAAGAAAGGATGTGATGACCGATGAACTCTTCCAGTTGCATCTCGTCTTTTTCAGCTACCAGCCAATCTTTCAGGTGATCTTCATCGGAGAAATACTCGCCCGGCATGTTGCCCGGATAAGAGCCAAATGGAACTTCAATCACGGCATCCACGCACCAGTAGGGGATGACTGTTTTTGAAGGCTCACGACGAATTTCCTCGTTGGAAATGATTTTTTCAGTTGTTACAATCACGCGTTTCGATGCTTTGGCAATGTCATCATCGGCCACCAGGATGCCGTCGATCTGGCAGTTGCCATACACATCGGCCCGGTGTACGTGAAGAATAGCTACATCCGGATACAAAGCAGGAAGGGCTGCCAGTTTCTGATTGGTGAACGGGCATTCCACTTCGGTAGCGGCTGAATGTTTGAAGGTGTCGGTTCCCAGCATCACGCGCGATGGCAGGTAGGGAAGGCCCATGGCAGCTGCTTTAAAGCGCCACGACAAGGCGCCGTTAGACCACTCGGTTACTTTAACGTTGCCTGACTCGAACATGCGGCGCGAGTTTTTGGACAGGCCGCGCGCTTCCAGTCCAACAATATAAGCCGCATCGCAGCGGTTGAATGATTTGCCTGCACTTAGTAACTGACAATCGTGGGTTGATACGTGGCCGGCAAATCCCAGATCTTTCTTTTCTTTACGGATAATCTCATGAATCAGAGCCGTTGGTATACGAACGCCTCCAAATCCGCCAATGGCCAGGTAATCGCCATCGTTAATATAGGTGTCAACTGCTTCGGCAACGGAAGTCAGTTTGCTTTTCATTTGCTTCTTTTTGTTTCTTAAGAAGCCTCTCATTTCGTCGGCATTGGGTGACATAAATAATTCGCCAATACCTTTATTTAGTTCTGAGTTACTCATTTTTTTAGCTGTTAGCTTATAGCCTATAACTATTAGCGATTTACATGATGTTTAAATAGCTTAGTACTTATCGGTGATGTACTGTAAAGCTTCCTCAATGGCATTCACGGTGTAATCCAGATCTTCCTGAGAATGACGGTGACAGATATAACCGTGGTGGTATGGCTGCAAGAATACTTTGCGGCGAATTAATTGTGTATAGAAGTCGTTTCGCTTCTTTTTGTAGGTACCGTCAGCATCTTTGTCGAAGGTGATAAACATCATTGGGGCAATACCGCTGATGCGTGCTCCAACCGGAAATTTCTGTAATAGTTTTTCAATCTTGCCATTGAATTCTTCGCCTTTCTCCCAGATTTTATCCAATACCTTATCGCGCTCCAGAATTTCGATGGTTTTAAGAGCAGCTACATAGCTTAAACTGTTAGGGAAGAAGGTTGATGAGATAAATACATTGGCCTCACCTTCTTTCATAATTTCGGCTTTACCGGTAACGGCACCAATCGGGTAACCATTGGCCATGGCTTTACCAAACACAGCCAGGTCAGGCGTTACTTTATAGAGTTTCTGTGCTCCACCAATGCTGGCACGGAATCCAGTTCTGATTTCATCAAATATTAATACAACTCCATACTTTTCACACAAAGCTTTAACGCCTTCCAGGAAACCGTCTTTTGGCTCGGATATAGGTGCAGCCAACGGATGACCAAGTGGTGTGATGATAACAGCAGCTGTGTCGTCGCCATGCTCTTTTAATAATGTTTCAAGCGATTCCAGGTTATTGTATTTAAACTCAAAAACGTCTTCATATAGCTTTTCTGGAATACCACCTTTTACTTCCACACACCAGTCGTGCCAGCCATGATAACCACAACGCATCACCTTGTTGCGCTTAGTATATGATCGTGCCAGACGAATGGCTGTTGAGGTGGCATCGGAACCTGTGCATACAAATAAACTCATTTCAGCACAGGGGATTAACTCATTCATTTTTTCAGCCAGCATGTTCTGGTACTTCTGAGTTAAAGAGAAGCAAAATCCTTTGTTCTGTATTTGATCGATAACGGCATCATCCACCTCCTTTTCACGGTTGCCAAGAATCATCGGGCCATAAGCACATAAATAATCGATGTATTCATTGCCATCGATATCGGTTACCCGACCACCCTGACCATGGTCAAAATAAATAGGGAATTCTCCTTCAACAAAGTTGTATGGACGACGGATACCTAGTACACCACCCGGTATTAACGTTTTGCCTTTTTCTAATTCAGTTAGGGATTTTTCAAGTTGTAGCTTCTGTGCTTCCATAGTATTGTATTTTGAATTTTTTACGATGCGAAAAGCTGCTTTGAGCTTTCAAATGTCAGGGTACTGATAAACTAACTACATTCCGGAATGGATGTAATTGGCAATATTTAGAAGTCTGTTACTTCTATTCTTTCTAGTTTATCGAATATGAATTTTACTACCCAAATCATGTTATATACTATAACAATTACGCTTTAATGTTAAAATATACACAAAAATATGATGGGAGTTAAAATTACAACATGACAAAGCGCACTTTTTTCAGAAAGATTGGCTTAATGTTGTAATTTAAAATAATTCTAAATGGAGGTTTTTTGTGATTTGAGGTTTTAAGTTCTGGAGTTTGGGGCAATCACTTGTTGTTGGGCTTTGTTTCAGAGAGTTATGTTGGGCTTGATTTAGTATGAGGCTTCGTTAAAATTGTTAGCGCCATGCTTACGTTCAAATGTGTTGTCGGGGAAAACGACTTGGACCTCGGAACAAAGCATTGCGCACATGGAAAAGTTGTCTGCGAACCAATGAAGATTCATAGCGCACTTGTTATTGCAAATAGCGCCGTTGGGGTGCTACTTGTTTGTGTTGAATTGTTTGGTGATTCGTTGATTCTGCGCTTTTGGTTGCTGATTTGATTTCACGAGTTTGTATAATCATATATCATCCATCAAACATCTTCCCCGGGAGTCCACTCTCTAATGTTAATTAAATCAGGAAATGCCTCCGGTTTATAAACCGACTTCCCGCTTAATGTCCGTAAGCATTCCTGGATGCCTTCTGGGATACTTGGGTGTGGGTAAAATATCTTTAATACCTCATGCAGGCTGTTGCCCTGGTTAATGAGGTGAGCCACCGAAACAATAAAGGCTGAGGCCTGTGGACCGGCTGCCCGCATGCCCAGTATACGTTGTTCGTCGTCGTTGCTGACCAGTATCTTTACAAAACCATTGGTGTTGCGCATGGCAATGGCGCGATTAACCAGTTTATTGGAATAATAGGCTGCTTTATAGGGGATGTTCTTTTCCTGTAGCATTTTTTCATTGGCGCCAACGGCAGCAACCTCAGGTTTAAAAAACATCAGGGTACTCATGTGTGAATAGTCCAGCGGATATTGAGGGATGTCACCAATTTTTTCAGCAGCAAGGCGTCCCTGAAATTCGGCAACGCTGTATAGCTGGCTGTGGCCGGTTACGTCGCCAGCGGCATAAACGTGGCAGTTGCCGCGGCCATCGCGCAGAAGGCAGTCGTCTTTAATTGGAATGGTACCGTTTGTGTGTAGTTCGATACCTATTTTCTCAAGATTTAGGCCTTCGGTGTTAGGTACACGACCAATGGCTACCAATGCCACATCGACCTCGATTACTTTACTGTGGCCATCCTGATAATCCAGAACGACTTCGAGGTGCTCGGGGTGTTTGCGTATGTGACGCAGGGTGGCTGTATGGTGAATGTTCACACCGTTTTTTTCCAGGTTGCGTGATACAAAACTACTAACGTCGTTATCTTCATAGGGTAGTACCCTGTTGGAGCGATCCAGCAGGTGTACCTCTGTTTGTCCGAAGTTGGAGAAGATAGTGGCAAACTCACAACCGATAATGCCCGAACCGATAATCAGCATGCGTTCGGGAAACTCTTTCAGATTTAAAATGCCATCGGAGGTAATGATGCGTTCGCCATCAATCTGCAAGCCGTTGTATTGACGTGGCCTGGAACCTGTGGCAATTACAAAGTTTTTGCCCTTAATTCGCTTGCTTTCTTTTAGGCCTTTTACTTCGATGTGATCGTAATCCACAAATGTAGCCCAGCCATACTCGATGGTTAACGAACCTTTTTTGTTTTGTGCAGGCGAAAAAGTCTCAATCTGACTGAGCATCTGGTACTGCTTCTCTTTGGCAGCCTGGATAACTGTTTTTTTAACCTTCTCGAAATTCACGCTTAAAGAGCCAACCCGATAACCACGATCGATTCTGGCCGCAATGGCATAATCCATCGAAAGTTCATACATGGTTTTGGAGGTGAGGGCACCATTCATAATACCGGCACCGCCCAAGTGTTTGCCTTCCACAATGCAAACGTTTAATCCATAATCTAATGCACGTATGGCTGAAGAATAGCCCGCAGGGCCACTGCCAATAACTACCAGGTCGTATGTGTTCATCATTGAGTTAAAACTTATATCACTATAAAAAAAAAGAGTCGCAATTGTTTATTTGCAACTCTTCTTTATTTTATCTAATCATCACATTGTCCTTAATCGTGTGGTTCATTTGGATCAAAGGTGTCAACGTGTCGGTTGATTTTTTGCTTGTACAGTTCGTTGATTGTTAATATAATGCCGGTCTCTTCCACATCACCAAAACGATCGTTAATGGCAGTGCCGAACGTTCTCATCGATGGCGAAAGATTCATGTAGGCATTAATTAGTGGCGGTATGTTCTCGCCGAACTCACGAACCCGTTTGGTCAGTATTTTGTAATCTTCCTGATAAGTTTCGCCGCTGAAAATTTCTTTTAAATCCTGATCGGTTAAATCAATCTTAACCGGATTGTGAGGGTATAATAATCGATCCGGATCGTTGAAATACTTCTGCATAAAACCTAAAATCAGATCCCGGGCATAACGGTTAAAATGAGTGTACATGGTCACCTTGCCAAAGAAGTACTTCATTTCGGGATGGCTAACGATTAATGAGCCCAAACCGTCCCAAAGGTTATCCAGTGCGAATAAACTTTTCGTACCGGCCTTGGATGACTGATAAGTTGGTTGCACAAACGAACGTCCCAATTCAATCATGTGTGGCAGGAATTCTTTAGTGAATTTCTCCGAGAATTGAAACAAACGGGATGTGGCCAGCTTAACGTTGCCCAACTGATCAACCGGAATATCGCTTCCAAGCAGGTAACGGTAACCACCTAATATTTCTCTTGATTGCGGATCCCAAACAATTAACTGTCGATAAGGTACTTCTGCGGTATCGTAATCGTCAATATCGGTTTCTTTACCGGTTCCGCCTCCTGCCATGCGGAAAGTAATTTCACGTAATCGTCCTACCTCGCGCATTAAAGCAGGCGCCTGGTGAGCGGTGAAATCGTATATTTTATTGTCGCCTTTGTTGGTGTTTCTGACAAATGTCTCCTTAGTCAACTCAGCTTCTAGTTCTTCCTTTGGTACTGGAGGTATAATTTCTTTTACTCTCATTCGGTGAATTCTTACAGTAGGCTACAAATTTAATTTATTTTTGATAAGGCATAGACTTTGTCTTTTATTTTTTGTGCCTGTTCCTTTCCAGCTCTGGTAACTTGTAGCTCATTTATTTTAATTGGCTCGCCAAAAGTGATGGTAATTGTTTTGTGGCGTTGAAGATACAATTCATCTACCAGGTAAAGCATTTCGATGTTGGCTTTAATCCCCAATTTTTTGCGCCAATTGGCCAAATTGTAAAAACGGTTGGTGTTTCTTCCGGATATATATACGGGGATAATGTCCCGCTCATGTGTTTTGGCTTTTTTCACAAAGTTTGGTTTCCATTCCAAGTCTTTGATAACGCCATTTTTTCTTTTTCGCGATACCAATCCGGCCGGAAACATTAGCATTTGGTTGTCACTGGCATAGGCCTCATCAATGGCTTTTGCAGCCTCGCGACTGTGTCCGCCGTGTTTGTTGATGGGCAAAAAAATGTCGCGCAGGTTGGTTAAGTTCATCAATATGTCGTTAACCGGAAATTTAAGGTTTTTAAAATGGCGCCCCACTGCTGCCACAAAGACCATTCCGTCCATGCCGCCCAGCGGATGATTGGCTACAAAAATAAACCGACCATCCTTTGGGATGTTTTCTTCGCCAAAAACTTCATAGCGCGACTTAAAGTTGGCTACAATGGCTTCGGCATAATCAATTCCATACACATTTTTGTGCTTGGCGATGAATTCGTTTATTTCTTCCTGGTGAGTTATTTTTTTTAGATAGTTGATCAAAAACTTAGGAATGAATCGCTTAAGTTTTGGGTTTTTATCATGAAATACTTTGTCAATATCAATAAATTTCTCTTCTTTTTTCAATTCTTCCATGCCACAGTTTTCTTACGGGCTTCAATTTTAGGAAATATTTTAGAAACGGCGAGTAATTAACCGGTTTTTCTGTTTGAATCTTGATGTTACTTTTGTGGCGAAAACAATGAAATCATCGAGGAGTCGTTATGATGTCGTGATAAATGGGGATAAAAGTTATTAACAAGTGTCATAAAGTGGGGTGAAGTGGTTGCATGTGGTTTGAAAGTTTTATACTTTTACCAATGAAATACGTATTTGGTAATGATCACATTTATAGGCGATTTTGTTTGTAAGCCCGATGCAAAGGGGCGCGTTGTGTTGCCTTCGCTCTTCAAGAAAGAAATGAGTGGAGCAGGGCAATCGTCGTTTGTGGTCAGAAAGGATCTCTTCGAACACTGTCTTGTATTAATTCCTCAGGACGAATGGCAGAAAGAAGTTCAATTGTTGGAAAATAAATTAAGTAGTTTTCGCCAGAAGGATAAGCGCCTGAAACGGGCTTTGTATCGTTCCACCGCTGAAGTGAATCTGGATGGAAACGGTCGCTTCTTGGTGCCTAAGCGTTTGATGGAGATGGTGGATGTAAACGGAGAGGTTGTTTTGCTGGGTGTGGGAAGTACGGTAGAGTTGTGGAGTAAGCAGCGCTTTGAGGAAGATGATTTGAGTGGAGAAGAATTGGGAGAATTGGCAGAAGAGTTGCTGGGAGGTGATTCGGGTGCCGAAGAAATAGATTAACTATGGAGCAGGGATATCATATACCGGTGTTGTTAAAAGAATCCGTTGATGGTTTAAATATTAAGCCGGATGGGATTTATGTGGACTTAACTTTTGGTGGAGGCGGTCATTCGCGCGAAATATTGTCAAGGCTTGGCGAGAAGGGGAAGCTGATTGTTTTTGATCAGGATGAAGATGCTTACAAAAACCGGCCGGATGATGAGCGATTGTATTTTGTGAGGCATAATTTTCAGTATCTGTCTCATTTTTTACATTACCTTAATGTCGGGCAGGTAGATGGAATACTGGGTGATCTGGGCGTTTCATCACATCATTTTGATGCAGCTGAGCGTGGTTTTTCATTTCGTTTTGATGGGAAACTGGATATGCGCATGGGGCAGGGCCTGAAAATGACAGCTGCAGATTTAGTCAATACTTACGAGCTGGATGATCTGAAACGTATTTTCTGGCAATACGGCGAAATCAAATCATCGTATAAGCTGGCTTCTGAAATTATAAAACAAAGAGGAGATAAGCCTTTTGAAACAACAACGGATTTAAAGCTATTGGCAGAGAAGATTGGGCCGAAAAAGGAAAATGCTAAGTTCTTAGCTCAGGTTTTTCAGGCTTTACGCATCGAAGTGAATAAAGAAATGGACGTGTTGAAGTCGGTTTTAATGCAAAGTACAAATGCCATTAAGTCTGGCGGACGGTTGTCTGTTATATCCTACCATAGTTTGGAAGATCGTTTGGTTAAGAATTTTGTCCGGTCTGGCGATTGTGATAAAAACCAGGCTGACAAAGATATTTACGGCCGATCAGAAGTGCCGTTTAAAGCTGTCAACCGGAAGATTATTATTCCCAACGAAGAAGAAATTGAAAGAAATAACCGAGCCAGAAGTGCGAAGCTGAGAATAGCCGAAAGAATATGAAGTGGCAAATGAATAAAATACCGGAATTTATCCTTTCCAGGGAGGATGTTGATGAATTGAAAAATATTTCACTTCGCGACATTATTAATGGAAGGTTGTTTACGCGATCGTTAATTGCCAAGCAATTGCCCTTTGCGTTGTTCCTGGCATTTTTTGCCTTTCTCTACATCGGTAATCATTACCGTATGGAGGAGCAGATGCGTGAAATTGCAGTTTTAAATAAAGAATTAAAGTCCTTGCGATACGAGGCTATCACCACTTCTTCGGAACTGATGTACATGAGTAAGCAGAGCGAGGTGCTGAAGCGTGTTAAAAGTAAAAATCTTGGGCTCGAAGAATTAACCGAGCCACCACGACGATTAAAAGTGAAGAAGTAAATGCAGATAAAAAAGAGCATCATATTACGATTTGGCCTTTTGTACATAGGTATTTCAGTTTTGGCTGTAATTATCCTGGGTAAGGCTTTGTATCTGCAGGTAGTTGAGGGGGATAAGTGGGAAGAGGTTGTTGAAGAGCAAAAAAATAAAGACATTGTAATTGATGCCAACCGGGGAGATATTCTGGCTTCAGATCATCGAAAGCTGGCTTGTTCGGTGCCAACCTATCGCATTCACATGGATATGGCAGCCAATGGCCTGACAAAGGAGATTTTTAATGATAATATAGATAGTCTGTGCTACCTTTTGTCGCGCTTTTATGGCGATCGGTCAAAGGCATCGTTTAAGAAAGCATTAACGGATGCCCGTTCGAAGGGAAAGCGCTATTATCGCATTCATCACCGCCGAATTTCTTTTACTGAACTAAAGAAGGTGAAGGAATTTCCAATTTTCCGATTGGGACCCAATAAAGGTGGCTTTATCATTGTGAAGTACGAGAATCGCCGGTTGCCCTTTGGTGAGCTGGCTGCGCGTACAGTTGGTAGCTTGTATGCCGAGAAAGATCTGGGTGGCCGGTTTGGACTGGAGATGGCCTATAATAATTACCTGAAGGGAGTGGCCGGAGTGAGTACCCGTACCCGCGTGAGTGGTAACTGGGTAACCGAAGAGCAGGTAGAACCGGTAGATGGGCACGATATTGTTACAACCATTGATATTGGTTTGCAGGATGTGGCCGAAAGTGCATTGTTGCAGCAGTTGCAAGAGCACAAGGCGGATCATGGTTGTGCTGTGCTGATGGAGGTGAATACCGGGAAAGTTCGTGCCATTGCCAATTTGGGACGAACCACAACGGGTAAATACATCGAGAAATATAACTATGCCATTGGCGAAGCCACCGAGCCGGGGTCGACGTTTAAGCTGGCTTCGATGATTGTGGCATTGGAAGATGGAGTGGTGGCATTGGAAGATAGCATTGAAACCGGGAAAGGTCACTGCTATTTCTACGATCGTAAGATGACGGACAGTCATTATGGTGGCTTTGGTAAACTTTCGGTTAAAGAAGTTTTTGAGAAGTCATCAAATGTGGGAGTATCCAAGATTATATTTGATAATTACAGGGATAACCCACGAAAATTTGTGGATCGTATATACGAAATGGGCTTAAATAAATCTTTGGGTATAGAAATCAAAGGTGAGGGAGCCCCCATGATTAAGTATCCGGGAGATAATAGCTGGTGGGGAACTACTTTACCGTGGATGTCCATTGGTTATGAAACAAAGCAAACGCCTTTACAGGTGCTGAGTTTTTACAATGCAGTGGCTAACAATGGGAAGATGGTAAAGCCCATGTTTGTTGAATCGGTTTTGCACCATGGCGAAGTGATTGAAGAATTTCAGTCTGTTGTTTTGCGTCCTTCTATATGTTCTTTGGAAACTATTGAGAAAGTTCATGAAATGCTGGTGGGTGTGGTTGACCGGGGCACGGCTAAGAATATAAAAAGTAAGCGCTATAAGATTGCCGGGAAAACCGGTACGGCGCAAATATCCAACGAGAAAACATCTTACAAGGATAAAAAACACCAGGCTTCATTTGTTGGATATTTTCCGGCTGATCGTCCGATGTATTCGTGCATTGTGGTGATTAATGCCCCATCCAACAACGTGTATTATGCGAATGTAGTGGCGGGTTCGGTTTTCAAAGAGATTGCCGACCGGGTGTATGCTCAAAGTTATCATAATTCAGATGTGGATACCGAATATGAGGTACAGTTGGCCAGTCATCAGCCTTATTCAAAAGGAGGTAAAAAGGCCGAGCTGCTAACGGTATTGGATGAAGTGGGCGTGATGGTGCAAGGGCAGGATGTGGGATCGGAATGGATTTCAACATCGGCCAGAGAGCACGACGTGAGCTTAAGAGGCAAGAATTTCCCCAATGGCATTGTGCCTAATGTGAAGGGGATGGGAGCAAAAGATGCAGTGGCAATTCTTGAAAATATGGGAATGAAAGTGGTGATTAATGGTGTTGGTCGCGTGGTCAAGCAATCCATGACGGCGGGGCAGAGTTTCAGGAAAGGCTCGACGATTTATTTAAGAATGGGATAGATTATGCAAAGATTAGCAGATATAATAAAGGACATAGAAATGACGGAACAAATTAATTTCCGTGATTTTGATGTGGAGCAAATCGTTTTTGACTCAAGGCAGGCCGGTGCCGGTTCTTTGTTTGTGGCAATGAGGGGTACGGTAGTTGATGGGCATCAGTTTATTCAACAAGTGATTGAAGTGGGATGTAAATGTATTGTTTGCGAAGATGTGCCGGCAGGTATTTCGCAAGATGTGACAGTTATTAAAGTGAAGGATAGCTCGCTGGCATTGGGAGAAATGGCGGCGGCATATTATGGTCATCCTTCTAAAAACTTAAAATTGGTAGGTGTAACCGGAACCAACGGTAAAACAACCATCGCTACCCTTTTGTATCACTTGGTGATGAACATGGGCTATAAGGCTGGATTGTTTTCAACCGTAGCTAATTATATCGGGAAATATAAGTTGGATGCTACGCATACAACGCCCGATGCGGTTACATTAAATAAAATAATGGCCGACATGGTTGAGGCCGGATGCGAGTATTGCTTTATGGAAGTGAGTTCGCATGCCTTGGTGCAGAATCGTGTAGCTGGACTTCAGTTTGGTGGTGGCGTTTTCACAAATATCTCCCACGATCACCTGGATTATCATAAGACATTCAAGGCCTACATCGAGGCTAAGAAATCGTTCTTTGATGGATTGGGCAAAGCAGCATTTGCCTTAACCAATGCCGATGATAAGAACGGACAGGTGATGTTGCAAAATACCAAAGCTGAGAAGTTGACTTACTCGTTGCGTGGAATGGGTGATTATAAAGGCCGAATCATCGAAAGTATGTTTGAAGGAATGCAGCTGGAGTTGAACGGGCAGGAGATGTGGACGCAGTTTGTAGGGCACTTCAATGCACACAACCTTCTGGCGGTTTATGGTGCCGCTTGTCAATTAGGGTTTGATAAGGATGAAGTTTTGGTGGCTTTAAGTCAGTTGAAGCCCGTTGATGGTCGTTTTGAAACCATTCGATCAAAATCGGGGAAAACAGCCATTGTGGATTATGCTCATACGCCCGATGCGATTAAGAATGTGGTGGAAACCATTAATATGGTGCGTCAGCCGCAACAGCAATTAATTACTGTGGTGGGTGCCGGAGGAGATCGTGATCCGATGAAACGACCGGAGATGGCCAAAGAGGCCGTTGTGGGAAGCTCAAAAGTAATCTTAACAGCTGATAATCCCCGAAGTGAAGATCCGGAAGCCATTATTTCACAGATGATGGAAGGTGTTGTTTTTAAGGATCGCATTAAGGTTTTGTCAATTGTTAACCGCCGCGAAGCTATACGAACGGCTTGTATGGTGGCCGGTGCAGGAGATATTATTCTGATTGCCGGTAAAGGACACGAAACCTACCAGGAAATTAAAGGAGTGCGCAGTCATTTTGACGATAGAGAAATTGTAAACGAAATATTTAACGAAGAGTAAAACCTGAATCATGCTATACTACCTATTTGAATATCTTGAAAAAATGAACTTGCCGGGAGCAGGCGTGTTTCAGTATATTACTTTCAGGGCTGGTCTCTCAGTTATTTTTGCACTTTTAACGGCTACATTCATCGGAAAGATGGCTATCCGAATGCTGCAGCGACAGCAGATTGGTGAAGTGGTCCGTGATCTTGGTCTTGAAGGTCAGTATGCGAAAAAGGGTACACCAACTATGGGAGGTGTTATTATTATCGCGTCTATTCTGATACCTGTTTTGTTATTTACCCGATTGGATAATATCTACATTATTTTGATGCTGGTATCGACGGTTTGGTTGGGCGCCATCGGGTTTATTGACGATTATATTAAAGTATTTAAAAAAGATAAAGAAGGTTTGGCCGGGCGATTTAAAATTGCCGGTCAGGTGGGACTCGGGCTGATTGTAGCCATTACACTTTTTGCAAGTGGTGAAGTGGTGGTGCGAGAAAAAGTGCCGGGTGAAACGGTAACTGTACAGTTGGAAGATGGTACTCAGGTGGAGCGTGAAGCAACGCGTGAAGTCAAATCTACGGTGACCAATGTGCCTTTCCTGAAAAACCACCGTTTCGATTATTCGTCCGTTCTATGGTTTCTGGGTGATCAGGCTAAAAAATGGGGCTGGTTAATCTTTGTCGTAGCGGTGATTTTTATTATTACAGCTGTTTCCAATGGTGCTAACATAACAGACGGATTGGACGGACTGGCCACAGGGACATCTGCAATTATAGGAGTAACTTTGGGCATATTTGCCTACCTCTCCAGTAATGTTATTTATGCTGACTATTTGAATATAATGTACATACCTCATTCTGAGGAACTGGTGGTGTTTATGGCTGCCTTTATCGGAGCAACAGTTGGATTTCTGTGGTATAATTCATTCCCGGCTCAGGTGTTCATGGGCGATACCGGTAGTTTAACCCTGGGGGGTATTATAGCTGTGTTTGCCATCTTGTTGCGCATTGAGCTTTTAATTCCAATCCTGTGTGGAATCTTTCTGGTTGAAAACCTGTCTGTAATGATACAGGTGTCCTGGTTTAAATACACGAAAAAGAAATACGGTGAAGGACGACGGGTGTTTAAGATGGCCCCTTTGCATCACCATTATCAAAAAATAGGCTATACAGAATCAAAAATAGTAACCCGCTTCTGGATAATCGGAATTATTCTGGCGGTGTTAACCATCGTAACCCTTAAAGTACGATAAAGAATGAGCAAGAAACTGGTTGTTTTAGGAGCAGGCGAGAGTGGTGTAGGTGCAGCCTTGTTGGCGATGCAGCAGGGATGGGATGTGTTTGTTTCCGACAGTGGTGTTATTGCGGATCGTTTTCAGAATGAGTTAAACGGTGCCGGAATAAAGTGGGAGCAGGGCATGCATACGCTTGAGGAAGTTTTCAGTGCCAGCGAGGTGGTGAAAAGTCCGGGTATTCCTGATTCCATTCCCATGATTCAGCAGCTTCATGGGCGTAACATACCAGTTATTTCGGAAATAGAATTTGCAGGTCGTTACACGCAAGCCAAAACGGTTTGTATTACCGGTAGTAATGGGAAAACTACCTCGACCATGTTGATATATCATTTGTTAAAGCATTCGGGTGTTGATGTGGAGATGGCAGGTAATATTGGTACCAGCCTGGCGCGGCAGATTGCAGAGGGGAGAAATCCTGAATGGTTTGTGATTGAGCTGAGTAGTTTTCAGTTGGATGGCATGTATCAGTTTAAGGCTGATGTGGCGGTACTGCTGAACATTACGCCTGACCACCTTGATCGTTATGATTATAAAATGGAAAATTACATCGACAGTAAATTTCGGATTGCACAAAATCAAACCGAAAACGATGTTTTCGTTTATTGTCAGGACGATGAGGTGATTGCCAATGAGCTTCAAAAGAGGATATTTTATTCCCGTTTGCTTCCCTTTACGCAAAATGATATCCTTAAACAAGGAGCTTACTCAACCAGTGATGAGTTAATCATTAATTATAACGATGAATCAATGAGCTTATTCTTACAGGAATTATCGTTACAGGGCCGGCATAACCTGTATAACTCCATGGCAGCCGGTATAGTGGCTAAGGTGTTGAATATCCGTAAAAAGTTTATCCGCGAAAGTTTGAGCAGCTTTAAAGGAGTGGCTCACCGTCTGGAACGCGTGGTTTCGGTTCGTGGTATTGAATTTATCAATGACTCAAAAGCTACGAATGTTAATTCAACCTGGTATGCCCTGGAGTGTATGAGTAAGCCTGTAGTGTGGATAGTAGGTGGAGTTGATAAGGGGAACGATTACAGCGAATTGATGCCATTGGTTGAGGAAAAAGTAAAGGCCATTATTTGCCTTGGAACGGATAATGAAAAGCTGGTACGTGCTTTTCAGGGAAAAGTAGCGACTCTGGAAGAGACGCAATCCATGGATGAGGCGGTTGAAATGGCTTATCGCTTAGGCAAGAAAAATGAAGTGGTACTGCTTTCTCCGGCCTGCGCAAGTTTCGATTTGTTTGATAATTACATTCAACGAGGCGACTTGTTTAAAGAGAGTGTGAGGAATTTATAAAAAACTTGTATGAACGAGGTATTGCGAAAATATATTAAGGGTGATCGAATTATCTGGTACGTAATACTGGCTTTGGCTGTATTTTCGAGCCTGGTGGTGTATAGTGCTACCGGTAATTTGGCCTATAAGCATCAGGATGGCAATGTGGTGTATTATTTGTTTCGCCATGCCAAGTTTCTGATATTGGGCATTGGTATTATTATCGCAGTTCACCAGATTAATTATAAGTGGTTTGCACGTTTTGCGACCGTTTTTCTATATTTCTCAATTCTGTTACTGGCCATTACGGCGGTTTCGGGAGTTAACCTCAATAATGCCAGCAGGTGGTTGACGGTGCCTGTGGTGGGTATTTCCTTTCAGCCCTCGGAGATTGCAAAACTTGCCTTGATGATGTATATCGCCAAAGTGCTGGCACAATATCAGGCTAATGACCGAACGGCTGATGAGGCTTTTAAGCCGATCATGCTTCATGTAGCTATTGTTTGTGGACTAATTTTTAAGGATGACTTTTCAACAGCGGCCTTAATCGGTGCTACCAGTTTGGTTGTTATGTTTATAGGAAGAGTATCATTAAAATATCTTCTTGGGACGGTTGGTACAGTTATATTAGTTGCTCTTTTTTTACTGTGGTTATCTGATTATTTACCTTTTTGGCATAGGGCTAGTACGGTAAAGGCAAGGATAGAACGATTTATTAGTAATGACGACGATTCAAAGGAAGCTACGGTTGATTACCAGTCGCAGCGTTCGCAAATGGCCATTGCCACAGGGGGTATCCGTGGGAAAGGGCCTGGAAACAGTCACCAGCGTTACTTTTTGCCTCACCCCTATAGTGATTTTGTGTACGCCATTATTGTTGAGGAGTGGGGATTTATAGGTGGTTTTTTTGTGATGTTGGCTTACCTGATCTTGTTGTTTCGGGCTGGTGTGATCATACGTGCCAGTAGTCGAACCTTTCCGGCCTTTCTGGTGATAGGATTGGCTACCTTGTTAGTGGTGCAGGCCTTTATTAATATGGGGGTGGCGGTTGGCGTAATGCCGGTTACTGGTCAGCCTTTGCCGTTGGTGAGTATGGGAGGAACATCCACACTATTTACCTGTTTGGCATTTGGAGCCATATTGAGTGTGAGTCGTAATAATATTGAAGAAAAAGATCTTGCTGTTGAGGCAGAAAGTGAATAAAATATGAGTCCGATAAAAGTTATAGTAAGTGGAGGAGGAACCGGAGGGCATATTTTTCCGGCCATCTCAATCGCCAATAAGGTTAAAGAATTAGAGCCTGATGCCGAGATATTATTTGTTGGTGCCAAAGGTAAAATGGAGATGGAGAAGGTGCCTGCTGCCGGTTATGAGATTGTTGGTTTGCCTGTTGCTGGTTTTCATCGCAAACTCACATTGCGCAATCTGGCTTTTCCGTTTAAGCTGATCAATAGTTTGTTAAAAGCCCGAGGGGTCATTCGGAAGTTTAAACCCGATGTGGCAGTAGGTGTTGGTGGCTATGCGAGTGGACCGGTTTTGAGAATCGCGTCACAATCGGGTGTACCCAGCTTATTGCAGGAGCAAAACTCTTTTCCGGGTGTTACCAATCGCATACTGGCTAAGAAAGCAGCGAAAATCTGTGTGGCTTACGAACGAATGGAGCGTTTCTTTCCGCAGGGTAAGTTGCTGATAACCGGGAATCCTGTACGAAATGATTTGCTGAATGATATCTCAAAAGCCGAGGCATTAAAATTCTGGAATTTTGATCCGGCCAAGAAAACAATCTTGGTGATTGGTGGTAGTTTGGGGGCGCGCTCGGTGAATAATGGTATTATCGAAACAATAAAATCATTGCCGGATGATGTTCAGATGATTTGGCAAACCGGAAAGTTCTATGTGGAAGAGATGAAGGCCCGCATGCCCGAAGAAATGATGTCGAGGGTGTTGGTGACGGATTTTATAAGTCGTATGGATATGGCTTTTGCTGTGGCTGATGTGGTGGTTTCGCGTGCTGGAGCCAGCTCCATATCTGAGTTGGCCATTTTGGGTAAACCGAGTGTTTTTGTGCCATCACCGAATGTGTCTGAAGATCACCAAACGAAAAATGCCATGGCTTTGGTGGAAAAAGATGCAGCGCATTTAGTTAAGGATACAAATGTTAATCAACTGATTGAGGAGGCGGTTGCCTTGCTGAAGGATGATGAGCGTTTAAAGCTGTTTGCTGATAATATAAAACAGTTTGCCAAGCCGGAAGCGGCCAGGGAAATTGCAGAAGAGGTAATTAAGTTGGCAAAGAAAAAGTAGAATGTTAAAGTTTAAAGATATAAAGAGTGTGTATTTCGTCGGGGTTGGCGGAATAGGAATGAGTGCACTGGCGCGGTTCTTTTGCTACGAAGGGTATTCGGTAGCGGGCTACGATCGTGTTTCAACAGTGCTGACGAAGGAATTGGAGGCTGAGGGAGTTGCTATTCATTATGAGGATGATGTAGAGAAAATCGGAGAGGTATATAAAGATGTGAAAACAACACTGGTGGTTTACACGCCTGCAATACCTGAATCACATTCTGAGTTAAGGTTTTTTAATGAGCATGGTTTTGATGTTCGTAAAAGAGCAGCTGTATTGGGTTTGATATCCTCTGGTATGAACAGTGTTTGTGTGGCCGGAACCCATGGCAAAACGACCATTTCATCATTAACCGCTCATTTGTATAAGCAGTCCAATGTTGGTTGTAATGCCTTTTTGGGAGGTATCGTCAATAATTATCAGACGAATTTTTTACACGATTCAGATTCGTCTTATGTGGTGTTGGAGGCCGATGAATTTGATCGTTCTTTTCTGCATTTATCACCGCACTTTGCCTTGTTGTCGGCGATGGATGCCGATCATTTGGATATATATGGCGATGAAGAGAGTATTAATGTTGCTTTTAATGAGTTTGTTTCAAAGATAGAGCCGGGTGGAGTACTGGTGCATAAGCATGGATTACCAGTTGATGAAGCCAATGAGGATATTGAATTGTTCTCCTACTCAATTGATGAAAGAGCTGACTTTAGTGTCTTTAATCTGAAGTTGGAAGATGGCATTCATCGTTTTGATATGCACACGCCCTTTGGAGTCATTAAAGGTTTAAAAATGGGTATTCCGGGATTGGTTAATGTTGAAAATGCAGTAGGAGCTATTGCTTTGGCGATGCTGGGGGGTGTTGAAGAAGATGAGATTAGGAATGCTTTACCGCAATTTGAAGGGATCAGGCGACGCTTTCAGTACCGCATTAAATCCGATAAATTGGTTTTGATTGATGATTATGCTCATCATCCTGAAGAGATTAATGCCACATTTAAATCGGTTAAGGCCATTTATCCCGACAAAAAAGTGACCGTTGTATTTCAGCCTCATTTGTATACGCGGACGCGCGATTTTGCAGAGGGATTTGCAGCTTCTTTGGATCAGTTTGATCGGGTTTTGTTGTTGGATATATATCCGGCCAGGGAATTGCCTATTGAAGGTGTTTCGTCACAAATAATTGCATCGGCAATGAAATTAGTGGATGTAAAAGTGGTGACGAAAGCGGACTTGTTTGAAGAATTGATAACTGAGGAAAACGAGGTGGTGCTTACTCTGGGGGCCGGAGATATCGACAAAGAGGTGCCGGTTTTAGAGAATAAATTCAGGTCGTTTATCAGTGATATTTAAACGTTTGACAAATTGTTAATAACTAATGGAGGATACTTAGTCATTAGTAGGTGGAAAAAGTTATATTTAAGCGGAATAATAGAATAATTGTTATAAATGAAGCGTTGGAGAAACATAGTGATGATCGTGGTTGCCGTATTGTATTTTCCGGTAATGTTCTCATTTGTGGCAGTTGATAAAAGTAAGGTGATTTGCGGCGATGTAGTGGCGTCGATATGTGATAGTGTTGAAAACCAGTTTGTCACTACCAGTGAGATTAGAGACATTATTCTGGGTAAATATCCCGGGATTTTGGGGCGGCATATTGAGGAATTGGATTGTAATAAAATTGAATCATTCCTGATGAAGCATCCGGCCATTAGTCATTGTGAAGTGTACCTGACATATGGTGGAACTTTGCATTTGGATGTGTCGCAACGTGAGCCTTTAGTGAGAGTGTTTGATAAAAGTGATTCGTACTACCTGGATATGGAGGGAGAAAAGATGCCATTGTTCAAAAAGCATTCGGCGCACGTATTGGTAGCCAATGGCTATGTAAGGCGTTTAGCGAAGAATGAATTAATGGGTATTGCCAAAATGATTCATGAAGATGAGTTTTGGAAGGCTCAGATTGAACAGGTGTATGTTAATCAAAAGGGAGAATTAACCATGGTGCCCAGAGTTGGTGATCACACCATTGAATTTGGATCGGTTAACGATGCGGTTGCCAAGTTCAGAAAACTTAAGGCACTTTATAAAAGTGGATGGAATTCTCGCGAATGGAATGTGTATAAAAAAGTAAGTTTAAAATATAATGGACAAGTTGTTTGTTCAAAAGGATGATGTTATGAACCACGAACCTAAACTAATAGCCGCCATCGACATTGGAACGACCAAAATAGTTGCTATTGTGGGACGTAAAATGGATAATGGCAAATTGCAGCTTCTTGGGATGGAGCAGGTGCCGTCAATTGGTGTAAAACGAGGAGTTGTTTTAAACATTGACGAAACAGTTGCATCAATCAAACAGGCGATTGCCAGCATTGAAACGAAGCTGGACATTAAGTTGCAGGATGTGTATGTCGGTATAGCCGGGCAGCACATTAAAAGTTTACGTAACCGTGGTTACCGATTTATTGAGAGTGGTCTTGAGATCACCCAGGAAGATGTAGATAATTTATTTGATGACAATTATAAAATTCCTGTAGAAGCCGGAGAGAAAATAATGCATGTAATCCCTCAGGATTATATTGTGGATAATGAGATGGGTGTGAAAAACCCGGTAGGTATGTCTGGTCGCCGATTGGAAGGTAATTTCCACATCGTGCTTGGACGTATTGCTTCGGTAAAGAATATTGAAAAGTGTATCCGTCGCGTCAGTTTACAACTTAACGACCTGATTCTTGAACCTCTGGCATCATCCAAAAGTGTTTTAACAGAAGAGGAAAAAGAAGCCGGTGTTGTTTTGGTTGATATAGGTGGCGGTACAACCGATGTAGCTGTTTTTTACGACGGTATTATCCGTCACACAGCTGTGATCCCATTTGGTGGTAATGTGGTAACATCAGATATTAAAGAAGGATGCTCTGTATTGTATAAGCAGGCCGAGTCCTTGAAAGTGCAGTTTGGTTCAGCCATGGGTGATATGGCTCGTGAAGATATGGTGGTAACCATTCCGGGTATTGCCGGTTGGGAGCCTAAAGAAATATCGTTTAAGAGTCTGGCATACATTATTCAGGCGCGCATGGAAGAAATCATTGATTATGTGATGTTCCAAATCGAAAGCTCGGGTTGTTACGATAAGGTAGGATCGGGTATTGTGCTAACAGGTGGTGGTGCTTTGTTAAAGAACCTGCCACAGCTTATCAAGTACCGGACAGGACTGGATGTGCGTATTGGTCTGCCGGATCAGTGCCTGACAGGTGATGTATTACCCGAAGCTCATTTGCCAAATTATTCAACCAGTATTGGTTTGGTATTGAGTGCAATGGAGCGTCCTAAGCGTGCTATTGTTGAACCTGAATTGTTTGGTGAAGTGGAGCCGAAATGGGAAGAATCTCAGGGTAAGAAATCGGTTAAGAAAGAAAAAACAAAGAAGGAAAAATCAAGCTACAAAACTGGCAATCTGTTTAGTGGTATTAGAAATGGATTGGTCAATATCTTCGATGAGAAAGATGTTGAAATGTAATTGATAAAACAGGACGGATATGAGTGAAGAGCTGATGAATTTTGATATTCCACAATCTGAATCTTCGATAATTAAAGTCATTGGTGTAGGAGGTGGTGGTAGTAATGCCGTCAACTACATGTATGGTCTTGGCATAAAGGATGTAAACTTTGTGGTTTGCAACACCGATGCACAGGCTTTAGAAAGCAGTCCTGTGCCGGTTAAAATTCAACTGGGTGAGTCGCTGACCGAAGGACGAGGAGCTGGCAACCGACCGGATAAAGGGCGTGAATCGGCCATTGAAAATCTTGAGGATGTTGTTGGTGTTTTGCAGGAGAATACAAAAATGGTTTTTGTTACTGCCGGAATGGGTGGTGGTACAGGAACCGGTGCTGCACCAATTATAGCCAAAACGGCCAAGGAAATGGGAATACTTACCGTTGGTATAGTAACCATTCCCTTTAAGTTTGAAGGCAAACTTCGTATTAACCAGGCATTGGATGGAATCGCTGAGATGGAGAAAAATGTTGATTCTCTGTTGATTATTAATAATGAGCGTTTGCGGGAGATGTTTGGTGATTTAAAATTGTCAAATGCCTTCTCCAAAGCAGATGATGTGTTGGCAACGGCAGCCAAAGGTATTGCAGAGATTATTACTGTACATGGCTATATCAACGTGGATTTCGCCGATGTGGAAACTGTGATGAAAGATAGTGGTGTGGCGGTAATGGGATCGGCCTATGCCGAAGGTGAGAAACGGGCACTGGATGCCATTCAGGCTTCGTTGGAATCACCATTGCTTAATAATAACGAAATTAGAGGCGCACGTAATATACTATTGAACATTACTTCGGGTACCGAAGAGATTACCATGGACGAGGTGGGTGAAATTACCGATTACGTTCAGGATGTTGTGGGCGATGGTGCTTCGATAATTTGGGGTACCGGTAATGATAATGCCCTTGGGAAGCAAGTGTGTGTAACAATAATTGCTACCGGTTTTGTGTCGGAGCAGTTGATTGAGCACCGGGTTCGTAAGCAACAGGATAAGGTAACGCGCTTTTCTTTGGATGAAGAAGGGCAGGTTACGAAAGTTCCGGAGGAAGAGCAGGTGATGGATTTCACAGTTAATGAAACGGAACAGCCAGGTCGTGTGGTGGATTTTGAGGCCATTGAGCAACAAAAACAGGAACGAATTGATTCTTATTACCAGCCCGTGGTACCACCGGCAAGTCGAAAATCAGAGGTGGATCATTTTAATCCTTCCAATGATAATTTCGTGGATGAGGGTTTTGGAACAGCTGGTGCCAGTTATTACAAAACACAGCTGAGCCAGGAAGAGATGGAGGATGAAAGGTACATTGAACAGATTGAAAATGTACCGGCTTATAAACGCCGTCAGATGCCGATCGATCGTCAGCAGCAAGGACAGCCGCGTGCGAGTCAGGAGCGAAACGTGAGTCGTTTCTCTTTATCTGATGATCCTAAAAACGGGCCGCAAATCAGTAAGGATAATCCATACTTACACGATAATGTGGATTAATTAAGTATCAAATTTGAAGCTATTGTAATAAACCAACTACTGATTACTGACTAAAAACTAATTAGAACACAAAGATTTAATTAAGATATTATGAATTTAGAAGCACAAATTAATAACGACATAAAAGAAGCCATGAAGGCGAAAGATCGAATTCGCTTAGAGGCTTTGCGTGGGGTGAAGAAAGAAGTGATTGAAGCTAAAACCTCTAAGGGTGCTGCTGAAGAGTTGTCGGATGCCGATATTATGAAAATCGTGCAGAAGATGGTGAAGCAAAGAAAAGATGCTGCTGAACTTTTTAAATCACAAAACCGTGAGGATTTGGCAGAAAAAGAATTGGCTGAAGTGGAGGCAATTGCCGGGTATTTACCAAAGCAATTGACGAAAGAAGAATTGGAGCCTATTGTAAAGGAAATCATCGAAAAAGTAGGTGCTACCTCGATGAAGGAGATGGGTAAAGTAATGGGCGTTGCTTCTAAGGAATTAGCCGGTAAGGCTGATGGTAAAGATATTTCAGCTGTCGTTAAGCAATTATTGGCATAGTCGTAATACGAAAATATTGAAAGCCGGTACTTGTTGCAAGTATCGGCTTTCTTTTTGGTAATGTTGTTTGGTGTGGGTGAACTGCTCAGGAGATTGGTATTAGCTGATCAACTAACATCAATAGCATCACCCATAAGTAAAAGGAATTGAAATAAATAAATAGTTTCCTTAATTGTTGGGAGTTGTAGCTTTTTATTAACCAAACGATCATGCTCATGGCAGAGCTATAAATCAGAAGAGCGATAATGATGTTGGACACAATATTCAGTAATGGAAAAAACAAAACTGAAGTAAAGGTGGCAAGAAACCAGATGAAGTTGATGCGTTTTACCTGTGTCTGGGCTAATACGTCGGTGATAATTGGAAATCCGGCTTTTTTGTATTGCTCTTTATATTTTAATACCAACAACCAGAAGTGAGGCATTTGTCCTAAAAAGAAGAAAAATGCTACAAAATGAATGCGAATGTCCATTATTGATCCACCGGCAGCTATCCATCCGGCAATGGGGGGAATGGCCCCCACAATAGCTCCCGGAAATACCGAAAAGGCACTGTGTTTTTTTAAGGGGGTGTAAATTAGATTGTACCAAAATAAACCTGCCCAGCCCCAAACAACGGCCATCATGCCATAGGGAAAAAGTAATAATGATCCGGCAATGAGGAATAATATGATGATAAAGCGTGCCGTCATTGGTTGAAGGCTTTGTTGCGGTAAGGGGCGATTGGAGGTGCGCGCCATCAATCGGTCTTCTTTAATTTCCTGCAGCTGATTGAGGGCAGAAGCACCGGCAGACAGAAAAAAGATACCCATTGCGACTAATAGGCCATCGACGGAAAGGGCTCGCTGGTAAGCTGCAAATCCGGTAAGAGCAGTAATGGCGACGGGCAAGGATATGCTGAACTTACCCAGTGTGGCTATTTGTTTATAATTGATGCTCATTATTCTTTTTCTATAGTCTTAATTATTATATCTTGCTTCTGTTGTCTTTGGTTTTGCGATTTGAATCTATTCTGACAGGTACCTGAAATAATCCAGTAACTGCAAAAATTCTTCTTCGGTCACCTGATCCTTGTACGAAAGCATTAAGCCTTTTTCATAGCCTTTTACCACTTCGGCATTTGGATCATAGATTGAGCGTCTTATGTAATCTTCGTCGGCCATCATTTCAATCTCTTCACCATCTTTGATAACGGTTCGGGTGCGTCCCATGATGTTTTTATAGGAAGGGCCTACTAACTTTGAACCATCCGCTGTGTGACAGGCATTACAACCATATTTGCGGGTAACACTGATGCCTGCCTGCCGCGAATCAACTTCGGTATTGTTGGCTGCTAGTGCAGTGGAGTCGATCTTTGTTAATTCATCAAACTCATCGGCTGGGATAACTTTTACGGCGGAGGTCATAAAGGAATGTCGAAGTCCGCAGTATTCGGCACAGAAAATCTCGTATTCTCCCAATTGTCCGGATTCGAACCAGATGTTGGCCTGCTTACCGGGTACCATATCCTGCTTGACACGAAAGGCCGGTATGTAAAGACTGTGTAGTACATCCAGTGCAACCAGATCGAGATTGACGGCTTTGTTTAGTGGCACGTAAAGAGTGTCGGTAATCAGACCATTTTCGTACTGAAAAGTAAAACTCCACATTCGGGCGATGGTTTTGATGGGGATGGCATCTTCAGGAATGTCTTTCTGAAGTTTCCATCCTGACCATCCGTAATAAAACATGGCCAGTACCAGAATGGTGGGGATGATGGTCCAGATAATTTCCAGTGTATTGCTGCCTTCGATGTGGGTGGCTTCGGCATTCTTGCTTTTTCGGTATTTGATGATGTAATACACCATAAAGGCAGTGATGCCCACCAGAAAAAGAATGGAGATGCCAAATATAAATATGAATGCAGAATCGACCTGCGAAACGAAATTAGAGGCTTTATTAGTGGTTTGATCAATCATAGCTAGCGATAATTATAGTCCAGGAATGTAACAAATAGAACCAGTGCAATGAGTACAAAAACAGCTGTAACCAGTATTTGAATCAGTTTGTTGTCAAATTTCAGGTGCATGAAAAAGACAAGAACCAATATGGATTTGACTGATGCCAATAGCAGAGCGGTAAATACGGTTAATCGGGCCAGTTCGATGTAGGTAATACCAACCGAAATAAGCGTTAGAGCAATTAAGCCGGCCAGTATGTACAGGTATAATTTATAAGGAACGATATGGTTTTCATTTGACTTGTTCATGGCGATGTATTTTAAGTGATCAGGTAAAAAAGTGGAAAAAGGAAGATCCAGATTAAGTCGACCAAATGCCAGTATAGTCCTGAATTATCCAGTAATACAGGATTATCGTGGGTTAATGTATTGTTGTTAACCCGGTAGCAGACAACGGTGATCAAAATAAACCCAACAATGATGTGCAGGGCATGTAAGCCGGTCATAAAAAAATAGAGACTAAAGAAGAGTGTGTCGCCATGTCCTAGGCGAAGCAAATCTTCACTTCCGGGAAATATGCCATGATCAAATTTGCCTTTCCATTCAAAATATTTGTTGGTCATAAACATAAAGGCCATAAATAAGGTGGCCAATAATAGCAGAATGGTAAATTGTTTGTTTTTTAAGCGGATGGCGGTACTGGCCATTGCCATTGTGGCACTGCTGACCAGAAGGATAATGGTATTGACCGTACCAACAGTAACGCTCAGCTCTTCGGCAGCCAAATGAAATGCCACCGGATTTAGGTATCGATAAATGCCATAGACGATAAAGAGACCGGCAAATAGCAGTAGCTCGGTAAATATAAATAACCACATCCCTAATTTAGATGCTTCATCATCTCTGTGTAAATGCGTCATCATAATTCAGTGTTTTTGCGGTAATCATAAGGGCTTCTTTTAACCACCGGAATTTCATCGAAGTTCTCTAGTGTAGGGGGGGAGTCAACAGTCCACTCAAGCGTTCGGCCACCCCATGGATTTTTCCCGGCTTTCGGGCCTGACTTAGCAGATTTGATAAGGTTATAAAGAATGATGATCAAGCCCAAAGCGAGTACCCAAGAGCCAATGGTGGAAACAATGTTGGGGCCATGGAAATTTTCCACGTAATCGTAATAGCGCCTTGGCATACCAGTAACCCCCAGGAAGAACATCGGCAGATAGAGGGTGCAAAAACCAATGAAAAAGATAATCCAGCCGGTCGTGGCTAATCGGCTGTTGTACATGCGGCCCCAAATTTTTGGAAACCAATAATGAATGGCTCCCAGAAATGCAAAGCCAACGCCTCCGAATACAATGAAGTGAAAATGTGCCACAACAAATGCCGTGTCGTGCAGATGAACATTAGTGGCTAAAGCTCCCAATGCCAGACCTGACAAGCCACCTATCATGAACACAAACAAAAAAGAAGCGGCCCAGAAAAATGGTGTTTCCAGTTGGATTGAGGCCTTGTGTAAAGTCCCTACCCAGTTAAACACTTTTATGGCACTGGGAATGGCTACCAGAAAGGTTAACAGAGAGAAGGTGTATAGTGCAGTTCCGCTCATACCGGAGGTGAACATGTGGTGTCCCCAAACGAAATAACCCACAAAGGCGATGGCCAGAGTAGAGATAACAATGGCTTTGTAGCCAAAAATTGATTTATTGGCAAAGGTGGGAATGATCTCCGAGATGGCACCCATGGCCGGCAATATCATGATGTAAACAGCCGGATGGGAGTAGATCCAAAAAAGGTGCTGGTACAATATCGGATCGCCACCCAAGGCGGGATCAAAAAAGCCGATGTTTAATACTCTTTCGCCCACAATCATCAAAAGGGTAATGCCTACAATAGGGGTGGCTAAAATCTGAATCCATCCGGTTCCGTATAGTGTCCAGGGAAATAAAGGCATCTTAAACCAGGTCATGCCCGGTGCGCGAAGACGGTGGATGGTGACAATAAAGTTTATGCCGGTTAATATGGATGAAAAGCCAAGAATAAATGCTCCGAGTACAGCCGGAAGCATATTGGTATTGGTCTTAAATGCGTAAGGTGCATAAAATGTCCAGCCGGTGTCCGGTGGTCCGCCACCCATAAAAAGCGATGAAAGTGCAATGATGGCTCCAACTACATAAATCCACCAGGAGAGCAGATTAAGCTTTGGAAAAGCAACGTCTTTGGCTCCGATCATTATGGGGAGTAAGAAATTGCCAAAGACAGCAGGTAGCCCTGGCACTACCACTAAAAATATCATGATAACACCATGGAGTGTAAAGATGGCATTGTAGGTGGCGGGATCCATAACGGTTTTGCCGGGTGCCATCAATTCCAGTTTCATGGTGATGCCCAATGCAACGCCAACAAGAAAAAAGCTGACGATGGAGTAAAGGTAAAGCAGACCAATGCGTTTGTGGTCGGTGGAAAAGATCCAGGCAAATATGCCTTTGTAGGGGCCTTGTTCGCGAAAGCTAACGTTGGTTTGATCAGACATATAATAATGATTTAGGTTTTTACTGTTCGTTTGGGTTTGATGGTGAGCACCAAAAGCACTAATCCGGCTATAATAATTATGAGAATACCGGCTACCTTGGTAATGTTAAGTACGTAGGTTTGGCCGGCCGGATCGTAACTGTAGCAGAATTGCAGAATGCGGTTAACGGTGGGGCCCGGTATGCCCTTGGAGGCTTCAATAACCGCTAATTTAAATTCGAAGGGCAGAAAATAAGTGCCATTCAGGTAACGGGTAATCTTGCCGTCGGGACTGATTAATATCAATCCGGCTGTGTGGATAAAATCGTTACCCGTTTTTTTATAGCTGAATCCTGTTGCGTTTGTTAATTTGGAAACATTGGTACTGTCGGCCGTAAAAAACAACCAGCCATCCTGCATACCATCTTTCTTTACGATCATCGAATAGTTATTGCGCTTTTTCAAAGCCAACTGGTGCGATTCGGTGTAATCGAAGCTTATTGTGACGATTTGGTATTCATCACCAAGTTGCATATCTGAAAGGTTAATCACTTCGGTAATGCCGTCCATTAGTGGGGTGCAAACGCCCGGACAGCGATAGTAAACAAAATTCAGTACGGTTGGTTTGGCTTTAATGATTGATGAAAGTAAAACCGTATCTCCATCAACATTGATAATAGAAACATCTTGCGGAAGGTATAGGCCCAGTTTTTCGTTGATGCCAATTTTTTGTTCGTTGGCATGCAGTAATAGTGTGCAAAATGCCAGGAGGCATGCGGCGAATATCTTTTTCATAATGGCGATAATGAGTGTGATAAAGTATAAAAATACCTCATTATCTGATAAAAGGCAATGGCCTTATGAAATGAATTCGCATTTTTTTTAGCCTTAAAGATTCGACTAAATCAATGGCTAAAATTTCAGGGAGTGGTCAGATTGTTTTAGAAAAATCAATTTTACACGGAATTGAATCTTTCATTCGCGATGTGTATTATGCGGAATGAATGCTTGAGTAAAATTGTACAGTGAGCCAATAAGAAAGGGCATGTTTTTAAATATTCTATGCGTCTTTCGCTAAATTAAGAGACACTGTGTTTAATGAGTAATTGCTTCAGCTTGGTAGCATGAATTTACAGTCAAAGGAGTTGTTAAAGACTCATTACTCCTTTGATCGCAGCTATCTTGCTGGTCACTTCTATGATTGCATTGGCACTTTTCATGCTAACTTTGCAGGTCACAGAAACATACTTTAGGTTCTTTGTATGGTTATAGCTTACATTGCCATGTTTAGGTAATAAATCAACTACCTGTTTAACCTTATCTCCCTCATTCGGAACAATAAACTTGAACATATAGAGCATTGGCCATTTTTTATTTTGTGCCAATAACTCTTTCAGTTTAGTGTATTCTTGCATCGACATTTCTTTGTTTTGAAATGCAAAAATAGTGAAAAAGCTGAGTAGGGGAAGTTAATTTATAATAGTTGTATATTTAATCGTTATTAATCAGGCTAAAATTTGTTACAATGAGACGCTTAAGTGTTTTGATAATTCTTGTGTTTGTGGTTGTTTCTTTGTTCGCTCAGGATAATGGAAAAGATGTCGAGGCGATCAAAAAGGTAATTCAGACAGCATATGTTGAAGGTTTGCAAAATGAAGGTGATTTAGCTAAAATCGATTCCGGTATTCATCCTGATTTTGCCCTGTTGGGTATTGCAGATGGTGGTCAGATTTGGAAGTTGACCATCGATGAATGGAAGAAAAAAATCATTGATCGTAAAAAGGCCGGGCAGCTGCCCCGAAGTAAGGATAACTTGATTAGTATTAAATTTCTTTCGGTTGATGTAACAGGAACAGCTGCTGTCGCTAAGTTTGAGTTTTACGTTGGTAAAGATCTTAAGTATGTGGATTATATTTCTCTGTATAAATTTAATGAAGGATGGAAGTTGGTAAGTAAAATCTACTATCAATTTAATGATGTTGGCCGCTAACATAAAACCAATTTCCGGCTTTATCTTTTCGAAAGATTGACTTTTCGTGAATGGCTTGCAATTGACCATTCTCGATGTATAAGGCCTTGAACTCAACCATGCCTTCTTTGTCGGTGTTGTTTCCCTTTGAAGTACCTATGACAGTTAATCCCATCCACTGAACAGACTTTGCCCAATTGAATATCTCTTGCTTCTCTTTAATGGGGCGTGTGCTGCTGTGATGTGTTTTCATCAGATAATCAACATCTGCCAGAGTAAAAGCAGTATATCTGGAACGCATCAATTGTTCGGCTGTTGGAGCTGCCTGTTTGTTGTTGATGAAAACATGGCAGCAGTCCATAAAATTCTTACCAGAGCCACAGGGGCATTTGCTATTCTTGTTCAAGGTTGAAATAATAGGGGTTTTTCATAATACGATCTTCAATGGTCTCGAATGTTTTGTGCCATTTTTGGGCAAAAAACAGAATCTGAGGTTTCTTTAATCCATCAGCAATTCGGTAAATAATAGCGTGGTGGGTATTGGTCATAACACTTTCTGCATCATCCACTATAAGCATCTTAACTTTAGTCATGGGAACACCGTTGATATTGACCAATTCCATCAGGCGTTTGGGGGTGCAAATAAGCACATCCAAGCCGTCGTAAATTTCATCCTTTTGATATTGTAAGATACCCTGGTCGAAGGCGACAAAAGTTCTGAGCTTGGCATATTTTCCCAGTAGTTGAAATTGTTCTTCCAGTTCAAAGGCCTTTTCTTTGCTTGAAGTTATGATGATGGCTCTGGGGGCTTCTTCAAATGGCTCTTTAAGTTGCTGGATGGTACCAATGGTGATGCAGGTTGATTTACCTTGCTTTTCGGGTGTAATGGCAAACAGGTCGGCACCAGACTTTATTTTTGGAATGCAGGCCGATTGCACTTCTTTTGGTTCAGTATCAAAACCTGCTTCGGTTAAACCGGATACTAACTCAGGCAATAATTTCTTTAACTTCATATCTCTTTCAGGATTGCGGCTACAAAGATGGTGAAAAGTAATAAAACACAAATGGCCTTTGTTTAAAAAGGCCATCGCGTAATAAGTAAGGCAAGTAATTGTACCCTGCCAATCAAATATTAAGTACTATTTTTTATGCGTAATAGGCAATCAGATTCTTGCCGGTATACATTTCAATACTGTTGTTTGATCCTTCTTTAATTCGTAAACTAAATTCAGGAGTTCTTTTGTCCAGGAATTGATGCAAACGATTAATTAAAATTGCTGCTTTATTATTGTTTCTTTTTGTGATAAAGTTATCTAGTGCAATTAAAAATGATATTTGCTTATTCTTGGCGTTGGATGTAATACGAAGATTCATAGCTGACATTTTTAAGATTAACTTTTGATTAATGTACTCATTTTATTGATTAAGGTTTGTTTTTTAACAATTAATAACGTTCGTCTGTTCGATGCTAATTGTTATTTGTGTAAGCTTAATCAATTGTGAGTTAGATCTCAGTTGTGAATTATCAATTATCGTGCCAAATAAAATAGTGAGAAATGAGTGAAGCTTGGATGAAGTTTAAGGGGTGTTAATCGTCAGACTAACACCCCTTTGTGTAGATATTAGGAGTTTGTTGTTGTTGGTCCGGCTTTTTCAAGCATCTGTCCTTGAGGTGTGTCGGTGTATTTTTTGAAATTGTCAATAAACTTGTTTGCTAAATCGTTTGCTTTGTCTTCCCATTCTTCTGGATTGTTATAGGTGTTTCGGGGATCTAATATCACCGGATTAACATCATGAAGAGCATTAGGTACTTCAAGGTTAAAAATCGGAATGGTTGATGTTTTAGCATTTTCGATCGATCCGTCAAGGATGGCATCTATAATGGCTCTGGTATCTTTTATGGAGATACGTTTGCCTGTTCCGTTCCAGCCTGTATTTACCAAGTAGGCTTTGGCGCCATGTTCTTCCATTTTCTTAACCAGTTCAGTCCCGTATTGGGTTGGGTGTAAGGATAGAAAGGCTTCGCCAAAACAGGCAGAGAATGTTGGTCGTGGTTCGGTAACGCCCAATTCTGTTCCGGCCAGCTTAGCTGTAAATCCCGAAAGAAAATGGTATTGTGTTTGTTCCGGTGTTAGTTTTGATACAGGGGGCATAACGCCAAAAGCATCTGCTGTCAGGAAAATAACTTTATTGGCATGTCCGGCCTTAGAAATGGGTTTAACAATGTTATGAATGTGGTTGATTGGGTATGAAACCCTTGTGTTCTCAGTGATTGAGTTGTCGTTAAAATCGATTTTACCATCGGCATCGACTGTTACATTTTCGAGTAATGCATCTTTTTTAATGGCATTAAAAATGTCCGGTTCGCTGTCTTTATCCAGATTGATGGTTTTGGCATAGCATCCGCCTTCGAAATTGAAAATACCATCGTTATCCCATCCGTGCTCGTCGTCGCCGATTAATTCCCGTTTCGGATCGGTGGATAAGGTTGTTTTTCCAGTCCCCGAAAGTCCAAAGAAAACAGCCACATCTCCGTTTTTACCTTTGTTGGCAGAGCAATGCATTGATGCCATGCCATTAAGTGGGAGGTAGTAGTTCATCATTGCAAAAATGCCTTTTTTCATTTCGCCACCATACCATGTGCCGCCAATGATCTGCATTTTTTCACTGAGGTTAAACATGGTGAAAACTTCGGAGTTAAGTCCTTGCTTTTCCCAGTTTTTATTTGTTGTTTTTGATGCATTCAATACAACGAAATCGGGTTCGCCATAATTGGTCAGTTCTATTTCGTTTGGTCGGATAAACATATTTTTAACAAAGTGGGCCTGCCAGGCCACTTCAGTAATAAAGCGTACTTTCAATCGGCTGTTGGTGTTGGCTCCGCAGTAGGTGTCGATTACATATAACTTATTGCCTGAAAGATGCTGGCATACATCCTTTTTAATTTCGGTCCATACCGCCTGAGAAATAGGTTTGTTATCGTTTTTTGAATGCTCAGAGGTCCACCAGATTGTATCTTTGGTTATTTCATCCTTAACGATGTATTTATCTTTGGGAGATCGGCCGGTGAATTTGCCTGTCATTACATTGATGGCACCTGATTCGGTTAGTTGGCCTTTTTCAAATCCTGTTAATTCACTGTTTAGCTCATCCAGATATAAATCGTCATATGACGGATTGTGAATAATCGTTTTCGTATCGGTAATTCCATACTTGTTTAAATTCACTGTAGATTTAACTGCTTCCATTTTGTGTGTCGTTAATTGGGGTTTGCTTTCAAATTGTAATTAAAATAGAATCTAGTGTGATTTAATTGTGATATAAATATGTGAATATCTTTTAAAAATTAACTAAATAAAACAAATAATAACAAATTAATACAAATAAAAATACTGAAATAGTTCTTTATTATCAGATAATTAAGAAGTAAATCAGTATGTGGTGTGAATTGATGTGCTAAGATTTGTAATTTGTTATAAGATAAACAAATTATTCATCAACTTTGTTTTTGAAAGCTTTGTAACTGACTGAAAAAGAGATGTAAAAATTTAATTAAAGAAAAATAATACTAATTTGGCTTATAGATTGTAAAAGATGTTGATTTTTATGGAGAATTATTTCTTTTATTTAAAACATGAGGCTTGTTAATAGCTTGTTATTTATGGATCTAAGTGATTTGGTATTTTTTATGTAGAAGTATAGGTGTTGATTCGTAATCGTATAAATAAGGTCAAAATACATTGAATCAGTCTTGGAATAGTTTTAATTGCTTAGACTTATTTTTATAACCTTCAAGTTCTAATAATTTGCGCTTAGCAGTTAAACCTCCGGCATAACCAACCAGCTTGCCATTGCTTCCTATGATTCGATGGCATGGAATGATAATCGATATGGCATTTGCGCCATTGGCTGAGGCAACAGCTCTGATAGCTTTCGCATTGCCTAAGTCTTTAGACAATTCCAGGTAACTTCGGGTTTTGCCGAAAGGAATGTTCATCAGTTGTTGCCAGACTTGCTTCTGAAACGGTGTGCCAACCATTAAAATTGGCAAATCAAAAAGTTTGAGCTCTCCGCTGGTATAGCTTTCAATTTGTTCAATCGTTTGGGTAATAACAGGCGTTGATCTTTCTTGATAATTGGCATTTAAACCCTGACAAATACGTTGATCGATTGAATTACGCATTTTTCTATAACGCCAGTCGCACAGGCAAAGTTGCTGTTTGAACGAGCCAATAATTAATTCGCCAAACGAACTTCGGTAATATTGGATGGAGATGCTTGACATGACATTATTTGTAATGGCAGTGTGTTTTATTCTTAGCGAATAATTTCAGGAAAGCAATATAGCAAAAGATGCGATTTGAATGAACAATCATCAAATCGCATCTTCCAATTTATCGTCTATAAATCGACTTTTTTATAACTCAGCAAAGAAATCATTTCCTTTATCGTCAACAATGATAAAGGCCGGGAAGTTCTCGATGCGGATTTTACGCACAGCTTCCATTCCTAATTCTTCAAAGTCTACAACTTCAACTGATTTGATACTGCTCTTTGCCAAAATAGCTGCAGGACCACCAATTGAACCCAGGTAGAAACCACCATTGTTTTTACAGGCATCTGTCACCGCTTGAGATCGGTTTCCTTTGGCCACCATAATCATAGAGCCACCTTGTTTTTGGAATATATCAACGTATGGATCCATACGACCGGCAGTAGTTGGGCCAAAGCTACCCGAAGCCATTCCTTTTGGAGTTTTAGCAGGTCCAGCATAGTAAACTGGATGGTTCTTGAAATATTCAGGCATTTCTTTGCCTTCGTCGAGCATTTGCTTGATGCGGGCATGGGCGATGTCGCGAGCCACAATTAATGTTCCCGATAGGTTTAAACGCGTTTTGATCGGATATTTTGTAAGTTCCTTCAAAACATCTTCCATTGGCTGATCCAAATCGATGTCAATGGCAGGAGCCATATGTGGCGCTTCTTTTGGGACAAAGCGTGAAGGATTCTTTTCCAGCTCTTCTACGAAAATACCTTCTTCGGTAATTTTAGCTTTGATGTTTCGATCGGCACTACAACTTACGCCTAATCCAACCGGACAAGAAGCAGCGTGACGAGGCAGACGAATAACGCGCACATCATGCACAAAATATTTACCTCCAAACTGAGCACCAATGGTACTTTCCTGGCAAATTTTTTGAACCTTTTCTTCCCATTCCAAATCACGGAAAGCTTGTCCGCCTTCGTTTCCTTCAGTTGGCAAGTGATCGAAATAACCAGCTGATGCTTTTTTAACTGAAGCCAATGTAGCTTCTGCCGAAGTACCACCAATAACCAATGCCAGGTGATATGGCGGGCACGCCGAAGTACCAAGGTCTTTAATTTTATCCTGAACAAACTTAGTCAGGTTTTCTTCAGTTAGAAGAGCTTTCGTTTGCTGGTACAAGAAAGTTTTGTTTCCTGAACCACCACCTTTTGTCATAAACAAGAAATCGTACTGATTTCCTTGTTCTGCATATAAATCGATTTGTGCCGGTAAGTTTGTGCCAGTGTTTTTTTCTTCAAACATTGAGAAAGGCACCACCTGAGAATAGCGCAGGTTACGATCGCGGTAGGTTTCAAATACACCTTTTGAAAGATGTTCGGCATCATTGGCGCCAGTGTACACATCTTCACCTTTTTTACCAATAACGATGGCTGTACCTGTATCCTGACAAGTTGGAAGTTCTCCTTCGGCGGTAACCACCTGGTTCATCAACATGGTGTGTGCCACAAAACGATCGTTGTCCGAAGCTTCTTCATCCTTAAGAATGTTTGCCAGCTTTTGTAGGTGAGTGGGGCGTAAATAAAACGATACATCCGAGAATGCTTCTTTTGATAAAAGCTCTAATCCCTTCGGATCAACTTTCAATATTTTTCGTCCGTCTACCTCAATAGTTGATACGTAATCCTTGGTTATTAGACGGTAGGGGGTTGAATCTTTCAGGATGGGAAATGGTTTTTGGTATTTAAAATCAGCCATAACTTTAATTGGTTATAAGACAGAAGTCATTAGTCGCTTACATCATTTTGTATTGACTATTGGCTTAAGCTAGATTTATATAATCACTTATTAATTATCAGTTTTTAATTCGATTTTGTGTCGTTATGCTGCAAATCTAAAACTAAATTCATTATTCATTAAAGAAAAACTGCATCAATTAGCGTTAAAAAAATATAAAGCCTATGACTCAATAAGTTTTGAATGGCTTAACAGTTTTTCTATCTTTCCTTAATGAAAAATATTGAAAACCTAATCATCGAATTTAGTGAGTTTATTTGGGGAACGCCATTATTAATCCTACTTCTTGGAGGCGGTTTCTTTTTTATGATTTATAGCCGGCTGATGCCTTTTCGTTACATCGCTCATGCAGTAGATATTCTAAGGGGTAAATATGACGATCCTAATGAAGCCGGACAAATTAATCACTTTCAAGCTTTATCAACAGCCTTGGCAGCAACGGTAGGAATGGGAAATATCAGTGGCGTGGCAGTGGCTATTACAGCCGGTGGTCCCGGGGCTATTTTTTGGATGTGGATCAGTGCTATCCTGGGGGTGTCAACCAAGTTTTTTACAGGAACGCTGGCCGTGATGTTCAGGGGAAAAGACGATCGGGGAGAGGTGCAGGGTGGCCCTATGTATATCATTACCGAAGGTTTGGGGAAGCGTTGGAAGCCCTTGGCAGTTTTCTTTGCTGTGGCAGCTATGTTTGCGGTGTTTCCGGTTTTTCAAAGCAATCAGTTAACGCAAGTCTTTCGGGATATAGTTTTACAGCCCAACGGCATTGAAACGGGTTTTACCAGCGATTTGGTATCAGGAATCATCATCGCTGTATGTATGTCACTGGTTATTTTTGGTGGCATTAAACGTATTGGAAAAGTAACAGCGAGTGTGGTACCTTTTATGGTTCTGCTTTATGTATTGGTTGTGTTGTTTATTATTTTCTCTCATCCCGATCGGCTGTTGGATGCGATTTTATTAATATTTAAGGATGCTTTTGAGGCGGAAGCTGTTTTGGGCGGTGCCGTGGGCATTATTATTATAACGGGTATAAAACGCGCCGCGTTCTCCAATGAAGCAGGTATCGGTACGGCACCATTAGCTCATGGGGCGGCCAAAACCAATGAGCCAGTGCGCGAGGGGCTTGTGGCTATGCTTGGACCAATTGTTGACACCTTAATTGTTTGTACCATGACGGCCTTGGCCATTTTGGTTACGGGAGTGTGGCAATCGACCGATGCTGATGGCATCACACTTACGGCTTTGGCTTTCGAAAAAGCAATACCGGTTTACGGACCATATTTATTGATATTGTGTGTGATTTTCTTTGCCTTATCAACCTTGTTTGCCTTTCCTTATTATGGCAATAAATGTTCGTCGTATCTTTTCGGAACGAAATCCAAGAATATATACAATGTTGTTAGTGTGGTGAGTGCCATTGCAGCAGCTGTTGTGTCCATCGATGTCGTGATTGCTTTTATCGACTCAGCTTATGCCTTAATGGCTTTTCCAAATATGATAGCAGCCATTATTTTAGCCCCCCATGTTAAGCGTGCTACTGTTAGTTATTTTAAGCGATTAAAAACAGAGCGAAAGAATCGATAAATATCTGTAACTATTGAAGAGGAGGAAGCGTCCTACAAACATAAAAACTTAAACTTATGAGAAGATTTACTACAATTTTTCTGGCCGTTTTTCTTACAGGTATCGCAATCGCGCAGGAAAAAGAATTACGAGAAACAGATAATTTTACAGCGATAAGTGTTTCATCGGGCATTGATTTATATTATACACAGTCGACAGAAACAAAAGTGGAGGTGGTTTGTAAAAAGGATGATTTACACCGCTTAAAGACCGAAGTTGAGGGGAATACTTTAAAAGTTTATATGCGCGGCAGTAATAGCTGGAAATGGAATGATCGCAATGTGCCCAAGGTATATGTTTCTAGTCCTCATTTAAAAAACTTAATGTCGAGTGGAGGTGCCGATGTTTATGGACAGAACATGGTGAATGAGCTTATCATGAAGATTAGTTCCAGTGGCGGTGCAGATATATACATTGAAGTACGGTGTGAAGAACTAAAGATTAGTACTTCTGGTGGTTCGGATATTAAGATTAAAGGTACAGCTGATAGGTTATTTGCTACATCAAGCGGCGGTTCTGATTTAAATGCCCGCGAGTTGAAAGCAAAATCAGTAAAAGTAACGTCGTCGGGTGGTTCGGATGCCATTGTGTGGGCCGATAATGAAATTACGGCCAATGCCAGTGGAGGCAGTGATATTGTGTATTATGGTAATCCGGAGCATAAGAATCTTAACGAATCGGGAGCCGGAGATATAACGCATCGTTAAAATCTTAGAAAAAGTGATAAAGAAAACCTGAGGGTGATTGAAACGCTTTTTTGCAAAATAGTATTTACAATTGATTCAAAAGTTGGCATGTGTTTAACAAAAACACTATCTTCATGCAAAAAAGTTAATGCGCCTACCCCTCATACTTTTGTTGTTTTGTGCAACATATGTTTCAGTCTATGCTCAATTACTCGACTGTCAGATTAATAAACGTGTTACTACTGTAAAATATACCGGTGGCCGTGTGTTGAATTCCACCGAAATGGAAATTCAAATAAATTCGGCTAAGGGAACTGATTTTGCCGAGATTGAAATCCCATTTAACAAGGGAAATAACATCAAGGAATTGCAGGCGGGAATATATGACTTGCTTGGCAATAAAGTGCGTTTGTTAAAGAAAAAGGACATTGTTCGCTCTCATGCATTTTCCCGTGGCCAGTTTCATAGTGACGATATGGTATTATCATTTAAGTTAATACATAACCGTTACCCTTACATTATTAAGTACAGCTATACCGAAGAAGTCAATGAATATTTATATGTTGCATACTGGATTCCTCGCTGGTTTGAAAAAGTTCCGGTTATAGAATCCGTTTTAAATGTTGAAATACCTGAGGACTTAAAGGTAAAGGTTTATCAGCAAGGGGTGGATTCAGCTAAAGTAACTGCAGTTAATGGTGGTGATAAATATACCTGGGTAGCTAAAAGTGCTGATTACGTAAAGCGACAAAGCTATGGGCCAACTAAACGAGAGTTGCAAAGCAAAGTGGTCGTAATACCCGAGAAATTTAAATACGGGATTAAAGGTAGTCATGAGAGTTGGCAGAGTTTTGGTATTTGGCTTAATGATTTAAAGACGAATCTGCATGATTTGCCGGAAGAGGAAAAACTAAAAATACGTGCTTTAACCAAGGATTGTTCTGATGATATTGAGAAAGCGAAAGTATTGTATCACTATATGCAGGACAACACCCGATACATTAATGTTGCGCTAGATATTGGCGGATTGCAGCCCGAATCGGCTCAGCATGTTTGCTCCACCAAATATGGCGATTGCAAAGGCTTGTGCAATTACCTTCAGGCCATGTTAAAGGAGGTGGGAGTTGAATCAATTTATACCCTGGTGCAGGCCGGAGCTAATACCGATAAGGTTAGAACCGATTATCCATCGCAGCAATTTAATCACATTATATTGTGTGTGCCGCAAGTCAACGATACAATCTGGCTGGAATGTACAGATAATACGGCACCATTTAATTATCTGGGAACCTTTACTCAAAATCGACAGGTTTTACTAATTAATGGCAGTAAAAGTCGCTTGACGAAAACACCGGCTTTAGAAAAAGAGCAGGTACTCAACGATTTTGTTACGCATGTGAATGTTGCTGATGATGGTAGTGTAAACATGCACACGAATGGTATTGTTCGAGGATCACTCTTTGGCTATTTAAAAGGATTGGACGATGCTTTACCCGAAAGAGAAAAGATTGATTACTTGGATGATCTTGAACTTTTTAATCATTGCGATATTATTAAGTACGAGATCAACCGCAGTCATCGCGACTCGGCCTGGCTGGAACTGAAGCTGCATGCTAATTTGAACCAGGCAGCTGAGAAAATTGGTTCGCGTTTGTTGTTAAAGCCAATTCGTCCTGTTTCCATAAAACTTGATAAGCCTGAAAAAAGAACCCAGGAACTTAGGTTTAATTATCCGATCAATGTAAAAGATACCATAGTGTATCATCTGCCAAAGAAAATCGAGAGTGTATCCGGCTTGAAAACACTTGAGTGGCAGTCGGAGTATGGTTATTATAAAAAGGAGTTAAGCATCGATGGGCATGATCTGAAAATATTCAGGCACATTGTTATCGAAGCCGGTCATTATCCTGTTGAGGATTACGAAAAGGTTTATAATTTTATTGACAAATGCTCCAAGGCGGAGTCGCAAAAAGGAATTGTTAAATACCAGAATCAACACTAAAATCCTAAAACTATGAAATATCGTTTATTAAGTCTGCTATTGTTTATTAGTTGTTTTAGTGCACTTGCCCAGGAAATTGAGTTTGGCACTTTGCAATCAACTGATTTAGAAATAAAGGAGTGTAGTTTTGAGAAAGATGCTCCGGCTGTTGTGCTTTTCGATAAAGGTAAAACCTGGTTTGCCCAGGATGATAGAGGATTTATTCTTCGCTTTGACCGTCATGTACGCATTAAAATCTTTGATGAAGCCGCTTTTGATCAGGGCAATTTTGAAATTCCACTCTATCATAGCAATGGCAAAAGAGAAGAGGTGAAAGACATTGAGGGATTTACTTTTAATATTGAAGAAGGGAAGGTGGAGAAAACGCCCCTGAAAACAGAAAGTGTATATAAAGAAGAGATAAATGAATATTGGTACAGCAAGAAATTTGCTATGCCCAAAATAAAAGAAGGCTCCATTATTGATGTAAAATACACTATTTACTCACCATATTTTAGTTTTTTACGGGATTGGGAATTTCAGACTGATATTCCGACAATATATAGTGAGTACAAGGTGCAAATGATTCCTTTTTATTCCTATCGTTACCGCTTGCAGGGAGCAACAAAAGTTGATCATTTCAAGAGCTATGAGAAAAAAGGACTGGGAAGAAGCTTTATTGGCATAGAGTTTACCGACATGGTTTATGAGTTCGGCTTAAAAAATGTACCGTCGTTTAAAGACGAGGATTTTATTTCATCGCGTAATGACTATGTAAAGAAAATTGATTTTCAACTGGCCGAAATTAATGAGCCATCGGGCTATAAGCGAAAAATTATGGATTCGTGGTCCTCATTATCTAAAGAGCTGCTGGATTCTCCTGAGTTTGGTAAATACATTAAAAAAGCTGAAAAGTGGGGCGATAAAAATATGGCTTATCTAAAGGAGAAATCCGAAGCTGAACGCTTAAATGCCGTATTGGACTACATGAAAATGACTTATAAATGGGATCAGTATTACGGTAAATATGCCCGCATTACATTTAAGGAGTTTAATAGCAAGTTAACGGGTAACATTGGTAACATTAACCTGGCTACAATTGGTATTTTACGATCGCTTGATCTGGAAGCCGAACCGGTGATTATCAGCACGCGTAATAATGGAAAGGTGAACGATGCTTTTCCGTATGCACAGTTATTTAACTATGTGTTGGCCTTGGTTGAAGTGGATGGGAAAAAGCGCCTGGTGGATGCAACAATGGATTTGTGCTCCAATAATCTCATTCCTTCAAAATGTATCAATGGTAAGGGGTTTGTTGTGGATGAAGATAATGATAGCTGGGTTTCCATATCCAATAGTGCCATCTCGATGGAAGAAATCAACCTGATAATGAACATTAACACCGACGAAGGTGAGCTGGAAGGGCTTTGTAAAACCAAGTGTACGGGTTATAAGGCCTTATCGGAGCGAATTGATTATCACCGTGATCAGGATGATTTTAAAGAACAGTTGAGTAAAAAAGGATTGGAGATTGCATCAGACATTATGGTGGATAATATGAGCGAGAAGGCCAAACCTTTTAAATACAGTTATGAGTTTACCAGCGAATTTGATCAGATAGACGATCAGTTGATTATTTCGCCGTTTGTTAATCTGCCATCCCAGGAAAATCCTTTTAAGCAGGAGGAACGACAGTTACCGGTTGATTTGGTTTACCGGCGCGGAAATCGCTACATCGCTACCATTCAGATTCCTGATGGATACAAAGTGGATGAACTGCCAGGAGCTAAAAATATAAATAGCGATAATGTATCGTTTAATTACAAGGCAGTGGTTAATGATAAAATGATCCAAATTATCGCAGCATTCAATTTTAAGAAGCAGAGTTACGAAGCCCAGGATTATAAGGAGCTGAAGAATTTTATGAATGCGGTTACCTCCAAGGTGAACTCGAAGATTATACTATCAAAAAAGGAAGATTTGGCTGGTTTGTAAAAAGCATTAAGTCATGAAAACAGATTACTTATACTGTTTTTAGTCGTCAACTGTGTGGTTTCTCATGGTCAGGAATGGCTTGAGAATTTGTATCATGAAACAACCCTGCAAGATATCGATAAGAATTATAAACAGCTTTGGTTAGATACGAGTTTTCAGGGTGTGATCGGCAACCGGAATCAGAGGATTGAAATGCGCTTTGTTTCTGTTGTAAAAGATTTGACTAATCCTTACAAATACCATATTGCTGGAAAGTCGAAGGTTAACAGGAATATATGTGACTTTAATTGCGAGTTATTTATCGACTCAATAAAAACGCTTAAGGATTCAACAGCTTACGGCGAAGCACCTGAAATATCAAAAGGCATGCTATTGGGGAGCTATTTTTTTAAAGAAGATTCTACACAAAGCCATGTGGGTAAATTTCAGGGGCATTTCTATGTGAAATTCGATGAGTTTGAAGAGGGGAAAACCAAAGTATTTAGTGAGTTGTATTATGATGACGAGAACTTGGTTTTTATAGGAAGCTGGCAGGAATACAATAAAGGAGAAAGAAAAGATTGTAACTGGGGATTACTTATTCCGCCAGGGGCAAAAGGCACACTTTTCACTTATTATGAAAATGGTTATTATTTGATTAATCCTCAATATTTAGATCAGGGTTGGGAATCGTATGCCTTAGCAAATAACTGGATATTGATTCCTCTGGTTTTTCAAACCAATTCACCACGTTTTGAAAAGGATTTTAAGTCATACAATAATCCACTTATTCAGCAATCGAAAGAGATTGAAGAACGTATTTGGTGGAAATAGATGAAGTTAAGAGTAAAAAAAACTGTTTATTAGTTTAATAAGCAGAGAATGCAAAGCTGATCTACTGCGCGATTATTATTTTATGCCGAGTGTTTGGCATTCGTATAAAAATTATTTCTGTTCGATCAGCTTTGTATTTATATCTGAGTTTTGAAATTTAACTCTGCTTATTATTGTTGGCCAATAAAATCCGCATTGCTCATTTCATTTTCAATGTACCATTTACCATTAAAAAGGCGCCATTGGGTAAGGTATGTACCTGATAGCTGCAGAACTGATTGAGCTACCCAAATCCCTCGGTCAATGGCAATAGAATCGGTAATTATTAGCTTCTTCGTTTGGGTTTGTGAGAAGCGAAAGCCTGTATCGTAAAGGAATTGGTAATAAGCAAGGATGTTTTCGCGATGGTGTATTTCCCGATAATTATCAGGAATCAAGCACGCATTGTGCAAATACATGTTCGCGATGGAATCTATTTGTCCTGAATTAAACCACCTGACAATATCAGAATTTTTTTGGTTTAGGTGAGTTCTGGTGTCTTCTTTGTTTTGAGCTTTTGTATCTGGTCCAATCATTAGCAAAGAGCAGATTATAAAGATGCAAGACACTGATAGTATGGTTATCTTTTTCATTGCATTTGTTTTTAAGTTAAATAAATCTAATACATATTGATAAAATTGCTCGAGCCTTATTTTAGTTTTATACGCTGTGCTATCCAGCTTATAAGAGAGTTTCCCAAATGAATTATAGATTTCATAATCGAGGTTTTCAAAAATCAGTTTGATAGTATAACTCCTTGGCATTACTTCTGCCGCTTCAATTCGTTGAATGGTGCGTAAGCTGAGTTGACATTTTTTAGCCAGCTCGCTTTGAGTTAAACCTTTTGCAAGTCTTAATTCCGAAATCTTTTTGCCTAAAACTGGTTGTTTCATAATTCATTTAAAATCCGAGACAAGATTATATCTAACTTAAAAGTTAATCAAATTTAAGCATTGTATTTAATGCGTCATTAATGCGTCATGGTGTCTAAGTGTTTATTATATTGTCGATTAACAAAGATGTTATATGCTAAACCTGGTAGGGTAAATATTGTAAATGCTTTAAAAAATTGTTGAATAGTAATTTGTTCACTAATTCCAATAAGCAAAATAATTATAGTTGCAACAATTGAAGGAAAGAAGATTATAAGCTTGCGCAACAGGGAATGCTTGTCTACATATGGATAATCAAGGAATCGGTATATACCATAAATAAGTGCCCAAAAAGGAAATGTAAGCCAAATTAGATATTTACCCATACAACTATCTCCTTGACAGTTGGAGAGCATGATATAGGTAATAATGACCGGAATGGTATTAACAAGGAAACTTCCAAAATAGTATTTCATAGTAGTGTTTTGGAATTACAAATCAGTGGAGTGTATCATTACCTTTCTAAATTGCCATTACGAAAATGTAAGAAAAAAACATCTTACGAATAAAAGCTCCACAGATTTCGAATTTTTTGCAGACCAATGGGTGAAATTTCATTCGAGGCTTTTATAACCGGCTTTCCATATTGACCGGTTTCGGCCCATAGAAAACCAGAATGAACTTTTTCCATACGCACAACATCCTGGCAGTCGTTGATAAACTTATTGGAAACTTTACCGGAGTTTAGTGTTGCCAGGCCATCTTTTATCTGAATAAGAAAAACAGGACTGTTAAATAATCCGATAAAGAAGCGCTTAAGAATAAAGTAAAGGTGACTCATCGATGTATTGTGGTTTAGTTTGAGGCCTTGAAGATAGAGGATTTATCTCTACTATCATTAAGATATTTCTATTATTGATTAGTCGAAACGGCTTTAGTATGATTACCTGGAGCAGTATTTTCTTTTATTTTAACACTATCATTCGCAATCCGTTTTAGAAAGGCTTCAATGCTAACAATCGCTTTGCTATTTCCGTTTAAATCAATCGTTTAATTTGAGGACTTTTTTATTAGCAAAATTTCAGATGGTTTTAGGTGGCTTTAAATTCTGAAATAAAGTAGTTTTAATATCTTGATGCAGAGAGTGATAGTGTGAAAGTATGCTATATCAATATTTCATAATAGGATGATGGCTAAGACAAATACAATATTGTATGTTTCTTGTTTAAGTGTTTTCATTTTTAGCATTGCTATTAATCACAACGGTATTAGCAATAAAATCATGAAGTGCCCGACGCTTTTTATTGGTCAGCATGGTGACTACTTCAGTGATAAACCATCCAAGACTAACATAGCTAAGCAAAATAGATTCCTGAATAATGTCCATTTTGCTATAATGTCCAATTCTTATTGTTACTAAAACTAACTTAAACAATAATAATACTAGTAAGATTAATGGTATGCTATCACGTAAAATCGCTTGTCTTAAACTCAGCCCGTTTTCTTCTGATGCATTAACAACACTGACTTTCATTATTCGTTTACCAACTGTTTGCCCATATTTCCAATGAAGAACAATGCTGTATACAAAATACAATAAGTAACTAATAATTAGCCAGGGAATAACGATAAATAGGCTATTGTCTGGTTTTAAAAAAATATAATCACATAAAGCGAAGGGCATTAGGATTAAGCCATCCAAAAAACCAGCCCAAAATCTCCCGTTAAATGTATTGTATTTGTTGTAAATCATCACTTTAAGTTCTAATTGAACGGAGGTTTAGTTTTTTTGTTAGGAATATAAAAGAAAACAATCCTGAGCTAAAATTACAATATGATTGGTAATGCTTAAGTGCATGCTAAGTTATAATTAATCTTTAATTATAATATCATTATTTGCACAATTGCTGGCAGAAAAAAAAGGAGCGTTTGTACATTTGTACACGAGCTTGCTGAAGGAAAATAATAAATAGTTTTCCTCTAAGTTGTTTTAAGTTAAGGGGCTTCTTGTTAGTGTGTTAAGGGCGTTTTTGTCATCGTCGAGCAACAAGGAAAAATTTAGCTAATCATGCTCCAGTTCATTTTTTCGCTGGCTAGCTTTTTCAATTGTTTGCTGAGGATGAAATTCTCTTGTTTTTCGAGCAGTGGATCATCGTCCAGAATGGCTTCGGCTACCTGGCGGGCAAATTGCAGGATCTGACCATCGCGTCCCAGGTTGGCTATTTTAAGCGAAAAGGGCAGGCCCGATTGCTGGGTACCTTCCAAGTCGCCAGGTCCGCGCAACTTAAGGTCGGCTTCGGCAATTTCAAAGCCATCGGTTGAGCGGGTCATAATGTCCATGCGTTTGCGGGTTTCTTCCGATAGTTTATAGCTGGTCATCAGTATGCAGAAGCTTTGTTCTGCCCCTCGTCCCACACGGCCGCGCAACTGGTGTAACTGCGACAGGCCAAAACGTTCGGCACTTTCGATCACCATCACCGAGGCGTTGGGCACATTCACACCAACTTCTATAACCGTAGTGGAAACCAGTATTTGCGAGCGGTTGGAAGCAAACTCCTGCATGGCTTCGTCCTTTTCGGCGGGACGCATTTTACCATGCACCATGCTCACCTTATACTCCGAAAACACCCGTTGCATGTATTCATACCCTTCAGCCAGGTTCTTAAAATCCATCTTTTCCGATTCCTCGATGAGTGGGTACACCACATACACCTGTCGGCCTTTGTCCAGCTCTCCTTTGATGAACTTATTGAGGTTGTTGCGCCGGTTATGAAAGTAATGAGCCGTTTCAATGGGTTTGCGTCCGGGCGGCAGTTCATCAATCACCGATACATCCAGATCGCCATAAATGGTCATGGCCAGGGTACGTGGGATAGGAGTAGCCGTCATCACCAACACATGGGGCGGCTGTGAATTCTTGCGCCATAGCTTAGCCCGTTGCGCCACACCAAAACGGTGTTGTTCGTCTACCACCACCAGTCCAAGGTTTTTAAACACCACCTTATCTTCCAGCAGGGCATGGGTGCCAATAAGAATTTGCAGTTGGCCCGCTTGCAGCTCGCCATCGATCAGTTGGCGTTCTTTCTTTTTCGACGAGCCGGTTAATAAGGCCACCTTAATATTGAGTCCTTCCACCATCTGGCTGATGGTTTCGAAATGCTGGGTAGCCAATATCTCGGTGGGTGCCATCAGACAGGTCTGGAAATTATTATCCAGGGCAATCAGCATCACCATCAGTGCCACCAGTGTTTTACCCGATCCCACATCGCCTTGCAACAAACGGTTCATCTGTTTGCCCGATCCCATGTCGCGCCTAATCTCTTTGATCACCCGCTTTTGGGCATTGGTTAATTCAAAAGGAATCTTGGTCGAATAGAAATCGTTTAGGTATGCGCCCACCGTGCCAAACAGAAAACCGCGTATGGCTTTGCTTCGCTGGTTACGCTGGCGCAGAATATTTAACTGGATGTAAAACAGCTCCTCGAATTTTAGCCTGAGTTGAGCCTTTTCAAGTACCTGTGCATTGGGCGGAAAATGAATGGCTTTGAGCGATTCGTGCAGGTTCAGGAATTTATAGCGTTCAATAATACTGGCCGGCAATGTTTCCGATATCTTTCCCTGAAACGATAAAAACACATTTTGCTGAAGCTTCTGAATGGCTTTTGAATTTAAAAAGCCTTTTTTCATCTTCTCGGTAGTGTTGTAAAACGCCTGTAGAGCTGATGAAATCTTGGCTTGCCCTTCGTTAACCTTTTCCAGTTCGGGGTGCACAATGTTTATCTTCCCATTGAAAGCCGATGGTTTGCCAAACACAATGTATTCGGCTTCGGAGTTGATGCCTTCCTTTACATATTTATGCCCTTTAAACCACACCAGTTCCAGTATGCCGGTACCATCCGAAAAAGTGGCTGTCATACGACTTTGTCGGCCTGTGCCCTGGGTGCTTAACGATGCAAAACGGCCGCGCACCTGTATATATGGTAACTTGGCATTTACCTCTCTTATCTCGTAGAACTTGCTGCGATCAACGTATTTATAAGGAAAGTAAAAAAGCAGATCTTCGTAGGATGCAATTTTTAACTCCTGCTTGAGGATCTCTGCCTTCTTGGGGCCCACGCCCGGCAGGTAATTGATATTTTGCATCGCTAAATCAGACATACCTGCAAAAATAATATTTTATGCGATTTGTGAAGGTAAATTCAATGAAGTTGCAGTGCAATTACATTTCATAAAGCTAATGTCCATCGGCTTTCAGCTTTAGGCTAATGATTGGCAGATAGAATGCTTTGCAATAAGAGAAGTAGGTTATTTATCAGAGTTCAATATTTCCCTTGATTCTTGATACTATTCTGGCTTGTTCTTGTTAGGCTTTCCAACCTTTTCATCCCATCCTAAGAATTAATCCGGTATAAATCATCTTGCTCCCTTGCTTTTTTCGTCAGATCTTTTTTGATTTGTTTTATTTCTTTTCTGGTTAAGGTTTTGTTGGAATGGGTATAAACTGATTGAATTAAGGAATGGGCTGTTGCACTTTTTGAATCGATGGTGTAGCGTTTATCTTTTCTTAGCAATAGCCAACGATACAAAGCATTTAGCTGTGTAGAAGCATTGTGTTTGTGGCTTTGTTCGAAAACATCAAACTGGTACTTTTCGCTTTGCAAGTAAAGGGCTTTGTGTTGGGCTATTTTTTTGACCATCCATCTAATCATGCGAAACAATAACCAGATGAGCAACAAGCAAGCCAATATAACTCCAGTTAGTTGTTTTAGGGATAAGCCCAGCAAGTTGAAGGGAGTGTCATTACCGGCTTCATTGCTTAAGGGAGTAGCAGTATCCAACGAATCACGGATGCTTGTTAGCATGCCCAGGTCGGGATTAGGTTTTACAATTAATTGCTGCGCATTGGTTTTTCGACTGTACTGTTGACCCAGATAAGGATTGTACCAGGTAATGCTGATTGCTTCAATGTTAAAAGTTCCTTCTTTCTCCAGCAGGTACTGGTATTTTTCGATGCGCAGTCCGTTGGCATCCACGTTGGTTCTTGTATCCTTCAACTCAGCTTGTTTAGGATAGATACTGGCCCATTTTTCATTCTTAATGCTCGATTCAGGAATAAAAGCAGGTAAGGCACCCACAGCACGGATGCTGATGGTTCTTTCAATTACATCGCCTACTTTTAGTTCGTTTAAAGGCTGGTTCCATTGCTCATTGATGTAGGCATTTTTAGCCACAAACCATTGCGATCCATCAAATTGCTCAATTTCATCTTTCACCTGAATGGTGACGGGCTTCGTTTTAAGCTTTCGCTCAAGGCCTTTGTAGCCACCTTCGGGAGGTGTGGAAATAGAAATAGTGAGTTCGGGAATGGTTATTTCACCGGCTTCGAAGGGAAATAACAGGTAGAAAAACTCCAGGGTAGCATATTTGGTATTGTCGACATATTGAATGCCACTGACTGTTCGCTTAAAAGGCAAGACGAAAGTGTTGGGAATACTCAGAGCATCCATTTCGGGTGAGTCGGTAAACCAGGTGCTGGTATAGACCGTGATGGAAGCTTTTACAGCCTGTTGTTTATAAACGCTTTTGGTATTTACCTTTAATCGTGCAAACTGTTGAGCCTGGCTCAGAAATGACAAAGCCAGACATATGCATAACAGCATCAGGTGTCTCAGACACTTATTGATAGGTACGTTATTATTGGGCATTAGATATCGATTGTTTCTTTAACATCTTTGTAATATTTCTCGTGCTGAAACTTAAAACGCCGTCGTAAAAATTCAGCCGGATCGGCCGATATTTTTTTTAGCATAACGTTTTTAGCATCTTCTCGTCGGCCTTCTTCCTGGGGAGCATCTTCCGGCTTTTCCAGTTCCTCAGCTTTTGAGATGTCGGTTTCCATTTCATCGGTCACGCGTTTTCCATCTTTGGGCAGCTCATCCACCTCGGTGTCCGATGTTAATTCTTCGTCTTTACCCTTTGCTTTACGTTCTTCCAATGGTTCCTCTTTTTTTGTTTCTAATTCTTTAAGAGGCTGGTTCTGTCTATTCAACGAATCGTTGGCTTTTATTCTCTGATCCAACTCATGCAGGCTTTCTTTGACGAGATCGGCATCCGGGTTGAGTTCAATTACCTTTTCAAAAGTCTGGCGGGCTTCGTCAAAACGCCCCAGCCTAACCAGTGTCAGCGCTTTGTTATATTGTCCATTAAAAGTGCTGTCCAGTGAATATATTTCCAGAGCGGCATCGTAATTACCTGCCTTAAAATAAGCCATCGCTTTATGGGGTAATGATTCAAATGTTTCGGCTGCTTCGGTAAAAGCACTATCCTGCATCAGGTACTGTGCCTTGTAGTCGGCGTTGTACCACCAATCGGCATGTTTTTGATCGGGAGCACAGCTTTGTATGATCAGGACGCCCGTCCACAACCAGAAGAGGGACCAGCCTTTTCTGAACCAAGATAAAATCAATATTAGTGCAGGCAGAATCAGCCACCAGCCCTTATTGTCCCATTCTTCATCATCCAGTTCATCACTTAGGGTAAAGCTTTTGTTGCGACGTACTTCTTGCGCCAGCTGTTCCATATCTGATTTATCGAGGGTTAAAGGCTGCACGTTTATCTTCGGATGGTTATTCAGACGATTGAAAACTGCTTGATCAACCCGGGCAAGACGAACAGCACCCTGCTTATCTTTCAGTACTTTTTGGCGATTAAAACCCGGCATCTGTCCACCTTTTTCGGTGCCAAGGGGAAAAATCCAAACCTGATGAATACTGTTATCACTAAACTGCTCGATGGTATTGGCATCGTTCGGACTTAAATTATCAGTGAACAGAACCAATGTGCTTGGGGCTTCGTATCGTTTAAGTAATGAATCGGCCAGATGAATAGCCAGTGGAATATTACTGCCCCGAACTGGCATCATACGAGGATTTAAGCTTTCGATGTGGTGCTTGATAATTCCGTAGTCGTTGCAAAAAGGTACAACAATGTGAGGTGTTCCGGCATAGGCAAATAAGCCAACATCTGTTTCCGGATTGGCATCCAGCAGATCTTGTATTTTAAGTTTCACTCGTTCCAATCGGTTAGGGGAGATGTCGTCGGCCAGCATGCTGTGTGAATTATCCATGGCTATCAGCATAACGGCCGAAGCCTTGCCTTGTGGAATATCTTTCATCTTCCAGGTAGGGCCGGCTAATGCTATGAGTAAGGCACCGCAGGCCAAAATAAAGGCTGCAATTGGTAACCATAATGCCCTTTTGGAACCTTTCAGAAACATGGTGGATCGTAAATGTGGCGCAATGCGTTTTTGCCATTTGTTGTTTTCACGATTGGCCAATATGACCAGTGCCAGGATAAGTACCACAGATATTAAGCCCCAAAACCAGTGAGGGTGGATAAAGTGAAAGTGGAATAATATATCTTCGAGCTGTTGCATCATTGTTTGTGGATAAGGGATGAAGAGAAATGAATGAAAGCCAATAATAGTTGGTGAACAAGTGCAATCAACAAGGCCAGTGCCAGTGGGTAATGATACAAAGTAAGCACTGGTTTATACTGTTGTTCTTCCCACTCAATGGGTTCCAGATTGTTTAAGGTATCGTAGGCTTTTTCCAGTTCATCGGGATCGATGGCTGCAAAATATTCACCTTTTGTCATCCGGCTAATGGCCTTCAGTGTTTTTTCATCCAGATCTGAGTTTGGAGCATGGGCATCGCCAATACCTAAGGTGTAGATAGTGATGGAATCTTTTTGTGCCAGGTTGGCGGCGTCCAATGGAGAGATGTCGCTGCCGCTGTCTACCCCATCGGTTAAAAGTAAAAGTACCTTGTTTTCAAGCGTATCATTTTCAAACAATTCAGTTGCATATCCAATGGCATTGCCAATGCCCGTCATTTGCCCGGCCATACCCACTTCTGTTTCATTCAGTTGCCATTTGATAAAATCCAGATCGGTGGTTAAGGGGCTTTGAAGGTAAGCATTGGAACCAAAGAAGATTAATCCGAGACAATCGCCTTCCCGCTCATCGATAAAATCAGCCATGATTGTTTTAATCGCTTCCCAACGCGAGTAGCGTTGATCGTCCATCACCCAGTCGCGCGTATCCATGCTGAAGGAGATATCGGCCGCGATAAAAAAACTGCGGGCATTTTTAACCTGCATTTCAGGTTCACCTTTTAATTGTGGATGAGCAGCCGCACCAATCAGCAAAAGCCAGATAATCCAAAGGATGATTTCATTGATAAAGGCTCGTTGTGATATCCAGGCTGCTTTGGAAGGTTTAACCTGTGTTATTTCGGCTTTTTCCTGAAAACGGGGATGATACATGGCTGTTCGCCTTTTCTTAAAGGATGGCAGCAACCACCTGACAAGAAGGGGTAGCGGCAATAGTGCAAAGAACCATATGTAGGCAAATTCAAATGACATGATTGTTGATCCAGTGTTTACTTTGATTAATAAATGCTTGTGTGACCCCGGGACTCAGTTTTTGTGAATGGTATAAACCTTCTGCCACGCTTTGGTAAGTAGTTGGTTCGAAACAAGCTTTCTTTAGTTGTTGATTCAGGAATTCGAACCATTGGTCACCTTCCAGGCTTGCAACTTCATGGCGATTGAATAGTTGAAGAGCAATAGCTTTTAGCAGCCGGTTAACTTTTAATACTTTCTCCTGCAGATTCAGCTGGTTGTCGTTCTCAATAGCTGACAACCAGGCATAAGCATCGCGCCTGTATTTGTTTTTGCGGTAACGAATTATTTGATAGATCACCAATGCTATGGTCATGACCAGTAATACGTATGCAAGCACATACCAGCCCGGTGCATCAAAGCTAAATGGAATGGAATCCGGTTCGATAATATTTTGCAGGGGTGATTCAGGCATGAGTGCGGCGTTTAAATAGGTTCTTAATTTGCAGCTCCAGATGCTCGCTGGTGTTAAGCACAATTACCGGAATGCGGTGCTTCCTTCGTAATTGCTCAAACTGATCGTGCATCTGTTCATTTTTGTTCTTTTCTGTTAGCATCACTTTTTCTTTCGACCGACGCCAGAAAAGCTGATTAGCGCCTTCGGTAATGATCATGTTGTTTTCAGTGGTGATCATATCCAGAGGATCTTCAATGTGAATGCATACCACATCGTTGTGATGGGCCAATTGCTTGATGATTTTAAAATCGGGTGCTGTGCATTGCGAAAAATCACTGATGATGGAAATTACAAAATCGTGTGTTACATAGTTGGCAATTCGTTTTAATGCCAGATGAAACTGCCCAACATTGCTTTTTAGTGCTTTTTTATGAAGCAGTTCCTGATTATTCTGACTGACCGCCTTTAATAATTGCAAGATGGCATTGCGACTGCGTTTGGGAGGAAACCATTCGATGTTATCGTCGCTAAAAACGAGTCCGCCACAACGATCTCCCTTCTTGGTGGTTCGAAAAGCTGCCAAGGCTGCGGCTTCTGCCGCCATTACTGATTTAAGGTATTGCGCCGATCCAAAGCGCAAAAAGGAAGTCTGATCAACCACTACCAATGCGGGTCGTTCTTTCTCCTCGTTAAAAACCTTGGTATGGGGTTTTCTCGTTCGGGCAGTTACTTTCCAGTCAATGTTACGGATATCGTCGCCCGGCACATAATGACGTACCTCCTCAAAATCGAGTCCGCGACCGCGCATCATACTGTAATGCTTGCCGGCTAGTATGGAGCTGACCCGTTGTTTTGGCACGATGTCGGTGCCCAGTATCAGGTGTTCCCATTTGAGCAGCGATCGGAGTGTAACAGAAGTGTGGTTTGACATTTTAGAAGGTTGATTTATGATTGATGTTTTAATTTTGATCGGTTTAGATTAATTCCTATAAGCTAATAGCTGGTGGCTGATAGCGATGCATACAATAGCTCTCTATTTTGTTTTAATATATCGATTCAAATTCAGCTAAATGGCTACACACTTTAATAATTCATCAATAACACGATCGGCAGAAATACCATCGGCATTGGCTTCGTAGCTTAATATCAAACGGTGACGCAAAACATCGTGAACGACAGCACGAATATCATCCGAAGTAACATAATTGCGATCGTTGAGCCAGGCCATTACACGGCTGCATTTTTCCAAGGCAATTGTACCTCGGGGGCTGGCACCAAAGGCGATCCATTCTTTCAGCTTATCACTGTATTGATCCGGATAGCGTGTGGCATTGATCAAATCAACAATGTATTGTTCCGCCGCTTCGGATACTTCAATGTTTTTCACTTCTTCGCGTGCGGCGAAAATTACTTCTGGATCAATGGGTTGTTGCGCTGGTTTCTTGGCTTTGCCTTCTTCGCGGACCAATCTTAAGATGGCTTTTTCGGATTCAACATCCGGATAGTCAATCATCACTTTCATCAGGAAACGATCCATTTGTGCTTCCGGCAAAGGATAAGTACCTTCTTGCTCAACCGGATTTTGGGTGGCCAATACCATAAATAATGGCTCCATCTGGTGTGTTTTTCCGGCAACAGAAATTTGACGTTCTTCCATGGCCTCCAGTAAAGCGGCTTGAACTTTTGCAGGGGCACGGTTGATTTCATCGGCCAGGATGAGGTTGCTAAAGATCGGTCCTTGCTGAAAGATAAATTTCTCCTCGCTTTCGGGCTGATATATTTCAGTTCCGGTAATATCAGACGGTAATAAATCCGGTGTAAATTGTATGCGACTTAAGCCTGTATTCAGTTCTTTGGCCAGGCTTTTAACCGCTCTGGTTTTGGCCAGGCCCGGTAGCCCTTCCAACAGAAGGTTGCCATCGGCAATAAGTCCTATCAATAATTTATTAACCAAAGGCGCCTGACCAATGATGGAGCTGTTGATTCTTTGGTTAAGTTCTTTAATTGTTTCTAATCCATTCATAAAGTGCTTCTTGAAGAAATAGTAGTTGTTTTGCGATTCAAAAAAGTGCAGCCGGATAGTTAATTACCCGGATGCACTCTTTTATTATGCTTATTTTATTTGTAGCTATTTAGATCCTGAGCCTGTCTGCAGCTTCTCCATTACCTGATCAAGGGAGAAACTGGCTGCTTTCTGACGTGGAGGATATTTCTGGAAGGTAGTCAGGAAATTCCCAACATATGTTTGAGCTGGAACCAAAAGGTAGGCTCTGTCGATTAGCCAGTCGTAATAGGTATTGGATGTTACCGGAGCTCTTTCGTATGGATCTCTTCGAAGGTTCAAAATCAGGGGGACACGCAAAGGAACAAAGGGTTCCATCCAAGCCTGGAAGGTGGCTTCCACACGCTGTTCCATGAAAATTAATTTCCATTGTTCATAGCGTAAGGCTGTTAAGTCGCCATCATCAGAGAAGTAAAATATTTCTTTTCTTGGGCTTGGAACATTTTCCGGATTCTTCAGGTGCTCGGTTAGATCATAGCCATCCAGATGTACTTTATAGTCTCTGTTTAAAGTTTTAGAACGGTGGCCATTAAGTAATTTATTTTTAATATCGCGATCTCCGGCTGCGGCTAAAAATGTTGGTAGCCAATCCATATGGTGAACAATTCCGTTACTGACCGAACCAGGTTTAACTACGCCAGGCCATTTAACCATGCAAGGAACACGCCATCCGCCTTCCCAATTGGTGTTTTTTTCGCCCCTGAAAGGTGTTGCTGCCGCATCGGGCCATGTGTTGTAATGAGGACCATTATCGGTTGAGTAGTGAATAATGGTATTCTCGGCTATGCCCAGTTCGTCCAATAAATCGAGGAATTGGCCAATGTGCATATCATGTTCCAGCATACCGCAGGTATATTCATCGGCGTTGGGATATTGTTTTTTAATTTGGGCCATTTTAGCATCGCTCACATGGGTTCTGAAGTGCATGCGTGTACCGCTCCACCAAACAAACCAAGGCACCCCTGCTTTTTCCTGACGGCGAATAAATTCGATGGCCGCAGCTACGGTTTCATCATCGATTGATTCCATGCGTTTTTTGGTTAAAGGCCCTGTGTCTTTTATCGGACCGTCGGAACTTGATTTGATGACACCGCGAGGACCGAATTTTTCGCGGAACGTTGTGCCATCGGCAAGAACCATATCACCGGGATAATCTTCATTTTCGGGTTCTTCTTCTGCATTAAGGTGGTACAAATTACCCAGGAATTCATCAAAACCATGGTTGGTAGGAAGGTGCTCATCGCGATCGCCGAGATGATTCTTACCAAACTGACCTGTAGCATAGCCTCTGTCTTTTAATAAACCGGCAATGGTTGGGTCTTCAACTTGCATACCAAGTTCGGCTCCCGGCAATCCAACTTTTGAGAGACCTGTTCTGAAAACGCTTTGACCCATGATAAAACTTGATCGTCCGGCCGTACAACTTTGTTCTCCATAATAATCTGTAAATATCATTCCTTCGTCGGCAATGCGATCGATGTTGGGCGTTTTATATCCCATCATTCCCATGGTGTAAGCACTAATATTTGAACGGCCTACATCATCGCCCCAGATAACCAGAATGTTGGGTTTCTTGTTTTTTTGAGCGCCAATTGATGCACATAGAATTAGAATCGCACTCAGTAAAAATAATTTTCTCATAATAAATTAGTTAAAAGTAAAACATTAAGTGATTAGGAGAATTTTAAAAAATACTTGTAATGCCCATTAAAAATGGGGCTTTTGTATTGATAACTGATTGGTAAAATTGTCTGGGATAATAAATTTCAATCATTTTGTTCAAAAAATCAACATTCATTTATTAATTTATAGAGAAGATTTATTTATATGCTAATTATTTGTAGACAAATAACTTGATGAAAAGAAGAAGAAAAACTCTTTTTGTATTATATTGTAGTAGTACGATTGTATTCGAATGTGATGATTTTTTTACGGGCATTCGATGGAAAATAAAATGAAAGAAATGAGAAAAATACTTTTATCAGGCTTAATTCTGATATTGAGCACAGGATTGTCAGCACAAATTTTCAGTAATAAGGTGGTTGGTGAAAAAAAGAATGAAAAGATTGATAGTCTTAAGCACAGTTCTTATCCTTATCTTTTGCCAATATGGGGAGAGAAAGTTAGCCAGCTTGGGTTTGATTTGCCTTATTCAGCAGGATTTAGCTCGCAGTATATTTATCAAAAATCGGAGATTCAGATTAGTGAGTTAATGGTTGGTTTTAATAATGGAACGATGTTCGATTTGGATGAAATTGTTCGCTTTAATAAGGCAACGGCGCAAACCAGCGGACTGAATGTACGGCCTGACCTTTGGGTCTTCCCCTTTTTGAATGTCTATGGTATTTTCGCCCGTTCCAATAATAAAACCAATGTTGATTTCGGGATTTATGTACCGGGTGATTTTTCCATCGATCCCGATTTAGGATTCCAGTGGGATTGGGTAAAAGCAATGGATTTTAAAACAACAGCCAACTTTGAAGCAACTACCTACGGCTTTGGATTAACACCAACCATGGGGGTGGCCGGCGGTTTTGCGGCTTTTGATATGAATTGGAGTTGGAGTGATATTCCGGAGTTGGATAAGCCGGCTAAAGTTTTTGTTTTTGGACCACGTTTTGGAAAAAATTTTCAGTTTGGTCATCCGGGACAGAGCCTGGCTGTGTGGGTAGGCGGCTTCAGAGTTAAAATGGAAACAGGTACGTCGGGCTCATTAGGAATCGATGAAATTTTGCCTAATTTTGATGAACAACTGGAGGGAGCCATGGAAAAAATATCGGCCGGGCAAATCGCCGTTAATGAATGGTGGGACGGTTTATCGCTAGGAGAAAAGACTGATCCGGTAAATATTGCAAAATATGCAGCTGCCAATAAAGCATTGAGTGTTGCGGGTAGTGCCCTGGATGGGGCATCGAGGGCCGAGACAGTGCAATATGGCCTGGACAAGCGACAGAAAAAAATGTGGAATTTTATTGTTGGTTCGCAATATCAATACAATAAAAATTGGGCTGTCAGAGCTGAAATAGGCATTCTTGGCTCGCGAACACAGGTAATAACAGGTTTACAATATCGATTTGGGTTATAGGAAATTATACATTGCATTAATTACGAGTTGTTTTATTCTTGCAGGTCAAAAGTCAGTCAATGCACAGGAGTTGGTCGATTCCTTAATTGAAAAAAGACAGTATTTAAGTGCTTTTGAGTATTTGTCTCAACAGCCCGACACGGTTGTAGATGCGGTATTAACGAAAACTGAGTTGGCCATGAATTATTACTGGCACAGCTATAAACATCGAAAGTTCTCATTTATCGATCTGCGAAAAGGCGAGTCGATAGAGCAATTGAGAGTACAGGAACCGTACGGAGATACGCCTTTTTCATTTGTAATAGATAGTGTGTTACTTGATCTGGAACAGTTGTATCCAGATGATTTTCGAATAAAGAAAGCCTTGGGAGATTACTATAATCAGGTTTATTACGATTTTGGTGATAGTTGGGGCGAGCGTTCTGAGGTATTGCTAAATAAAAGCAACGACTATTACTTACAGGCCTATGAACAAGGTCTGTTTGATGATAAAACCTTGTATGCTCTGGGATATTACCAGTCGCTACATCAGAACTATTTTGAAGCACAAAACTGGTTCTTAAAATCCTTGCAAGCTAATGCAAATAATGCCTTAACAAATTATAGTTTGGCAGTTACCTATTTGTTTGACGGCTTGCCACGTAAGGGAATTCCCTATGGAGAAAAGGCTTATGAACTATATGTTGATTCGCTCAAAAAATCGGATGCGGCCCGCATAGCAGGAATACTTTATTTGAAGAATATCCAAAACCAGGAAGCTTATGAGTATTTTATTAAGGCTGATGAATTACATAGTAATTATCGACCAAATCAGCTCTATCTGTTAAAAGCGGCTGTTTTACTCAATAAGGATTCTGTAGCGATAGAAACGGGGTGTGCTATTTTAAATGATTCTCCTTATTCGCCAGATTTGCCCAATGAACTCAATGGTTTATTTCTGGATGAAAAGAAAACTGAGTGGCTTCACACTGTCTACGATCGTGTTCTGGAAAGTCAAAATCAAAACAACGAAGCTTTAGGTAATATACGTTTTCACTATGGTAAATTACTTTTTAAAGAAGGTAAAAAGCGAAAAGCAAAACGTATGATCAAGCAATCGAAAAAAGATTTTAGCTTGGTTTTTGATGAATCGCATCAGGTGTTTGAGGCCATCGAACAAACCTTAAAATATTTCTGAAACTAGCCTCTGCACTGCGAATTAGGTCGTTTTTGATGTAAAAACTACCAAGTATCAAAAAAAATTAAGATTTTTAGACAAAAAATTACAACTAGGTTGTTGAACTCTGAAATAAATTAATAGTTTTACAGCGGTTAAAATTAACTAAAACCAATGATTTCATTGGGTTGCCTACAACGGAAGGCAATTTTCGCTATAGCTATGCGATAATGTCTGAGAGATGCACAAACAGAATTAATTCGAAATTCTTAAATTTTCCACAATAGCTTCTCTCAGATTTTTTTATTCATCAAAGCCAGGTCGAACAAAATTTCGGGCTTCCGGCACAAAGTTTTCCAACTCACTTCTTAGTTTAGACAAATGTCGTAGTATATTTAATGTACTATCTTCTTTTTGTGGAATAAAAGTCATGATGGTTTCCCAGGCTTTTATACTCTCGTCAATACCGATTAATGCAATTTTTGCTGATCCATGGGCATCGTAATGATCGGTTTCAGAAGTATCAGCTTTTGCGATACCACTTACACATCGGCTTATTTTTGCCGGGATAAACAATTGAAACCAGGAGATGGATTCAAACGCTTGTTGAATGCCTATTTCAGGTTTGGCCACTATGCGGCTTTCAATTTCCATTTGATTGGATTCGAGCCATCGTTTTGTTTTTTCGGCATATGATTCAGCTAATTTCTCAAGTGAATGTTTCTCCAGCGACAGGCTTTCTATTTCATCCATCTCGGCTAAAGCTTCAGTGATGTCAATGCCTTTTTTAGATAATTCCTCTTCGATAAGTTCGGTGGTCGCTTTAAAAATAACTTTCAGCTGCTGATCATTTACTTCACCATCCGACTCATTTGGCATATCAAACTGACTGTTGAGCGCATAGGAACTGCATCGATCGGTGTATGAGCATTGCTTACAGCGGCCATCGCAATAATTGTGGATGCCGGTGATGAAACTTTCATTTTTAGGTTGTTTGATCAGGGCTTTAAACTTTTCAACGTCTTCTCGCGAAACCTGATCATCGCCATTAATTTCAGGAATCAAGCTGTCGAAATCGATCATTTCCTTATTCAAAGAAGGCGTTTTATCTTCATTACATTTGAAGCTGTAACAAACTTTACAATGTCCGGGGAACGGGCAATTGCTTTCATCAAATTTACAGGTTTCAACCTGCACTAATCCTTTTTGACAGTGAACATGTTTGGTGTCCCAATGATCAATAATAAACTGGTATTTTACGGAACTACTTAGGTTTTCGGGAAACATAAATTCCCAATTATAAGCTTTTAGTAATATTTCAATGGCTTGTAATAACTCATTTATCTGTTGGTCATTTAACTTGTTTGTACCTGGGAAGTTGTACTTGTCAATGCCAACAACTTTTGATATGCGTTCGGGTTTGCCTTGCAGGAAATCAGTTGCAAAGGAGCTATCAACCTCAATGTTTTCATCATCTTCACTGAAATTGAAATTGGCCTTTTGGGTCGATTCCTCAATTTTTTCTATTAATTGTTTAATATAGGTGTTCATTCACTTCTTTCTGATGTAAGTTGTTTCTAGAAGCTAAACAACTGCCTTTACAAAGTGTTTAATTCAACATTGAAAAGTGTCTTGTTTAATCCAAAGAAATCTTTGATGCTAGGCCCGGTAGCATGGCTTTTCTCTTCTGAGCTTCAGGAGGGAGACGAGATATTAAAAAGCAAAAGTTTTTTATTCAATAATATCCAGAAGGGCCACGTCGAAAATTGTCAGGGCATAAGGGCCAATTCGTCCGCCTGAGCCTTTTTTACCCCAGCCAAGCTCCGGAGGAATGAAAAATCGGTAGCGGCTTCCAACCGACATCATTTGAAGCCCTTCGGTATAACCTTCGATGGTTTCATCAAGGCTAAATTCTAATGGCGTAGCATCTTTATAGGTATCGTCCAAAACCTTTCCACCAAGCAGCATGACACGTTGATGTACCTTAACCATTGAGTTGTGTTTAGGTTTGGGGCCTTGTGTTTCCTTAATTATTTCATATTGCAAGCCCGAAGCGGTTTCCAGAACTCCCGGTTTATTTTTATTCTGAATAAGGAAATCTTCTGTTTTTTTTCGGTTTTGTCCGGCCGATCCACTATTTTGCTTCTTACCTTTGCCTTTCGCCATATAATTTTTAGTTTGGCTCAAAGATAAGTGCTTTCTGTATTTAAGTGCTGTAACATGTTTATATAAAAAATTAAATCGAGGTGAATTTTTTTCAGATACGGAGTTATATCAATTATATATTAAAGGCTAAACATGCCAAAGGGTATGGTTTGCACAGTCCTTTTGTTTTTAATCTGGTAAGGGAAGTTTTTTACAGCAAGCACAGCTACTATGCTTTTGATGCGATTATGGAGATAAGAAAAGAGCTGGTACAATCAGATCAGGAAATTCAAATGACGGATTATGGAGCGGGCAGTACCACCTTTAATAATAAACAACGCAAGGTATCTGACTTAGTTCGTAAGTCATCCATCTCACCCAAATATGGGGAATTGCTATTCTGCTTAATTCAATCAGCGAAACCAGAGAGTGTTTTAGAACTGGGAACTTCAATCGGTATCAGTACGCTTTACTTTGCTTTATCAGATAAGGGGCGACCAGTATTAAGTATTGAAGGTTGCAGTGAAACTGCGAATGTGGCCAAAGCCATGTTCAACAAGGCTAAATGCGACAATATTGAGCAGGTGGTTGGTAATTTCCGCGATGTATTACCGGGTATTGTTGCTCAGTATGATCATTTGGATTTTGTTTTTTTTGATGGTAATCATCAAAAACAGGCTACACTCGATTATTTTAATACCTGTTTGAGTAAAGTAAGAAACGAAACAGTGTTTGTTTTTGATGATATACATTGGTCGAAGGGTATGAGTGAGGCCTGGGATATTATTTGTAAGCATCCGCAAGTGACGGTCTCGGTTGATTTATTCCAACTAGGTATACTCTTTTTTAAGCGCGAATGTCAAAAACAACATTTCATTGTGAGATATTGATGATTACAATCTTAAAAGATTATATTTGTTTTGCATCGTAAAAAATGTATTTCATTTCAGAGCACTTCCTAATGAACGATTCGATAACTAAATAAACCAAACGAATGAATAACCAGATTATTGAGATTGCTGACATCAAGAAATTTTACTACGTGGGGGCTGAGGTAGTTAAAGCTCTGCAAGGTATTGATTTATCGATTCAAAAAGGTGAATATGTAGCCATTATGGGGCCTTCGGGTTCTGGTAAGTCAACTTTGATGAATATTATCGGAGCACTTGATACACCAACAGGAGGGAAGTATGTGTTGAATGGTACCGATGTGAGTCGTTTAACAGATGATGCCCTGGCCGAAATCAGAAACAAGGAGATTGGCTTTGTATTTCAAACGTTCAACCTTTTACCACGTTATACAGCGCTCGAGAATGCCATTCTACCGCTTATTTATGCAGGAGTTTCAAAACAGGAAAGAGAGAAACGAGGTAAAGCAGTTATGGAGAGCGTTGGGCTTGAAGATCGCATGAACCACCGTCCCAATGAAATGTCAGGTGGGCAGCGTCAGAGAGTTGCTGTTGCAAGGGCTTTGGTAAATAATCCATCCATTATACTGGCCGATGAGCCGACTGGTAACCTTGATTCAAAAACATCTGTAGATATCATGCGATTGTTTGATGAGATTCATCAGCAGGGTAATACCATTATTTTGGTGACACACGAAGAGGATATTGCTCAACATGCTCACCGAATCATTCGTTTAAGAGATGGATTGATAGAATCAGATGTCGTAAATGAGCAGGTAGCAGTTGGATAATTGTATTTCGGCAGACTAAACTATTTGTAGAATCAAAATCAAATGGCTTTAGGTAATAAGTAATAGTATGTGAGTTTGGCCAATGTATTGGCTTGAAAGTATATTTTTTTGATTGTATATCTTCATAAAGGCAGATTTGTAATCAATAGCGTCCTAAATAATCATTACAATTAAAATACATTCAATAACCATGCGGCTTAGGTGAGTTTAAAACCCATATTTTAAAACAAAGTCCCTTGTATTACTTTGAGGTTGTTATTTGGGGGTTCTTCAAATGGGTGG